>JBGOTQ010000068.1:0-24489 GCA_041476565.1 Terriglobia bacterium | reverse complement strand
TGTGCGTTTCTGATTGAGTGCCTCGCGATTTTCTCCGTAAATCATCTGGAGCTTCCATTCCAGGGCTAGACGGTCACGATAGGCAATCATCTCCGGAATCTTGAAATGAGTATCAATGTACACCAGGGGCATCGGGACGTGTCCGAAGAAAGCTTTCCGTACCAGCCACACCAGGACCGTACTATCCTTGCCTATCGACCACAACATACAGAGGTTCTTGAAATCCCGGTAAGCCTCCCGAAGGATGTACACGCTCTTGGCTTCCAGTTTTTCCAGATGATCCATTGGCATTTTCCTTATTGAAGGAGGCCATGACCTTTTTCAATTTCACCACCGCGGATGAAAATGGCATCCAGCCCACGAAGTGGGCGAAGGAGAGTAGCCCAGGGCGTCGCGGTCGACAGTCGCCTACCGGCTCCTGCTTCTCGCCCGCTGTGCCCTGGGCTATTTTCTTATGGCCCTTCAGGCCATTTTCATAAAAGTACTCTCCCATCTGCAAATTCAAATCAATCAGGCTGCCTCTCGAAGAAACCGCTGCAACTCTTCAAGGATCCTTGCTTGGGCGCTTTGATACCCCTCGTTCCTGAAGGTTACTAGAAGATTGCCCTCCAGCAAGCGCTGATAGAATGCTCTGCGCCGGCCAAACTCAGCCAGTTGCTGCTTGACGATAAGCCGAGTCTCTCCAAGCAGCTCCAGGTAAGAGGCATACTCGGGTCCAATTTCCTGTTCTAGTTGCTGCCGGAGCCGGCGGGCCAGGGCAGGACACTTCCCGGACGTAGAAACGGCGATCGTCAAGTCTCCGCGTTCCACAATCGCCGGCGCAATGAAGTTGCAGTTGGCAATCTGGTCAACCACATTGACCAATATTTGGTGTTCTTCAGCAAATCGGCGGATCATTCCCCCTTCCTCCTGGGTTTCACAGATCGCCACAATCAAATAAGCTTCCCGGGCTTCCGCAGCATTAAAAGTAGCGATGCGGCAAACCGACGCTCCTGCCCGTCGCAGGATGGCCTCTTTTTCGTCAGCGAGCCGGCCCTGACCGATCACCAGGCAGCGCCGACCTTGAATATCGAGATAAATGGGGAAATAACGCATAATTACCTGGCTGGTTCGAGATTTTGGCCAGCAAAGGAATTCGTTATGGGGCGACGGCAAAGCTGACAGAGTTGCGGGATTCCAGTGCGGTTCGCCCAGTCTCCGAAAGCCTCTTCAGACACGCGGTGCTTCCGGTACGCAGTGAAGAGCTCCTCGATGAGGTCTGCCAGCTGTTCTGACGGTACGTCCTCCTGGTAGAGCTGAGCCAAACGGGTTCCGGCGTTGCTGCCCCCAACATATACGTGATAGCCGTTGACACTCTTACCGATCAGTCCGATTTCGGCCACAGGGGGACGAGAACAGGAATTAGGGCACCCCGCCATTCGCATCACGACCGCTTCATTTCCGAAACCTCGCCTTTCCAATTCGGTCACTAGTCCGGGCAGCCTCCTCTCAGCTTCCGTGATGGCCAGCCCGCAAGTGGGCAGAGCCGGGCATGCCATACTGCGCAAGCGAAGCGGGGAGTATTCTTGTTCAGGTGCAATCCCGAAATGGCGCAGCGCCGACTGGATTTCCCGGACAGCGGAACCGGGAATATCGCAAAGGACGAGATCCTGCCGGGGGGTCAGCAGAATATTGGGGCGGAACCGTCCGGCAATCTCGCGCAGGCCGGACCTGAATCCTATTCCATCGAAGTCTCTCACCCGCCCGTTCTCGACGAAAAGCCCTACATAGTGCAATTCCGAATTATTCTGTCGATGCCAGCCCAGATGGGTCTCGGCATGGCCTAGGACTATCGGTGGAGATTCTGAGAGTCGTCTTTCCAATCGGGCTTCAGTTTCCCTGCGGAAATCGGCTATGCCCATTTCCTCTACCAGGTACTTCAAACGCGCATGCTTGCGGTTTTGCCGGTCTCCCAAGTCGCGCTCGGTCGCGATGATAGCTTCTACCACATCGACCATCTCTGCAGCCGACACCAGGCAAAGGGGAGTGGCCAGACGGGGATAGGTTTCCTTCTTGGCGTGGGTGCTGCCCAACCCGCCCCCCACCAGGAGATGGAAACCGATCAGCTGTGTCTCCCGGAAGGCCGGAATAATCCCAATGTCGTTGGTGTAGACGTCCACACAGTTATCGTGGGGATCGGCGATGGCAATCTTCAGTTTCCGGGGAAGGTAGGTTTTCCCGTAAAGCGGTTCTTCAGTCACTGGTGTAAGGGATTCTCCGTCCAGCCAGATTTCGTAATAGGCTGTCGACCGGAAGGCGAACCGCTGTGCAATTTGCCTGGCCCAGACTAGGCCATCAAAGCAGGTATCTTCGCGGATGGAGCTGACTGGACAGGCGAGGGTATTGCGGACCCCGTCCCCGCAGGCACCGTAGGTCGAGATGAGTTGGGAATCTAGAAGCCGGATCAACTGGCGCAGATTCCTCTTTCCAACTCCGTGGAACTGGACGTCCTGCCGCGACGTCAGTCTGAGACTATTGTTGCCATAAAGGTCTGCCGCACGGTCAAGAGCCAGCCATTGTTCCGGTGAGAATTTTCCTCCTCCTGGGTTTTTGATCCGGACCATGAACTGGTGAGCCTTTTCCATTCTCAATCTCGATCGTTCTTTGCGCTGGTCCCGATCCTCCTGTTGGTAAATCCCGTGAAACTTCAGCAGCGTCGTGCTTTGGGCTGAAAAGACCGGCCCTTCCTGGCCCAGTTCTTCCACGATGGATCCCCGTAGGCCCCGGCTGCTTTCTTTAATCTGTTCGACTTTTGACTTCTCTTGGTTTTTGCTCATGAGGGCACCCTTCCTTCCGCAGGGCTTCCAGGAGCAGGAGTGGCAGCCACTACCCCGCCTCTTCTCCAATGCAGGCCGCACTCTTTGTGCTCCGAGCTTTCCCACCACCATCGTCCCGCTCGAATATCCTCCCCCTGTTGAACGGCACGAGTGCAGCAAGCACACCCGATCGAAGGAAAGCCTTTGTCATGAAGAGGGTTGTAAGGCACGTTGTGAGAACGAACGTAACCCTTGACGTCGGTGTCATTCCAATCTTCAAGCGGGCTGATTTTCACTAATCTATTAGATTCATCCCATTCCACGACTTGCAACCCGCTTCGGCTATCCGCCTGCTCCCGTCGTAAGCCGCAAATCCAGGCTTCCAGCCCTGATAGAGCCCTCTTTAACGGCTGCACCTTTCGAATGAAGCAGCAGTGCTTGCGCTGTTCCACACTCCGCCGGAAAAGATTGACTCCGTGCTGGTTCACCATTTCCTCCACCTCAGATCCTAGAGGCTGGCAAACGCGTATCTTCAGTCCATAACGGGCCTCTGTTCGTTCCAGCAAGTCGTAGCTCTCTTGGAAAAGTCTCCCCGTGTCCAGCGTGAAAATCGGCAGTCGCGGGACCGAATGGGCAATCATGTCAGTCAAGACTTGATCCTCCAAGCCCAGAGAAGAGGCAAAAGCAACCTTCGGCTGGAAGTTTTGCCAGGCCCAAAGCAGGATTTCCTCCGCCGAACATCCCTTCAAACTCGACTGCCAGACGTCTATGTTTGTTTCCCGTGTCATTTGAGTTTCCTTGTCGTCGTTCAACCCAACCCTTACTCTCGGGGCCCGACCTGACTCAGAATTACATCTGTTGAAAAATGGGACCTGAGGGCCTCGGGCTCCAAAGCAGCTTCAACAGCCTAAAAACCAAGTTGTTGACAGGGATGATTGGGATCCTTCACCTATCCGTAGGGCTGGGGTGTTCTCGGACAGGCGGCACTGAAAGTTGCAGGAAAGTTGCGAACTCGGTGGAAGTATTCTGGATTCATAGTTTCCGGGAACTTGAAGTACCTGTAGTTGCCAGCAGTTCTCCTGAGGAGCCCCCAAACCCAAGTAAGTTCTGCTCTTTCGGTCGGGTTGAGTAGCGCTCGTGAGAAACATAATCATTCTTCAAATCATTCTTCAAACCTTACGAAGTCTGGGATACGACTCTATCTAACTATCTAACCCAAGAAGATGAATTGGGTATTTTCCCCTTCCGACCTTTACCCTGTAGCGAAGAAATTGAAAATCAAGGGGAATATACATTTACTTGATCTATATAATCAAGTATGAATTATAGTAACACGCAATCACGGATTGTCAAGGACTATTCTTGTGATGTCGTACTGGGTCAGTTAAACGGGGAATAGGAGGGAACGGGCTCCTAGCGGAGCCACCACGCAGCACTATCCCATTACGTGGTATCCCCCAAGCAAGAGGGACTCTCAGAATTTGCTGGCCCCTTGAGCGCTCACATCAAATCAGACCAAAAAAGCAAAGCAGCCAGTTGCCATCAATGCCACCGCCCAGACCAGATCCAGGTTGACCCAAGCCTTTCGCAGCAAAGATAATCCCAGCTTCTCATAGACCAAAAGGGCCAGTAAAGCGGTGATCAGAAGATATCCGAAGGTGTGGACCGCGGTCGCCAACAACCCGGTCGATAGACTTTCAACAGCAACTCCGTGATGGTGATAATGCTCGGAAGGCGAGTTTGAGGTCTGAGAATTGGCAACCGAGATCTTCATAAGCACCGGCAATATCATTAAACTAGCTCCGTGAGCCGAAGCCATCAGGAAGGACCAGATCGCCAGATCTCGGAATCCGACTCGCATCCCTCCCCAGCGGGGATGGCGGTTGCGAAACAGACGATAGAGGTGTATTCCTCATAGAGTTCCCGTGTGGGATCGTAAGAGACATTGAGTAAAGTTACCGGACCCCCTTGGCGAATTCGGGGAGAACCAACCCCACAATCAAAATTAAGGTGAGGAGGGTTTTCATTAAATAGTCTGGTCGCATATTCATCTCCTCGGGACTGAAGTTCCGTCACGGCAGACAAGAAACTCAAAAGCCAATTTGAAATCGGCTGAGCACCACTTTCTCTGTCTCCCGATCTCCCGTAGGCCCTCCACCCTTGAAATGGGTTTGTTCGTAGTTGACCACAAACTTGAGGTTCCGGGCGAAGTACCAGTTAAGACCTACCAACCAGGCATTGGCTTCGCTGGCAGAATTGGTGGGATCGGCAAACTTGAAGATGAAGGCATCATTGTCAATGTTGAGTCGGCCGTAGCGACCCGTCAATTCCAGGGCTCCAAAACTTCTATTGGTCGGATCAAAAGCCTTCTTCGGCGTGACTGCTCTATAGGAGGCCTTCTCACCCGTGAGCACAAACGTCCCCTCCACTTGCCAAGCTTGATTTTTTATTTCACCCGAAGTGGTTGCGCGTTTTACCTCCTGCACCGACTGAACATACTCAGCCAACAGTCCCAAGTGACCCCAATAATAATAGGCTTGAGGAGATAGACGGTGAAGGTCGCCAGATGCCACGACACCTGGGCTATAGCTGAAAAAAGTAGACTGTCCTGAGGTCTTAAGTGTTGGGAGCGCCCCTTGTTGACTACCTTTAGTCCCCGAGAGTCCGACGCCGAGTCCTTCCAGCCCCGCAATGCTTGTTTTCCTGAAAGGATGGACGAAGACTCGGGCGTCAAAGTCCTTGGTGTTATTGGTATCCACATCGCCGATCATGCCGTCCGGCACTCCGTTATAAATGCCTAGGGCATAATTGAATATCCCTCCTGCCAGGTTGTCCCCCATCAGTTGCACCCCGAGGTCGCGATTTGGAACCAAGTCAGTGGGAAAGCCACGCTCCACAAAGTCGATGTCCCTGGCGGCTTGCAGGCGCTCCAGGCCTACCGGAGGCTTGAATTTGCCGAAGCGAATCTTGGCCCCAGGAAGATAGTTGAAGTCCAAATAGGCATCCTGCAACACGGTCTGGCCGTTCCCGAAATCTGGCATGAGTCTGAAGTCGAAGTACTTGTAGACGGTTCCTTCGAAGAGAGGCCGAACGCGCCGAAGAACGAAGGTGCTGGTGTCCAGTCTTTGGGAGTCATCGGAAAAAAATCGGCTATCGGCTTGGACATAACCACCGACCTTGAGTTGAAAGTTAGAGTCTGCCGACCTGAACCCGAAGCCATCCTTCCCGTTGGCAGTGACGATCGGATTTTCCTTGACCTTGGTTGCGACGCTCTCCTCGTCAAGCTCGCGTCGTCGCTCAATGATCCGCAGTTCTTGGTCGAGAGAATCGAGACGTTCGGGCAGGGGTAACTCCACGGCGGACTCCTCTTGGCTGGATTTCTGTTCGCCTTTGCCGAGTGCCTGATCCATTCGACTCTCGAGACTCCGCAGTTTTCCTTCAATTGCAGCGAGGCGTTCCTCCACTGAAGGAGTGCTGCCAGAGCTTGTGCTCTGAGCCTGGGCAGACCAGGCAAGCCCATACCAAAGGACGATGCCGAAAACTGACAAGACTGACATCCAGCGACGTTTCATGAGAGAATCTCCGTATTCTGGGGATTCTTCCAGTCGTCTGGTCAGATCTTCCCTGTTGAAATGGTCGAACTTACTTGGCCCGCCAGTGGTTTGGAAGGGGCTCGTAAAACCGCAAATCAGAGGATCCAGCCTTCAGGACCGATCCCGAGTGATATCGCTGTCGAAGCGGATCTTTTCCTTCCGTTCAATTTGAACGATTCTTGAATCGTGGATGACAATCTCTACAGAGCCGTAGTTGATCTGATGAATGGCTTTCATGATGTTCTTGAGCATTTCGGCGTCAATCTTTGATTCCAAGCTAACTCGCGCCTTGGGGAATAGAGGGTCTGACATATCTACTTTACCTATTCTTTTAATAGACTATTGACTAAAAAAAGAGTCAAATGTGATAAGTAAGCGCTTCTTGGGTGCTACTTAACAAATGATCCGACCGCACGAGAACATCGGCCAGCGTTGTCCCATCGAGAATCTTGGCTGTGGCGTCTCGGACTTCCTTCATGACCACACGAATCCCACAGGTCTTTTCGTCCGGACAATCGGGACAACGCCTGTAAGCAGTCAAGCTCACGCATGGAATAGGTGCCAGTGGACCATCAAGGATTCTAATTATCTCTCCAAAGGAAATGGAATGAGGTGGTCTTCCCATATAGTAACCGCCACCTTTCCCCTTTTTGCTGTGCAAGTATCCCTTGTTTCTCAATTCCAGAAGAATCAATTCCAGGAACTTCTTGGGTATCGCTTCCTTTTCAGCCAGTTCAGAAATAAGGGTTGGACCCTGGCCATACGCACGAGCGAGGAAGAGCATGGCACGTAAGCCGTACTTTGCCTTCATGGAGAGCATAATCCGTCAATCCAAATTTTATTCTATTAAATCGATCGTTAAACTAGCTTAATATATATTGCCATAACGATCCTGTCAAGCTCTTTTGCTTGTTGGGAGGAAATGTCTGCTACACTCTGATACCGGGTCTTGGGAGATAGAATTATGCGACGGAGGAATTTTTTGCTGGCTGGATTAACTGCCGGTTCAGGAATGATTCCCTTGGAATTCCATTCTACAGTAATGAGCCGACCAAACACTTCACGGGGTGCTTCGATTAAGGTAGGTACGCAGCAAGGATCTTCAGATGAGATCCTGGAAGTGCTCTCTTGCTTGGGCGTCAATCATATTTGCAGTTCCTTGCCGTCCCCTCAACTGGATGATAGGTGGTCCGTGGAAGGCCTGATGCGCCTCAGAGACCGGGTAGAATCCTATGGGATCAAGCTGGAAATGGTCCCGTTGCCTCTCAGTTCCAATTACATCACTGAAGTTGAAAACCCCAATATCCTGCTGGGCAAGAGTCCAGAACGGGACCGGGAGATTGATGACATCTGCCAGATGATCCGCAACGCAGCCAGGGCGGGGGTTCTTGTGCTGAAATACAATATGAGCATTCTCGGAGTGGTACGGACGGTGCTGACCCCTGGGAGGGGGCGCTCAAGCTATAGTACCTTTGTATACAAACAGGCAAAACAAGATCCCCTGCTCACGGAAGCAGGCCCAGTAGATGCGGATGCTTACTGGGAACGAATCACTTATTTCTTGAGTCGTGTGATCCCTGTGGCGGAGGAATACAGGGTCCGAATGGCCTGCCACCCCCACGATCCGGGGATGCCGGCCGACAAAGGGTATCGGGGTGTCCAGACCGTGTTGGGGTCTGTAGAGGGATTGAAGCGTTTCATTGAAATCACACCAAGCCCCTATCATGGTCTCAACTTCTGCCAGGGAACTGTTTCTGAGATGCTCAAAGACCCCGGCAAAGAGATCTTCGATGTCATTCGCTATTTTGGCAGTCGGAACAAGATTTTCAATGTTCACTTCCGAAATATTCGCGGGGGTTTCCTGAAGTTCCAGGAGACTTTCATCGATGACGGCGATGTGAACATGCTAGAAGCTCTCAAAGTCTACAAGGAGACCGGGTACCAAGGGATGGTCATGCCTGATCATGTCCCTAAGATTCCTGTGGATCCTAAAGGATATCAAGCCTTTGCTTTCACGTTAGGCTACATTAAAGCACTCATCACTGCCGTTGAGGCCGAATCGACATGATTGTGCCGGAATCGCCGCCTTGGTCCAATTGCTCTATGCGTTAAATGCGCCGCGAGATTGACCGGTTCACCGACCATGGCAACCTAGCAAAATTGCTGGCTTCCGATGGATCAGGTTGCCAGCCGCATTCGCTTCACCAGAGAGATAAACCTGGGGTCGGAGCGCAGGCAATCATAAGTCGGGTAAACATTGATATAGACTAACGGCCCTTCACGATTCTGGAATGCCAATTCCAGCCAATTAAATGCTCGATCCACTTCATTGAGCCCTGCATAAATCAAAGCAAAGGTGGTTGACGGTATGTATCGTTTCTTCGAAAGGTCCAGCAGTTCGGTGAGCAACTTTCGGGCCTCCTTGTTTTCTCCCCTCAGCGTGTGGCAATGTGCCAGGATCCCGGTGACGTAAGGGATATCCCCGGAGGAAGATCTGGCTTTTTTGAAATGCGCCAGCGCTTCATCGAGCATTCCTCTGCCTGCATAAGCCCGGCCCAGGCCCGTATGGATCCGGTAGTAATAGGGATCCAGCTCGAATAATTTTTTGTAGTGCTCGATGGCTTCTTCATACTGTCGCTTGGAAATCAAGACGAATCCCATGGCCGAGTTGATAACCAGGGAGAGCGGATCCAGGAATTGAGCTTGTTGCATTTCTGACAAGGCTTCATCCAGCCTTCCCAATGGCGTCAAATAATCGGAACCATACCAGTGGTGCGCTTCGGCATTGCCCGGGTGGATCTCGAGTGCCAGCTCGTAATGGCGGCCGGCTTCCACCCATTCCCAATCATAGGTTGACTTTACAAACCCCAGAGACACGTGGGCCTCGGCAACCTGGTCATCGATTTCGAGGGCCTTTAGCGCGGCAGCTTTGGCCTTTGGCATGACTTCATTCGGAAGAGAAAGGCCCTTGTGTCCCAGTAGACTGAACGCTTCGGCCAGTCCAGCATAAGCAATGGCGTAATCCGGGCTGGCCTGAATGGCCTTCTGGAAGTACTCGACGCTCTTAAGGAGTCCTTCCTCAGTTCGCTTGACGCAGTGAAATCGCCCTTTGAGGTAGAGCTGGTATGCCTCCAAGTTTTCTCCTGACCGGCGGAATCGGAAGATTCCTGTATCGGTATCCAGCCGTGGCTTCAAGGCAGCCACGATCGAACGAGAAATCTCTTCCTGGAGCACAAAGACGTCTTTCATTTGCCGGTCGTAGGTTTCCGACCAAAGGTGGTAGCCATTCGATGCATCGATCAGCTGGACCGCGATGCGGAGGCGTTTGCCTGCTTTGCGGACACTACCCTCCAGCACGGTTTGCACATTGAGCTGTTCCCTTAGATTCCGGATGTCATAGGACTTGCCTTTAAACTGGAAGGCGGAAGTTCTAGCCACAACGTACATGCCCTTCAGCCTCGTCAGGGCATTGATTATCTCCTCGGTCAGGCCGTCACTGAAATACTCATTACCTCGATCGGAACTCAGATTCACGAAGGGCAAAACAGCTATAGCATTTCCCGCGGGACGAGAATTCCGGGCGGGATGGTCAGGTCTGGCCGCAATGGGAGAAGACACGGACCAGCTGAAAACCGGGGCATACCTCCCGACTGGAAACTCAATCCAAATCGGGTCATTGCGGCCTTCTTCCTGGTAATAGTCCTTCAGCTTGGTCCGCAATCTACGGGCTTCAACTCGTACAATCGGATCGGCGCCGGCATCGTAGCAGGGTTTTCGGTCAAATACTTCCACTCCGATCAGATGCTCCTTGAGGACCTCTTCCCGGCGTTGAATCATTTGCTCAACCGCGAAGCGCAAAAAGCGGATCATTCTCTCAGACCGCACGAATCCGCGACTGCTCAGGATTTTGTCAAGCTGAATCCGGACCAGTTCAATCGTCGGTTCATCAAGATTAAACAGGTCATGACGACCTCGATCTGTTTTTGCGGTCGGGCTCAATTGCATACCTCACTCCGCGACACTGTGAGACAGAACTTGGAATTAATTCAAATTTAACTCACCTGCAGCGGGCTTTACAAGAGCAAACCCGACGTAAGGATACCGTTAGCTTACCGTTCCATAACTTGCGCCTTTTCGCTCCCACCTTCAATCTACAGGTCAGAAGAACCGCTAGCAGACAAGCCGCCCGATTCGGATGTCACCCGCAGTGGAGCAAGGGAGACCTGAAGGGGCTTGAAAAGGAGGCCATAGTGCCGAATTCTAATAGATTTGAACGGCTCCTGAAGATTCTCTTTCTGTTGTTTCTGGCCCAAGGAGCAAAGGCAGAGGAAGGAATCTGGGAGGGAACCCTAAAAAAGGCGAATCGATTTCAAGCCGATGGACAACTTCGAGAGGCCGAGAAGGCATATCAGGATGCCCTGGCAATGACTAAAGCCTTTGGGGATCACGATCTCCGCAGGGCAACGAACCTGAATGACTTGGCGGCTCTTTACTTCACTCAAGGACGGTATCAGCTCGCTGAGCCTCTGACCCGCCAGGCCTTGTCTCTTTGGGAAGATTGTCTGGGACCGAACCACCCTGACGTGGCGACGGGGCTGGGAAACCTCGCTGAGTTACTGCGTGCGCAAGGCAAATATGCCCAGGTGGAGCCACTTTACCGCAGAGCCCTGTCCATCCAGGAGAAGTCGCTGGGGCCTGCGCATGTGAATGTGGGCGTCAGTTTGAATAACCTGGCAGAACTCCTGCGTTCAGAGGGCCGGTATGCCGAGGCTCAGCCCCTATACCAACGGGCACGAGAGGTTTTTGTCGAGGCATTGGGACCACAGCATCTCAATGTAGCGATAAGTCTCGGCAACCTGGCAGAACTCTTCCGGATTCAGGGAGAGTGGGAGCAGGCAGAAGCCTTCTACAAACAGGCTCTGGAAGTGACAAAACAAAACTTGGGCCCCAGACACCCCAATGTTGCCACACTGTTGAATAACCAAGCGGAATTGTTGGAGGCCCAAGGAGACTACACTCGAGCCGTGGAGCTTTATCAACAAGCTCTCCGAATCTGGAAGGAGAGCCTCGGCCAAGAGCACCTGAACGTTGCTGTGGCGTTTAACAATCTGGCAATGTGTCTGCGTTCTCAGGGACGCCTGCGTGAAGCAGAGTCTCTTTGCCGTCAGGCGTTGTCAATCCGGGAGAAGGTATTTGGAAGCGAGCACCCTGAAGTTGCCACCAGCCTGAACAACCTGGGCCTCATCTATTTTGACCAGGCTGAGTACGATAAGAGCGAGCCGCTTTTGCGAAAGGCCCTAGCTCTCAGGGAAAAGGAACTCGGGCCGGACCATCCCGATGTTGCCATGAGTCTGAACAATCTGGCGGAGATCCTCAGAGTCCGGAGGGGAGACGTCAGTCCTGAACCGTTATACCAAAGGGCTCTCGCTATCTGGACGCGGCTGTTGGGCCCGGAACATCCTACTGTGGCGACTGCCCTGAGAAACCTCGCTGCTCTTTATCACGATCAAGGGCGCAATCGGGAAGCCCTTCGATTCTATCAAAGGGCGCTAGAGATCAGGGAGAAGCGATTGGGCCCGGAACATCCGGAAGTGGCCACCTGTCTGATGGACCTGGCAGAGGTCTGGCGCAGCAGGAAAAAGTATGCCAAGGCTGAGCCGCTACTGCTTCGAGCCCTGGCCATCAGGCAAAAGAGGTTTGGAACAGAGCAAATCAATGTGGAGAGATGCCGGGTCGCACTGGCGAGGCTCTACAGCGACGAGGGTCACTATAGTGAGGCTGAAGCAATCCTTAAGCGGGCCCTCGTGACCTTGGAGAAAAACCCGGACACAACCCCTGCAGATCTTGAGAGATGGAGGAACGATTATGCGGTCCTCCTCCGCAAAATCAAGCGAGGGAACGAACCCCCGGCATTGGACGGGACCATGGCCATCCTTGAGAATAGCGGGCATTGAAACCCAGACCTGGCCACACAATGGGAATGATCTTGCCCCCACACATGATAAAGGTAAGCCTGGAAATCAAAAGAATCCCGAGAGTCGTTCGTTTGGTAGGATTGATTTCCAGGCTCCTCGTTAGAACAAAATTCGCGATTTGAGACCGCAGCCAATAGGACAGGAGAACTACGGCACTTAGTAAAAACGCTCAGGAAGTTTTCCATTAGCACGAAGGGACTGGTAGGTCTGCTGGAGTTTCTCTCTTGGCGCGATTCCTTTCTGTACGGCAGCCTCATATTCCCGACACCAGTAGTCTGGCAACTGCAGACCGAATAGTTGTTCCAGGAGTATGAAAAGTGCCACTACTTCACGATCTTGGCTGTGGTTCTTTTTGAAGAAGGCAGTGCCTTGGTCGTATTTAGCAAGACTCGCATAGCATAGGAATCCCATCATTGCGAGGTTGCGAAGTCGTTGCGTCCTCTTATACTCTCTATTGGAATAATCATCTAAAGACGCGGTTTCCCCCTTTGCCTTAGGGACTTCCATCTTCATCTCATGAATCAATCGCTGACATTCGGCCACCGCTGCTTCTTTGAGATCAGGGATCTTCAGGAAATCCAAGATTGGTTTGTTTAGGAATGATCTTATAAAGCTCACTGATGACGAGCTTCAACTGGTCGGCCGTATAACCATCGAGCAATTTCCGGACCTCTGCGATTTTCATATGGACTCCTTTTGCCGCGGTTATAGGGCCTGCTCAAGATTGCAGAAAGGCTAATGCCAAATCTCACCGCCGGTCAAGAAAACTGGGCACATTTCTTCAAAGCTCAACTAGAATAGGGCAGCAATGGGTCAGTTTGGTGGGGCTTCGCTGTAGGGCGGTTGTGTCAACCGCCTAGGAATGTGGCGTTTCACAGAAACGCCCTACAGCGTGATCTTGAATCACCACTGAAGACTGACCTTGTGCATAGGGCAGGTGTTTTTCATTGGCTAGACCGCGATGGAGCGGTTGGCGCAGTTGGCCTTTACAGATTCATACTCGTCAGAGGGTAAAATTTTGGTAGCCACGGTGAGTGTCTTGGCGACGGCGGTTGCCGCGAGCCGCGGTCTTTTCCCTTCAATGTTAGATTCACGAACGCCACGGCGGAAAACGTTCGCTAAACGGGGCGGTCGGGGTGGCATGAAAATGGAGGGCGCAGCTCCTGCGACACCGCCTGATCGGCCTCACGGAGTTCGGCCCTCCAAGCAATCGCATTTTCCAGGGAGACGGAGCGCGTCATGGCTCAAATCCAGTTTAAGGGCAAGACCTTTGTTCAGAACCACCACTTGCTCGTCAAGTACCACGAGCTGATTCCAGTCAAGAGCAAGAGCCTGACAGACAAAGTAAGTCTGCGTGACAATCTGATTATCCACGGCGACAATTTAAAGGCGCTGAAGGCGCTTCTGCCGCTCTACGCCGGGAAGATCAAGTGCATTTACATTGATCCGCCTTACAATACCGGCAACGAAAAGTGGATTTACAACGACAACGTCAATTCGCCCATGATGCAGGACTGGCTGGGCAAAGTGGTTGACCGCGAGGATTTGACTCGTCACGAAAAGTGGCTCTGCATGATGATGCCGAGGCTAAAGTTGCTGAAAGAGCTATTGCGCGATGACGGGGCAATCTTTGTTTCGATCGACGATATTGAATTCCATCACTTGCGGGCATTGATGGACGAGGTCTTCGGAGACGCAAATTGGGTCGGGACTGTCATTTGGAAGAACGTCACAGATAATAACCCTACCAACATTGCGATTGAACACGAATACATGCTCTGCTTCAGTAAGAACAAGGGCCTATTGCCCCCTGAATGGAAGTCGAGAGTTTCTGCCGTCAAAGACGTCCTGATTCGCATTGGAAAGGAACTTACATCAAAGCACAAAGACTGTGAAAAGTTAACCCAAGCCTACCAGGACTGGTACCGCAAGAATAAGCCGTTCCTTTGGCCTCTTGATCGGTACAAATACATTGATGAAGGTGGCGTATATACTGGAAGTCAGAGTGTTCACAACCCGGGCAGGGAGGGTTACAGATACAATGTTATCCATCCTGTGACCAAGAAACCCTGTCAACAACCTTTAATGGGATACAGATTTCCTGCAGAAACGATGGATGAACTTCTTGCGAAGGGACGCATCTTGTTTGGAGATGATGACTCGAAGATTATCGAATTGAAACTTTATGCTCAAGAATTTGAAGACAAACTCTCCAGCCTCATAACTCTCGATGGACGTATAGGTGCATACGAATTAAGAGAGATATTCCCGGAATCTAAGAAGACATTCGACAATCCGAAACCGTCCTCCCTTATGGCCCAGTTGCTGGGGTTCGTTCTTGGGCCTACGGATCTTGCTCTCGATTCCTTTGCTGGTTCAGGAACCTCTGGGCAAGCCGTCCTCTCACTCAACAAGGAGGACGGCGGTAACCGGAGATTCATCCTGGTTGAATGTGAGGACTATGCCGATTCGATTACGGCGGAACGCATCCGCCGTGTCATCAAGGGAGTCCCTCGGCTAAAGATGAAGTCTTAAAGAAAGGGCTGGGCGGAACGTTCAGCTTCTTTGAACTGGGGAAGGCCATTGAGCTGGAAAGCATCCTCGACGGCGACAGCTTGCCTACCTACAAGGAGCTGGCGCGATATGTGTTTTACACTGCGACTGGCGAGGAGTTTGACGAGAAGGCCGTTAACAAGAAGGCTCACTTTGTCGGCGAGAGCAAAAATAATCAGGTCTTCCTGTTCTATGAGCCGGATATCGAGAAGCTGAAGAATCTGGCCTTGACATTGGACATGGCCAAGGCTTTGCCGCCACTCAGCAAGGATAAGAGGCGCTTAGTATTTGCGCCTACGAAGTACCTGGACCAAGATCATCTTGACCAGTACCGGATTGATTTCGCTCAATTGCCTTTCGAGATTTACGAATTGACACGGTGATGAACTATGGCTAGGAACATTGAAGTGTCGGTCGCCTCAAGTGTGCTCAAATGGGTTAGGGTGTCGATAGGAAAGACAGTAATGGATGTGACCAAAAGGTTTGATCTGAACGATGACATGGTTTTGAAGTGGGAAACTGGCGAAAAGAACCCCACGCTGAAACAGCTCAAAGAGCTGGCCAAGTACTACAAGAGGCCCCTTGCTGTCTTTTTTCTGCCAGTTCCGCCGCAAGAGCCACCGCTACCCGCCGACTTTCGTAATCTTCCAAAAACTCTGAAGAAGCCATTCTCAGAAAAGACGATTCTTGCCTTTCGACGTGCACGCAGACTACAGGAACTTGCTGGCAACTTGAAAGTCTCCTTGGATCAACCGGCGGAAGTCAAGATCGGCAAAGCTTCATTATCTGACGACATAAAAACTCTGGGCATGCAAATTAGAGGTAGGCTCAGGGTCTCGATTGAGGAACAATTCGGGTGGGAGAGTGAAGTTGAAGCCTTACACTCATGGAAGAAATCGGTTGAGCGACTCGGCGCGCTAGTATTGGAAATACCCTTTCCGATAGTGGAAGGCCGGGCTTTCTCCCTTGCGGACGGAGTGTCCCAGCCAAACAATGTGTACGACAGAACGGTATACGATTTACTTCTTTGGTTTTGGAGTCTGGGCGGCAGGAGATTATCACTCACCGGGACGTTTCCGACTACTTGTCAATACGTCTAAAGTACTTGCCAGCGGTTGAAGCGATTGTGAGGGAAGAAAAGGCGCAGTATGCGTGACCTCTTCCCGGGATACGTCATCGATACGAACGCCCTCATTGACCTATGGAGGCGGCGCTATCCCCGCGATGTATTCCCAACACTTTGGCAGAAGCTTGAGCAGCTTATAGGATCAAGGGAGCTTATAGCCCCCAAGAGGTCCTGAACGAGCTAAGTAAACAGCATGATGAGCTGTATTTATGGGCAAAGAAGCAAAAATGCTTCAAGGAATTAGACACGGACCAAATTGCTTATGTGAAAGATGTACTGCAGGTTTTTCCAAGCCTCATTGACGAGAAAAAAACCACCCCTGATGCCGACCCTTTTGTTGTTGCTCTTGCTCTCTCCAAGGGCTGGAAAGTCGTGACATCGGAGAACCCAGGAAGAACAAGTCCGAGGAAGCGAATTCCTGATGTTTGAGAACATTACAGAATCGAGTGTTTGTCACTGTTGGAATTCTTTAGAGCAAAGCGGTGGAATTTCTAGAGAGTGCCTCATGACCTTTTCATGTTCACCATAGCGGATGAAAATGGCCATGGCCTTTCAGGCCATTCTCATGAAAGCTGCATTTGCTTATTGCGAATGCAAACAAAACTGTTTCCTTTCATTTGCGGCAAGTTAAACTGGATTTCTTTGCTTTAGCAAGCTGAGATGCAGCTTAAGGATACCAGCAGAGAGCCTTGGCGGAAATCAGAAACTACCTGGAGCATCTCTCCGCTTGGCGCAAAAAGGCAGAGGCCAATGCCGACCTCGAAATTGATTTCCCAGCCAAGGGTTGGGAGAAAGCCAGGATTCCACGGGATAATGCCAAGACTGACTATATCCGCAGGGTATTTGACATCTGTACCCGTCAGGCCAAGTCCCCGAGCTGGAGCGAGCTCGGTCTTGAGATGAAAGACAAGGTCTTGCGTTTTGAGGTGCTGGCCGAGGATGAATGGGAGGCAAAGCTGAACGAGATTCTGACGGAATCAACTGGGTAGTGGGATTACGCTGGAGAGTGATCTTCCTTGCTCTCTGTTTGCTTTTTCGCCTTTGCCATCACACAAGTCCGTCCCGGCAGCTGATTCCATGATCAGTGGTTGCTTCCCTCTCAGGTTTTTTTCGGGACCTGCTGGCGGTGGGGCTTATGGATCAATCCGGGCAGACGAAGTGGATGTTGGCGGGGAGGCGCCGTGGATTTCCGGACGACCAAAGACGTTTCAAGCACATACTCTCTTCCTTGATGCCGCTTCGAGCGGACCATCTTTTCCAGCGCTTCAAATGCGAGCCGACCCAATTTCTCGCGGGGGATTTGAATCGTCGTCAGCGGAGGACGGGCCAGCCGCGCAAAGATAATATCATCAAATCCGACAACGGAGACATCCGCGGGAACCCGGATGCCGACATTTTCAAGGGCGCTCATGGCCCCCATGGCAATCAGGTCATTGCCGCAAAAGATCGCCGTGGGGAAAGCAGATTGCTGAAGGAGACAGGACACGGCTGACGCCCCTCCGTCGAGTCTGTAGTCACTGTCGAGTACGGCGGTGGGCCGGAGGCCGCATTTTTCCAGTCCTTTCACAATTGCGTCCCTAATCGTCCTAGCCGTACGATTTCTTTGGGGTCCGGCAATGACCGCTATGTTTTTGTGACCCAATTGAATGACATGGCCTAAAGCTTGCGAGATTCCCTGGGAGTGATCAATGTCTATGCTGCTGATCAGCCTTTGGGCAGGCCTCAGATTGCAGAAAACGACTCCTACCTGGTTCGGTGTCAATTCCTCGGCGACCTCGCCATCCAATGAGGAGGTCATCACGGCCACTCCGCGCACTTCGCTTTCTATCATTTTGCGAATGGCCAACCGCGTGTGTTGGGAGTCGTACTCGGTATTGCAGAGCAGCATGTCGTAGCCTTTGTCCCAGGCTGCCATTTGGAACCCTTTGATGATCTCGGAGAAAAAGGGATTGGCAATTTCCGAAATGATCAGGCCAAAAAGGTCGCTGCGGCTCTTGGCCAGGCGTCGGGCGTGGGCATTGGCGTAGTAATTCAGTTGGTGAATCGCTTCCAGAACACGCCGGCTAGTCTCGGGGGCCACAAAGCGCGTCTTGTTCAAAACATGCGAGACGGTGGTTACGGAAACCCCGGCGCGTTGGGCGACGTCTCTCATCTTGTAGGCCATACGCCTCTCCTCACTCCAGCCGGCGATGGCCTAGCATCGGCGGCCAGGATCCGCAGTGACGGAAAGAACCGAACGACTCGCGACGAACTCAAAAAAATCTTGACAACGTTATTGACGACAGGATAGCCTTTTTCTTAGATTGCGCAAGCGGTTGCGGAAATCGCTTTCCTGAAATCGGTGCCAGAGTAACATAGCCTTTGTCAGACTTGCAAGAGAGAATCCTCCTGGAGGTCTACCATGGGAGGTCAAAACCTCAGCCGGCGGGAAGTTTTGCGCATCTTGTCCATGGCCGCGGCTGCCGGCCAGTTCTCAGGATTTCACCGCTGGAGCTTCGCTTGCGGGCAGCACGCTGCCCACCAGGGACCCGTTCAGGCGCCCCGGGAAGCCTATGCCCCGCAGTTCTTCTCATCAGAAGAATATGCCATCCTCGAGCGGCTTACCGATCTGATCATCCCCAACGACGGCACGCCCGGGGCCCAGGAGGCAGGAGTCAGCGAATTCATCGACTTCATGGTCTCCAATGACCCGGAAATTCAGTACCGTTTCCGTTTCGGCCTCGCTTGGATTGACACGCATGCTCGGTGGCTTCAGGGAAAATCGTTCCTGGAATTGCCCGCCGGACAACAAACCGAGATTCTGGAACACCTCGCTTATAAAGACAAATACCGGCCGCGCGAAGACGACGGCCGTGCCTTTTTCAGGTTGGTTCGGGAATATACTGTGATGGGATTTTACACCTCCCGGATCGGTTTGGAACAACTGGGTTACCCGGGACTCCGGACAGTCTATGACGAAATGCCGGGATGCCCGCACCCGGACGATCCGGAACACCGGCATCTGCCACCCCCTCTGCTCTGAACCATTGCCGTAGGGGAGGCCTTTTGCCGGAAAGGATTTGGAATGGCACAGAAAATCTACGACGTCATCGTGGTCGGCACAGGAGCAGGCGGCGGCATGGCGATGAAGACTCTCTGCGAAGCCGGCTTGAATGTGCTGGCTCTGAACTCGGGACGCCGGATTGATCCTGCCAAGGACTACGGCAATCACCGTCAGAGTTACGAGCTGAAATACCGGGGCTTCATGGATCCCAAGGATCGTCCTCACCGTTACGTCTGCGAGACCGAGATTACCCAAAGCGTGTGGGAGCACGAAATCACCTATACGGTCGCCCCCGGGAGTCGCTGGGTCTGGGCGCGTTGCTCGGCCACGGGCGGGAAGGCCAATTTCTGGGGTCGTTCTTCAGCTCGTTTTGGAGATATCGATTTTAGAGCAGCCAGTCTGGATGGCTTCAATGTGGACTGGCACATTACGGAAAAGCAAATCTCCCCTTACTATAGCCGCGTAGAACGGATGATAGGTGTGGCTAGCACGGTTCAGAACCGACCGAGCAACCCAGACGGCGAGTATCTGCTGCCCATTAAATTCCGCTGCCTGGATTTCATTTTGCAGAAGGGGGCGGAAAAAATTGGCGTTCCTTACCTTCCAGACCGCTGCGCTCAGCTGACGGTAGACCACAACGGTCACCCGGCCTGCCATTTTTGTGGAGGGTGTACCAACGGCTGCGATTCAGGCTCCTTCTTTTCGCCCACCTGGTTTACCATTCCAGCCGCGGAGAAGACCGGCAAGCTCGAACTTCGCATCAACGTGCATGTCAAGGACGTGCTGGTCGACGAGAAGGGTCGTGCCAAAGGGGTAGCCTATATCGATAGAAACACTCGTCGGGAAGTCGAGGTATTCTCCAAGGCCGTGGTCTTGGCGGCTTCATGCTGCGAAACAGCTAAAGTCATGCTGAATTCAAAATCGCGTCACTGGCCGACTGGCATTGCTAATTCCAGCGGCCAGCTCGGCCGTAACATCAGCGACCACCTTTACGGCACACCGGCCTATGGATACCTGCCCCAATTGTTGGGCCAGCCCAGCCGGCCCGACAACGTACACGATTCCACCGTGACCTGGATGCCGCGCTGGCAGAATCTGGGAAACCCTCGTGAGGAGAAATTCGTTCGTGGGTATTCTGTCTATGCCGGCGGAGGCTGTGGGGCCTTCCCTCATTATCACGACCAGCTTGAAGGGTTCGGATCCCAGTTCAAGAGGGAGATCAAGCGGTATTATCCCACGCCCATCGATTTCCTGATCCAGGCCCCTTCACTGCCGAGCCAAAGTAACTACCTGGACCTCGATCCCGAAGTGAAAGATATCTATGGAATCCCGGTGGCGCGGTTCCACTTCCAGTGGGGGCCCAATGAGTTGATGATGTGGGAGCATTCGAAACAGGTTTGCGCTGAACTTGTCAAGGCGGCAGGAGGAGAGATTTGGGGGGCCGGCGACGACCCGTTTCCCCCGGGACAAAGCCTCCACGAGACCGGACCTTGCCGGTTCGGAAATGATCCCAAGAAGTTTGTGACGAACCGTTTTTCCCAGTGCCATGATGTACCCAATCTCTACATCTGCGATGCGAGTGTATTCCCCTTCGCCACAGACAAGACCAGCACAATTTCCATCATGGCATTTACCCTGCGAACTTGCGAATACATGATCGACAATTTTAGACGGGGGGAACATTAATTGGTATTGAGGGCTTTGAATCTTGTGAGACGCAACCCGTGAATGTTAAACCCGCGAGTCATGAAGCGACTCTGCACTGTATATGCTTCGAGTTTTCACAAAAGTGCCGCATGGCCTTCTCCCAGATCACCACTGTCGATGAAAATGGCCTCCAGCCCACGAAGTGGGCGAAGGAGAGTAGCCCAGGGCAGAGCAGGGGCCTTGACCCCTGCGACGCCCTGGGTCAGCGAATCACCAACGATTCTCCTCGTGTTGGCGTGGGCGGACTTCCCACCCCCACACGAGGAGAAAACTTTGGTAAATACGGATTGTCGACCCAGGGCATGGCGGGCGGCGGTGCCCGCCGGCACCTCGCCTGTCGGCTCCTGCTATTCGCCCGCTATGCCCTGGGCTACTTTCCCATGGCCCTTCAGGCCATTTTCATGAAGGCGCTTTGGCAGGTCTCGGGCTGGACAATTCTCCTATTGGTTTTCCTTATAGTCTGTCCGAGAAGTTTTCTCGCTCAGAGGAACCCCCTTCCCCCCGTCATCCTGATTTCTGTCGATACGCTGCGTGCAGACCACTTGAGCTGTTATGGATACAAGAAGTTCCAAACACCCAACATAGACCATATGGTTGAGGGCGGCACACGGTTCTCCCAGGTCAACTCCCAGGTCCCCCTGACGCTGCCTTCGCATGTGTCGATGCTGACCTCCACCCTGCCCCTGTGGAATGGAGTTCAAGATCATGGGCAGCCGTTGGACGCCAGGTGTGTGACGTTGGCCTCTTTACTCAAGAGCCGGGGCTACCGCACTGGTGCGTTTGTTGGCGGCTTTGTTCTGGATAAGCGGTTTGGGCTGAATCGGGGCTTTGACGTGTATGACAGCCCGTTTAATCTTCGGCGTCTGCGGCGCACGGACCCTGGCGACGTCAGTCGTCCCGGAGAGGAAGTGGTGAAAGCGGCAACGGCATGGTTGCAGGCCAAGACCGGGGGGGCATTCTTTCTCTTTCTCCACCTTTACGATCTTCACGCGCCTTACGGCCCGCATATCGCTCAGAGTTCTCCGCTGCGGCGTGCCGACTATGATGCCGCGCTTCTCTATGAGGACGCTGTCTTGGGCCGCTTTTGGGGCTTTCTAAAGACACAAGGCTTGCTTGAGAGGTCGTTGATTGTCTTCACTTCCGATCACGGTGAAAGCTTATGGGAGCACGGGGAGAGCACTCATGGCTATTTCATTTACCAAAGCACCCTGCGGGTGCCCTTGATTTTTCATTGGCCAGCGGGTAACGGCTCGATGCCATCCACGGTGGATGAGGCTGCCAGTCTGGTCGATGTGGCTCCCACGATCCTGCAGTTCCTAGGCATTTCCCGCCCAGCGGAGTATCAAGGAAAAGGACTATTGGAACCAACCCAGTCACCGGCACTCAGCCGGGACCGGGAGATATACAGTGAGAGCGTTTACGCCCGAAACCATTTTGGCTGTGCCCGGTTGAGGAGTCTGCGGATAGGACGCTACAAGTACATCGATGCTCCCAAACCCGAGTTCTACGACCTCATTCAGGACCCCGGGGAAAAGCGCAACCTCTACTCCCAACAGAAGGCTGTCTCGGCAAGCTACCGAGAACGGTTGCAGACTTTGCAATCTCGTTTCCAAAGGGCCGACTCGAAATCTGCTACAGCGATCAACCCGGAGGTAGCAGCCGCACTTGGTTCTTTGGGCTATGTGGCAGTGAGCACGGTTAAGCCTGCGGATCCCGATGCCGGGGCCGATCCTAAAGATCGAATTGCTGACTTTGAGGCTGGCCGTCGTGCCCTTGAGCTCTCCGGCGTGGGCAGGACGGTGGAAGCTCAAGCCTTGCTTGAGCCCCTTTGCTCGAAGTATCCGGAGGTCGCGGATCTCCAGATCAGCCTCGGATTGAATCTTCGGCGCCTGGGCCGAGGCCGCGAATCCGTTGAAGTCTTTCGCCGGGTCATGAAGCAAGATCCGCTGAATGTGCGCGGCCACTTTGATCTGGGCGTCGGCCTGTACGAACTCAGGCAACTGGACGAGGCATTGAAGGAACTGCAAGCGGTTTTGGCGCTTTCTCCCACGTACAATCAGGCCCAAGAACTGCAGGGTGTCATCCTGCTGGAAAAAGGGGACGAACGGACCGCGCGGTCGCTCTTGGATCAACTTTTGAAGGTGGAACCCGACAATTACGCAGCGCACTATCATTTGGGCATGCTGGCCATCCGGGGGGGGAATTGGTTGGAGGCGGAGCGCCACTTAGAAAACGCCGCCCGATTAGATCCCCTGTCGGCAGAAGCCCAAAACGGGCTTGGAGTGGTTTATCTTCAAACCGGCAGGCTGGAAATGGCACAGCGGGTCCTCGAAGAAGCCATCCGGCTGGAACCGAAGTGGGCGGAGACGCACTTCAATCTAGGCCTGGTCTTCCGTCAACTGAGTCAGAAAGATCGGGCTGTGCATGAGTTTCGTGAGGCTCTGGCCGTTGATCCGCAGTTCCGTCCGGCCCGTGAGGCTCTGGACAATCCTGAATTCCGAACGAGGTGAAATGGAGCGTCTATTCGTGGTGGAGCGGACGCTCAGCGCACGCTTGCTGATTGGTAACGAGTAGCCAGAAGATAGTTTTGCATGAGGCTTTCAATGGTGGCAGGCGATCTACGCCGGAGGGATCGGCTTCCTGATGTAAGGTTCTATATTTGTCCGGTTTTCCAGTCGATTCCACCAAGGAATGCAGCTTGGTGGAAAGCCGTGGAGCAGACGACGCCTTCCTTCGCCCGGAAGCGCGGTCTGCTGGACTTAAGATCCTCGGCTTGAAGGTGAATGCAGTTTCCTAAAATCAACCAGCAGTTCCCTGGGTTTGGAACCTACTCTTCTCTCTAAAAGGACACGTTTCTTCCGTCAATTGGGAATCGGGAGAAACCAGGAGGAAAGGATGTCTAGAACAGGAAATTGGATTTTGTGGATGTTGTTCTGTCTGATCGCGTTCGTACCCGTGGGGAGTGCCCAAAGTACGGGCGCTCAGCTCACGGGCACGATTATTGATCCGACGAACGCCGTGGTTCCTGGCGCTGAAGTCACCTTGAACGCTGTGGAAACGGGGGTGACCCTCAAAACGATCAGCAGTCCTGATGGCCTCTACAGTTTCTTCAACTTGACGGGAGGACATTTTGAACTCTCGGTTACGCTCAAGGGATTTCGTGAGTTTGTACAGCGAGGAGTCCGCATCGGGCTTAACGAAAAGGCCCGAATTGACGTCAAGCTGGAATTAGGTGCGGAAACCCAGCAGGTGGAGGTCACCGCCGATGCCTCGGCGCTGAATTATGAAACGGTCGAGCAATCCGGTAACGTTCCCCCCGAGACGGTCAGCGAACTGCCACTGATTATCACCTCCAATAGTGGGGGACTCCGCTCGGCCGCCCAGTTCATAAGCCTGTTGCCCGGCGTGGTTTCACAGGACGGTGACGCCCTTAGCGCTCGCATGAATGGCGCTCAAAAGTATGCCGGGGACGCGTTGTTGAATGGAGTGGCCTTGACCAACCCGTCCGGCGGCAATGGGACCTACTCTGCTGCCTTTGACTTCGGCCAGTCTCCGGAAATGGTCAGCGAGCTGAAAGTCATTACGGCCAATTACGAGCCCCAGTATGGTTCTACCGGTGGGGCCATCATTATTATGGAGACCAAATCTGGCAACAACGTTTTTCACGGCAATGCTTTCTGGTACCACCGCAACGACA
>JBGOTQ010000067.1:0-24506 GCA_041476565.1 Terriglobia bacterium | reverse complement strand
TGGTTCTCTGGGTCTTCATGACTTCTGCACAGAATCCACAACTTCCACAAAGAAAGAAAAAAGAGGCAAAAAAGAAAGAAATGCTGCGACTGCTATTCATACACTCACCCTCGGGCAACCCCGTTGCACCGACTATAAGGGGTGGAAGTTTGATAAGCTTCCACAAGGTCGGGTGAGGCGGAAGATGTCACCATGACATGTAAGAGTCAATAGAAGAAACGCCCGGACGCAGATGGTCGCCGATGAAGTGGTGAGAAACACGGTCTAAGGGTTCACGACTTCTTGGGTTCAACCAGCTTCAACGTGTAGCTGGCTGTTTGTTCTGCCTTAATATAGATAAACTGAATCCCCTTTTGGGGATACGCCCACATTGTGGTTTGGGAGTCGGGTTGCGATTGGACGGGGTTCTCTCCGAAACTCTTTTTTAGCAGATCGATACTTCCGTGAGCTAGCAACTCTGAGAGGTTACCCTTCGCCTTTCTGTAATAGTTGGTGTTAATGTAGAGGGCGACGACTTTGGCGGCGTAACGGTCAATGTCCACATAAACGCCATGGTCCTCATAAGCGCTGCGATAGAGCTTCGGAAGGGCCTCCATCTTGATGGGTTTCCCGAGGAGCCGATCAACGTCTCGGGTGCGATCTCCCAATTTGACGCCTAGAACTGAAATGCTGCGGCTTGTTATGTCTGGAATTGCGGTAATATCATCCTTGCTGGCGTCGTAGACCATTGTTACTTGTGCCGGCGGGGTTGCCTTGGCTGCCTCTGAAGAGCTGGAACCCGGTTCCGGCTGTTGGGGGGATCGAGAGCAACTAACAGTAAGAATGAGGAACATCAGAACGGACAGACAGGAAAACAAGTTCCTGCTCATTGTGTCCTCCTGTGGGTTGAGGATCAGAATATGGGCGAAACGACGACGTGGTTCAGTGATGATTTCACCGGGAGAGACCTTCCGTCCCGGCAGAGCAACCAACTTCTGCAGGCCACGGTAGTGCGTTCTCAGCCGGACTTATCTTAATCAAATCAGGTGGGAATTTCACTAAGAAACATGTCTGGACCCAAGTACCAGAATCTTGCGGATCTCCTCTCCATCGGAATTATGCTTCCAGCCTGCATTGGCATTGGATACGGGATCGGCTACTTCCTCGATCATCTCGTTGGAACCCGAATGGCATTCAAGGTGATCTTTCTTTTATTTGGGATCGCCGCGGGTTTCATCAATTTGTTCCGGACAGTGAACAAGGTTGAACGTGATGTTTCCCCCCGATAGCAGCCAACTCCTTGTAGACCCTTATTACCTCGACATCGAACGAAGACTGACGCGGCTCAGCCTGGGCCTGGGGCTGGTGATACTCTCGGCGTTGTTGATCTTCGCTTCCCTCAGGGCAGTAGTTGGGTTCATTGCCGGGTCCGTTCTTTCCTATTACAATTTCTTTTGGATGAAGCAGGCCGTCGACCGCTTGCTGGCTAAATTCCAGCCTTCAGGAAACAACGACGATTCGACGGTGGGCTGGAGGAAGGGGGAAAGACGAGTGGTCTTCAAGTACTTCATGCGATTCGCATTGATCGGGGGGAGCCTGTATGCTATATTCCGCTATCGCATTTTGGACCTGAAGGCTTTCGGCCTGGGTTTGTTCTTGTTTGTGATGGCAGTCTTGGCAGAGTGCATTTACCAGGTCACGAAGACTCTCATCGAGGATTGGGAACGTGGAAGAACATAGCACCTGGATCGCAGAAACCGCGAATCGCTGGCTGGGACCCCTGATTGCACCAGCCAAGAGTGCCCTTCTGACCGCCGTCTACGGATGGTTTGGCAAACCCTATATGCCGGGTGACCAGGTTATCCCCGAGCACGTGGTATTTGCTTGCCTCGTTTTCCTGGCATGTTGCATATTCTTTCCACTTGTCCGGCTCACTTTCTCAGTTGAAAAGCCAGGGAAGTTCCAGCAGGGGCTGGAACTCTTTGTTGAAGCCCTCGGATCCCAGATGGAGGACATTATCGGTCACGGCGGCAAGCGATTCCTCCCCATGGTGGCGACCATCGGGCTGTTTGTTTTGTTGATGAACCTTTCCGGCCAAATTCCCGGTTTTAGGCCTCCCACTGGAAACATCAATGTCACGGCTGGTTGTGCTTTATGTGTCTTCCTGTATTACAACTACTTGGGGTTTAGGAAGAGCGGTTTCATCGGGTACTTCAAGCACTTTGCCGGTCCGGTGTGGTGGCTGGCACCCCTGATGATGCCCATAGAGTTCATCAGCCATCTGGCACGACCCTTCTCATTGACCGTCCGTCTTTTTGCCAATATTTTCGGTGAGCATCTGATCGTTGGAGTGTTCTTCGGCTTGGTCCCGTTCCTCCTGCCTCTGCCCATCATGGTTTTGGGCCTTTTTACGGCCCTCCTGCAAGCTTTTATTTTCATGGTGCTACCGATGGTTTACATTCAAGGGGCAGTTGGCGAAGAGCACTGACAAAGCAGGGGCAAGTGGAGAGTGACGAGTGGTTAGTGATAAGTGACTGGTGAATAAGGGTGAGCTGCCTTTGTGTCCGCTAGTCACTCGCCACTAACCACTGTTTTGTTGCTGCCTGTGTGAGCCTGCGATGCACGAGGGATTCCCGGGAACCACCTCCAGGCAGAATTTCATAACGGCCAAGCCAATCTCTACTAGGACTGGCAGCCGGATCTTTAGAAAAGGAGAGAAGCGATGAAGAGGTTTTTTGTTTCGGTTATGATGACGTTAGGGGTACTCATGAGTGCCTCGTCTGTTTTTGCGCAGGCACAAGAAGGCGGATCGGGGATTGGCAGATATTGGATTGTCATCACTTCTGGTTTTGCCATGGCGATGGCTTCTTCCATTTGTGCGCTGGCCCAAGGTAGGGCTATCTCAGCGGCATGCGAAGGAATGGCTCGTAATCCCGGGGCAGCCCCAGCCATCCGTTTTGCTCTATTGCTGGGTTTGGTGCTGATTGAGTCCCTGGCACTCTATACCCTGCTGATTATCTTTGTTAAAGTGGCTTAATTAGCCGCCTCAGGTCTCAGTCCAAGGAAACCGCCTTTCCATCTTCGGGGAGGCGGTTTTTTTTGCGGGAGCGACTGGGCTTGGTGGACGCCGCGCTCCGTCGCGGCGGCTGGCATTGAAAGGCGGCAGACCTGGAAATCAGATCCACGCTACCACTCAGAAGGTGTGAAAAAATTCAGAATTCCGGCTAAACGCCGCGTGAGGTTGAGGCTTTGAGAAAGCCTCAACGGCCTACATGATTCCAAAGGGCTTCTACATGCGATGGAGGCCCGGTGCCCACACCGGGCGCATTTTTTCACACCTTCTCAGAGAGCAGGAGATTTGTTTTCACCGCCGTACTTTCCTGGAAATATCTCACCACATCTCCGCATAGTGCAGACCAGATTTCCGAATGCTTCTCAAAGAAACGGGCAGGTTCGCCGAATGCCTCAATGGAGGTCGACAACCAATCACCCCCGACCCCATGAAAGCAGTAAATTCCCCAGGGCCCGTTCCGAAGAGCAGGCGCCGTCATGACCTGCCAAACCATTCCTCCTCCCAGGACTACAGCTCAACCCTGTTGCATTTGGACGAATTCTGCTAAGATTCTTACTGTAGCTAAGTGTCGTCGGCCCTTAATTAACCTGTCATTCGACATCATGCTTCACAACTGAAAACCCACTGGGTATAGGGAAAGGCAGATTCTTATGTGGATCGGGATTATTCGGCAGTATCTGGATTGGGCGGGGATCATAGCTTTCCTGACGATCTGTAGCGTTGTTCTGGCCGTCGCGGAAGGCGATAAGGCCAGCAAAGGCAGCACCCTCGTTTATGTTGGAACCTATACAGGCTCAGGCAGCCAGGGAATTTATGCGTACCGCCTGTATCTCTCCTCGGGCGCTCTGACCCCAATAGGATTGGCTGCTGACAGCACTAATCCGAGCTTTCTGGCGGTCCATCCTGACCGCAGGTTCCTTTATGCGGTGAATGAAGTCGATCAATTTGACAACCAGAAATCCGGTGCAGTGAGTGCCTTCAAGATTGATACAGTGACTGGAAAACTCGAACTGCTAAACCAGAAGGCTTCAGGCGGCGGCGGCCCCTGTTATTTGCGTGTGGATAAGTCCGGAAAGTTCCTACTACTGGCCAATTATGGTGGCGGGAGTGTCTCGGTCTTTCCCATTGAGGGGGATGGAGCACTCGGCAAGGCCACAGCGTTCATCCAACATTCAGGCAGAGGTAGTGACCCTCAACGCCAGGAAGGGCCTCACGCTCATTCCATTAATCTTGACGCTGCAAACCGTTTTGCAGTGGCCGCCGATCTCGGCTTGGACAAACTTCTTGTCTACCGGTTCGATGCGGCGAAGGGGACCTTAGCTCCCAATGATCCACCTTATGCCTCACTTAGACCTAAGTCGGGACCCCGGCACTTTGCTTTTCACCCGCAAGGCCGCTTTGCTTACGTAATCAATGAACTCAGTTCGACAGTTACAGCATTTGCTTATGATGCGGATCATGGAGTGCTCAAGGAGTTGCAGACGGTCTCGACCCTTCCCAATGGCTATTCGGGAGAGAACTCGACGGCTGAAGTCCAGGTCCACCCATCTGGCAAGTTCTTATACGGCTCCAATCGCGGGCACGACAGTATAGTCGTTTTCAAAATCGATGGAGAAAAAGGCACACTCCAACTAATAGAGATCCAATCCACCCACGGAAAAGAGCCACGAAATTTCGGTATTGACCCCTCGGGCAGCTTCCTGCTGGCGGCAAACCAGAACTCCGGCAATGTAGTCGTCTTCCGGATCGATGCTAGGACCGGCCGGTTAAGCGCGACTGGAAATTCGGTTGAAGTAAATTCCCCGGTCTGTGTGAAGTTTGTCGAGATGGTGAAATCCGGCAGTTAATCCATACTGGAGAGTGCCTGAGGAGGCATGTATGAAGAGAGAATCACTTGTGGCAGTTCTTGCTCTGGCCCTGTGCTTGGGGACTGTGTTGGCAGCGTCGGGTAACGTGGACAAGAAGGGGATGGTTTGTATGATAAACGACGAAGTTCTCAACAGTCCCGGAGTGGCCGTCGAGCACAACGGTAAGACCTACTATGGTTGTTGTGAAATGTGCAAAGAGAAAATGAAGAAAGATCCTTCTAAATATGTCACGGCCAAGGACCTGGTTTCTGGTCAGAAAGTGGATAAGGCTGACGCCTTTATTTACGGCCTGGATGGCAAAGCCTACTACTTTGCCAATGAAGCTAACCGCAAAGCCTTTGCAGAAGATCCTGATCGGTACTTTAAGAAGTAATCCGCTCTCGACGAGGAACAGCGTGGCGAGGTAGTCCAGGTTCCCGTGAAATGCACCGCTGCCTTCGTGAATATGAGAGGTCGTCCTGACGGCTTTACGGGGGCCACCGTATCCCGAATTCAATCAGAACAATCCGAGAGGCCCTACAAGGAAAGGGAGAATTCCCGAGGCCAGCCCTTCATTGTTCAAGGAACAATAGGATAAAGTGGCGCATGACCTCTTTAGGTCACCAGGGTCGATGAAAATGGCAGGGGTCGCCACGATGAATGCGTACTCTGAAATCATCGTGGGCTTCTCATATGTGGTCAAATGCCCACGACAAATCAAAAGCGGTTTGTCGTGGCTACCAAAATCGCATTTTCATGAAAGGAGTGTTCCATGGATGCCATAGAAGCCATAAAAACCCGCCGCAGCGTGCGAGCCTTCAAGGAGGATCCAATTCCTCGGTCTATTATTGAAGAGATTGTTGACTGTGGCCGCATGGCGGCTTCAGCCGTCAACATCCAGCCCTGGGCGTTCGTAGTTGTCACAGCTTCCGAAATGCGCCGCAAGATTGCCTACGCGACCGATTATGGTTCTTTCATTGCCGTGGCACCAGTCTGTATCGTGGTGATGTGCAGGGAGACGAAGTACTACTTGGAAGATGGCTGTGCAGCGACTCAGAACATGTTGTTGGCAGCCCGAGCTTTAGGGCTTGGTGCCTGTTGGGTGGCTGGCGACAAGAAGGAATACGCTGCAGTGATCTCGGCGATGCTGGGTGCGCCAGCCGGTTACCGCCTGGTGAGTCTGGTGGCGGTGGGCGTTCCGGCCGAACTGCCCGATTCCGCCAAACGCCCCCTGAACGAAGTTTTACACTGGGAGCGGTTTTAGGCACTCGAACAAGAGATGTTGGTCTACAGGAACTAACCCCGATTTGTCGAATATTCCGACCCCCTGTTTCCATTCTTATTTGAACTTTCAGCCTTGAACTCTCGTACCTAGTCAAAGCATTGGTCTGGGTTTGGTTTCAGGCTGGAGTTCCGATTCTTGAACAGAAGATCCGGTTGCCCAAACCAATAGAATTCATGAAATCCCTGTAATAATTGCTCCCATGGACCGTTTTATGGATGGAGCCGAGAAGAAGGAGGAAACAGTGTTAGCCGTCACCGCCAGGGAGACAGCCCCGCTGCCGGTAGCCATTCTTGAGCAAATGTTCTGTGATTACCACGATTTAGTGTATCGAACGGCTTACCGGGTCACGGGGAATTCGTCAGACGCAGAGGACATCCTGCAATCTGTATTCCTGAGATTGGCTCGACAGGATAACCTGCCTGATTTGGGCGAAAGCGCACCCAGCTATTTTCGCCGGGCAGCGATTAATGCTGCCATTGACCAGTTGCGCTCCCATCATTCCAGCCGATGTGTTCCCCTGGATGAGGTGGAGATGCATCTGGAAGACCGGCCTGCGTCCAGCCCCGATCACCGGATGATGGCCAAGGAAATCCGGGGATTCCTTCGAAAATCCGTTGCGGAACTCAAGCCAAGGGATGCCGAGATCTTCGTTCTGTCGGCATTTGAAGGCTACGGAAACAAGGAGATAGCTGCATTGTTTGATCTGCAACAAACCACGGTGGGGGTAATCCTCCATCGGATTCGAGTTCGGCTCCTCAATGAAATGCGTTTGTTTTTGGGGGGAGAATTATGAAACTCAACGACCAAGATGTCGAAAAGATTCTGGATCAAGCCATTGCGGAAATCCGCAATGAAGAAGTTGACCCGGCACAAATTCATAACGCCACAAACCGGGTTTGGAGAGAAGTGGCTGAGGAAGTGTCGGCAGGTGCGAACCTGAATTCCGGAAGGGTTTCTGAAACCAATTCAGTGTCGAAGCCAAGCCTTCACGGCTGTCGAGATTTCCAAGTGCTATTTCCCGAATACCTCAGGATTCGCAGAGGAAAAGCCAGTTTCGGGCCTGCAAAGGGGCAAACCGCTGCAGGAGATTCCCAGGAAGATTCCTGGTACGTTCTTTTGGAAGACCACCTGCGCTCGTGTTTGAGCTGCCGAAAAGCGTTTGAGGCTGCCCGATTTGGGAAGCCCACCATCCAGCCCTTTCCAAAGAAGGGAAAACAACCACTTTCTGCACGGTTTAAGCCGAGGTGGGTTTGGACCGCTGCCGCAGCTCTGTTGATCGGAGTCGGGATTGCCCGGTGGGTTGGCCTTAGTGACCGTCTGGTAAACCGTGGTCCTGTGGGTAAGGTAGAAGAGATTGATGGATTGCTCTACCAGGTGAGTCGGGAAGGGGTGACCCCGCTGCTCCAAGAGGCAGTGCTCCATGGAGACGAAGTAATCCGGACTGCCAAAGCTTCTGGAGCCATGATCCGGCTTGTTGATGGATCGTCCATCGAATTGGGTCCTCGGTCTGAACTCTCCCTCTCCAAGAGATGGACAGGGACGACGATTCACCTGGACCGTGGGAACGTGATTATCCAGGCAGCCAAGCAGCGATTAGGCCGATTAGAGGTTTCTACCCCGGACTGCCTGGTGTCTGTCAAAGGAACGGTGTTTGCAGTCGATCAGGGGCTGAAAGGCGCCCGGGTCTCGGTGGTAGAGGGAGAGGTCCAGGTTGACCAGGGGAGGCAGATAACTCTCTTACATCCAGGGCAGCAGTTAACCACTAACTCGAGCCTGGTCTCGACTCCCGTAGAATCGGAAATTGCCTGGAGCCGAAATGTCCTAAGGTACAGCGCTTTGTTAAAGGAACTGAAGGTCGTGAAGGGCCAGTTGGAGAGAGCAGGGCAGGTTCCGGGTCTGCGTTACTCCAGCCGGCTTCTCTCCTTGCTTCCCGCAGATACCGTCATTTTGGCTGCGATTCCGAATTTCAGCAAAACCCTCAGCGAAGGACGTCGCCTCCTCGAAGAGCGCATCCAGCAGAATGAAGCATTGCGACAGTGGCGAGAGGAAATGAATGCAGCCTCGCGTGGCTGGCCGAATCTTGAAGCGATTATTGAAAAAGTTCGGGATTTAGGAGAATACCTGGGCGATGAAATGGTGTTGGCTGTTCCCAGGGACAAAGCCGGTCGATATCCGGGTTTTCTGTTGTTGGCAGAAGTCACTCGAACGTCCGGTTTCCCCGCGTTCCTTCAAGCCGAGGTTGATAAGCTAAATGCCAATGCCAAGGGCAAGCCAGCCCTCCGAATTGTCGAGAATCCGGAGTCGCTTACCCAGATAACAACGAGAGAATCCCCTGCGCCCGTTCTCCTCTATTATAGGGACGGTCTGCTTGCTGCTTCCTCCAATGTTGTTGAGCTTCAACGTCTCAGTGCCACTCTGAAAGAATCCACCCCTCAGACTTTTACGGGAACTGAATTCTATGCACAACTGTCGGAGTGCTATCAAGGGGGAGTGGGCTGGCTCTTTGGTTTGGATATGAAGCGGTTGGTTGGTCAAAATGGCGGGGGAGGCTCTGAGATAAGTAAGAGCCAGAAGAAAGCAGAAACGCTGGAGCGTGCTGGCATCCTTAATCTGAAACACCTGATCGTGGAGCACAAGGAGAGTCAGGGGAAGACTGAGAACATGGCGTCCCTCAGTTTTGACGAACCCCGGCGCGGGTTGACCTCCTGGTTGGCATCGCCAGGGCCCATGGGTTCGCTCAACTTTGTCTCTCCGGAAGCTCATCTGGTTTCGGCTTTTGTGGTCAAGAACCCGGCGTTACTGCTCGACGATTTGTTCGATCTGCTGGGACATCAGAACGCTACGTTCCAACAGCATTTGGCTTCGTTCCAATCGGAGCACGGCATCAACATTCGAGAAGACTTGGCCGCTCCACTCGGAGGTGAGTTCACCTTTGCATTGGATGGCCCGGTCTTGCCGAAACCCTCCTGGAAGGTAATCGTGGAAGTTAATGACCCGGCAAAACTGCAAAAAGCCTTGGAACTAGCAGTGGAGGGATTCAAGCGTGAAGCGGCTTCTGTCGGAAAGCCCGTAATAGAGTTGGAACGGGCGCAAGCAAACGGGTTGACCTATTACAAGTTGAGTTTGGATCAACCAGCGGTGGAGGCGGATTATATTTACTTGGATGGCTACTTGGTGGCAGCTGCTAGCCGGGCGCTCCTGGATCAGGCCATTCAGTTCCGAACCACCGGATATGTGCTCCCTCGTTCCGCGACGTTTACAAAGTTGCTCCCACAGGACGGGAGGTCCAGTTTTTCGGCAGTGATGTATCAAAACCTCGCTCCTCTGCTTAAGCCGATGGCAGACGTCGTTGGAGCTGCAACCTCCGCCTTGGGTCCGGAACAGCGTAAAGCGCTCGAGAGCTTGGCTGCTGACACTCCGCCGACGATGATATATGCCTATGCTGAAGAGAAAAAGATCGTTCTGGCAAGCAACGGCGATCTGAGCTATCTCGGGCTGAATCTGAATTCGCTGATGCATCTGGGACACCCCTTTGAAGGCGCGGATGCGGGGGCACAACAGGAAGAAAAATAAACTCGGGCGGTAAGGCAGTCGTTTCTTCATAGCAATGGAAAGACCGCGCTTCTTGCCAGAGAGTGGTCACCGATGGGAGTCTTGGGAAACGCCCAGGCGCTCGTCCGAAGAAGTTGGGTATTCTTATGGTCATTTCTAGTATCGAGGCGGTGGAAGCGAGTCATTTACTTGAAAGCACGAGTCAGAACATTATGGATCCAGTCATCGAATTAGACGACTTGTCAGTCCAATTTGGCACACGAACGATTCTGAAGATGTTGAATACCTCCCTGGCTGGCAGGGCGATCGGCCTGTTGGGTCCCAATGGGGCAGGGAAGACCACTTTGATCCACACCTTGCTGGGGTTTCACGCTCCCGCAAAGGGAACAGCACGGATTTTTGGCATGGATATTCGCAGAAATGCCAGATCCGTCCGACGCCTCATCGGGTACATGCCGGAGATAGACTCCTTTATTGCCCGGATGACTGCAGTGCAGTTTCTCCGTCTCATGGCAGAGCTTTCGGGTTTGCCAGCGCGGGAAGCTTTAGAACGTTCTCATGAAGCCCTCTTCTATGTGGGTCTGGGGGAGGCCCGATACCGCGAGCTGGGCACCTATTCCCTGGGCATGAAGCAACTCGCCAAACTGGCACAGGCCATTGTGCACGGTCCTCGACTGTTGTTTTTAGATGAGCCGACTAACGGGCTTGATCCGCCGGCCCGCCAGCGCATGCTTCGGCTGATTCGAGAAATCCGGGACAGCGGTAAGCTGCATTTGATTCTCTCTTCCCACCTTCTCCGAGACGTTGAGGAGTGCTGTGAAGAGGTCTTGATCTTGAAAGGTGGGGAAATTCGAGTTTACTGCAACCTGGAAGAGGAGCGCCGAGCCAATCGCAGGTTTCTTGAAATGGAAACCTGGGGTGACGACCCAACGTTTCTGGCTGCACTGGAAAGGATGGGATGCCAGTGTGCAGTCAATGGAAGCCGCAGGATCAAGATGATCCTCCCTCCACATGTCGAGGTCAAGGACTTATACCTGCTGGCCGCAGAACGCCGCATTCAAATTCGACGCCTGCACCACAAGCGGGATTCACTGGAAGATATCTTTCTCAAAGCGATGGAGGAAACCAATGGCGGTCTATAAACACACCTACCAGCGCTATGAGGGCCGGCTCACTCCCGCCTGGTCCAGATTCCTGATTCTGCCGCGATATACATTGCAGCAGGCGTTTCGCTCTAAGTTTCTGATCTCCCTAATGGTGGCTGGTTTTGCCTGGCCGTTGGGCTGTGCCCTGGTGATTTATCTGCATCACAACCTGTCAGCCTTGAAGATTCTGAGCCTAAACCCTGACAAGCTGATGGCTATCGATAGTCATTTCTTCTACGTGTTTCTTTGGGTTCAATCCGGGATCGGATTCCTTTTGACCGCTTTTGTGGGGCCGGGGCTGGTTTCTCCGGATCTGGCCAACAACGGTTTGCCGCTTTACCTGAGCCGTCCTTTTTCCAGGGCGGAATACGTTCTCGGGAAATTGTCGGTCATCGCTATTCTGCTGTCGGTGATCACGTGGCTGCCAGGGATGTTTCTGTTCTTCTTGCAGTGCGGTCTCGAGGGGATCGGGTGGTGCGGAGACAATTTGAGGGTTTTGATGGCTCTCCTTTTGGGTTCGTGGCTCTGGATCGCATGCCTCTCTCTGTTCTCGCTGGTACTTTCAGCCTGGGTCAAATGGCGGTTCGTGGCCGGAGCACTCTTATTCGGAATCATCTCCTTTGCCAACGGAATGGGAGCCGCCATTAACAACATCTTTAATACCAAGGCCGGATTCCTGATTAACCTCTCTGAAGTCATGCAAAGCATCTGGTCGTCGCTGTTCGGGCTCGAAGGTAAGACGGCAGTTGCCCCGGATGATGCTTGGAGATCGTTGCTGGCTTTTTGTGCGATCTGTCTATTCCTGTTGTCGCGCAAGATCAAGGCCTATGAAGTAATTAAGTGATAGGACTCGACATGGAATCCAATATCGTTTTTGATAATGTCTCCAAGTTTTATGGCGAAGTGCTTGGGGTCAACCGAGTAAATCTTTCCATTGCGCCCGGGATCACTAGCCTCGTGGGCCCTAACGGTTCAGGTAAGACGACCATGATGAATCTGATGACCGGATTGCTTCGACCGTCTCAAGGGCGAATCCTCGTTCTAGGCATCCACACCGAACGTCCCGACAAGCTCTTCAAAAAGGTGGGCTATTGTACCCAGTATGACTCTTTTCCAAAAGGACTGACTGGACGTCAGCTTCTGCACTCACTCCTTTGTTTACATGGGAGAACTCAGGGGGAGTCGGCCCAAGGGGCCAAGAAAGCTTTGGAGAAGGTGGGTCTAACAGACGCAGCAGATCGTCGAATCGCAGCTTACAGTAAAGGAATGCGCCAGAGAATTAAACTGGCTCAGGCCATTTGTCACGAGCCGCAGGTGCTGATATTGGATGAGCCCTTGAACGGCCTTGATCCTTTGGCCCGCTCGGAGATGTTGGCCCTGTTTCGCGAACTGGCCGCGGGAGGCGTCCACATCATTATCTCCAGCCACATCCTATATGAAGTCGATCTCATCTCAGACCGGGTCATTCTGTTGAACCGCGGTTTTGTGGTGGCGGAGGGGAACATTCAAGAAGTTCGAGATGAAATGAAGGAGCATCCTCGTCAAATATTCATCCGCTGCACCAAACCGAATGTTCTGGCAGCCAGGGTCTTCGAACTGGAACAAGGAGTGGAAGTCAAACTTCACGAAGACCGGCGAGGCCTGCTGGTGAGGACTCGAACCCCCGATCAATTCTTTCTGATGATGAATCAAGTGGTGTTGGACAACGATCTGGAAGTGGAGTTTGTGGCTCCATCTGACGACGACGTCCATTCAGTGTACGAATACTTGATTGGGTCGGAGAGTGAAATATTATAGGGTTCCATTTTCACGCGAGTGGATTACGAACTTCTGAGTTTGGCACTGGTATCAAGAAGGAGCGGTGATGGCCATGGCAGATAATCGGGTTTCACGAGAGATAGCTGGCTTCCCTTGGGGCCTCTGGCTTCGACAGATCGCAGCCATCATCCGGCTTGAGGTTCGGAAGAACTTTCTGGGCCGCCGAGCATTGTGGATTTACTTGTTGGTTTTGGCCCCCGTTTTCTTAATCGGAGCTAAAGCCTTCATGCCGTCCCATGAAGGCGAATGGAGCCAATTCGGTAAAGCCGGAATTGTTTATGCGGGTATCTTCCAATTCTATTATCTTCGCATGGGGATCTTTTTTGCCTGCGTCGGCATTTTCACTTATCTCTTCCGTGGCGAAGTCCTTGAGAAGAGCCTGCATTTTTACTTTCTGACGCCGGTACGGAGGGAAATCCTGGTCGTTGGAAAGTACTTGTCGGGCTGGCTAACCGCCGCCACCCTGTTCACGATCAGTGTCGGTCTGTCATTTGTGTTCATGTATGTCCCTTATGGGTCCATGGGTGGGGACTATTTTGCCAAAGGACCCGGCATTGGCCAACTGCTCGCCTATACGGGAGTGACTTTGCTTGCGTGCCTGGGCTATGGCAGCGTCTTCCTCCTGATGGGTCTGATTTTCCGAAACCCTGTCATTCCAGCGATGTCGGTGCTGGGATGGGAATCAATCAACTTCCTCCTACCCCCCTTTCTCAAGAAAGTCAGTGTCATTTATTATCTACAGTCATTGTGCCCGGTCACCTTGCCTTCGGGCCCATTTGCTATTTTGGCTGACCCCTCTCCGGCTTGGATAGCGGTTTTGGGCCTGCTCGGCTTAACCTTGGCCGTTATTGGAGTTGCAGGATTATCGATTCGGCGGATGGAAATCAGCTACGGCGCCGATTGATGCCCTTTCCCACCGATTTTTGAAAGCATAAGGATACCTTCCTTAGCCTTACTCCTCGGCAAAAGGTCCCCGCAAATCCAAAAAGCGCATGCGGCGGTGGGTAAACAGGTACAAAGAAATACCTGTGATCACCAATAAATTCGCCAAGGCTGCCCACAAGAATTTTCGTGTCAGCGTATCAATCGGAGCATTGGCTTCAACTTCATCCTGGGCTGTCACAACCATCCATTTCAATTGGGGATATGAGGACGATAGCCCCGTATCCCTGAAAGCCACGAATTTCTTATTTCCTCCCGGTGAAGAAGCATGAATGAAGTCGGGCTTAGTGTTGGAATGCATTGCATTTCGGATGTCATCAAAGTAAGGCAACGGAATGAGTTCTCTAAGTGTCACCTCCGATCCGGAAATGACATTGCCTTGGTCTGTGACCAACAGTGTTTCTCCTGTACTGCCGACCCTGACACCACTCACTAGCGGGAAAAGATCGCTAATATCGACCAACGCGCCAATGATCCCTAGGACTTGGTCTTTCCCTTCTTCTTGGATCGGGACAACGACATGGATGGCATTGAACTTCGTGATGGGATCCAGAGTCACATCTTCAATCACGACAGTTCCACTGATTCCGTCTTTGAAGGCATTCTGCCACCAGGGCTCATCTGATTGTTCATAATCGACTGGTTTCACATTGGCAGCTGCCACACCTCCGAAGCGGTCAGTGACTGTGATTCGCTTGAAGGCCTGGTTTATTTCGACGAAGCGCCGGAGGTGCTTGGATGCTGGGTTGGATAGGATCTGCTCGACCAATTGATTGGCCGCGGGAGTGAGCCAGGCCTTGTCGGTGGAGGCAATCTTCTTGCGAATGTCTTCAGCCGAGCCCCCGTAAGAGGTATTTTGTTTGCGGACGGCATCTCGAACTTCCGCATTAATAGCGATGCTCCCGACACTCAAGACCAAATGGTTAATTCCATAGTTGATGGTCACCGCATTTCTTCTGGTAATTGCTCTGAAGTCAGAGGCCAATTGACTGTACAAAGCTTGCCGGGTTTGGTCGAGGGTAAAGAAGGCAAGGGTCCAGAACGGCACATTCACGACAATGACCAACAAGATTACGGTTCGCCACTTGATGCTAGCCCCATCTTCTCTCATAGCCGCTCCTTTGAAATGGATATTCAGGTTTCATCGACGAAGAAGAGTGGACCAAGAACAAGACCGGGAAATTCAACCCTAAGGAAGGAACCTGTCTATTTTAACCGATTCCGGGCTGGCGGGATGGTCAATTCTGCGAAAACGTGGCTGCTCTTACTAACCGGAGGGGCTTGAACAGTATCTCCCAGCCGAACCCCGGGTGATGGGGGCGATTCTAAGAGCGAGGGGGAGTGAATTGCCCCCACCCTCGCCAACAATAGCCATGACAAAACAGGGTTTGCGGTCCGTTTGTCAGTTTTGGCTAGGCCTTCTTGGTCAGCTTGGGTAGTTCGATGAGTGATAGATGTAGTCTGGAGGGGCGATGGGAGGGACACTGGCACCGTGAGATCCCCACTGGCCTCCTTGTTGAAGGAGGCGTTCGGCAGTTTCGCTATCGACCGCAGTCGAAAAATAGAAGCCTTGGGCATACTCACACCCCAGGGCCTTGAGTAATTCCACTTGCTCAGATGTCTCTGCGCCTTCGGCAATGACATCCGCCGCCAGGTTATGCGCCAGGCTGATGATAGTGCGGACAATCACGGAGTTTTCCTCGTCCACTCCCATCTGATTGACAAAGGAACGATCGATCTTCAGAGTGTCAATGGGGAACTGGTGGAGGTAGCTCAAAGAAGAGTATCCGGTTCCAAAATCATCAATGCCCACGCGGACATTCAGTTCACGGAGTTGCTTGAGAAGGGCAATAGAGGATTCTGCATTTTCCATGACCAGGCTCTCCGTCATCTCCAAGGTTAAACTCTTCGGTTCCAGTCCGGTTTCTTCTAGGACTTGCCGGATATGGGCCACCAGATCTGGTTGGAGGAACTGCTTGCTGGAGAAATTCACTCCTATGGCCAGGGAGTGGTCCCCGTACAATTCATGCCACTGCTTCATCTGGTTGCAGGCTTGAAGCAGAACCCACTGGTCGATGGGTACGATGAGGCCTGTCTCTTCAGCGATGGGGATGAATTCTTCGGGTAAGATCAAGCCACGTGTGGGATGCTGCCATCGAACCAGGGCCTCGAACCCGCTAATCCGTCCAGTGGCCAGAGAAGTAATGGCCTGGTAGTACACGCGGAATTCACGATGTTCCAAAGCCCGACGAAGGTCAGTCTCCAGTTGCAGACGCGCCACGGCCCGATCCCGCATTTCTGTGTCAAACATTTCACAACGCGCCTTGCCCAGAGCTTTCGCCCGATACATGGCCGTATCTGCATCCCTCAACAGATCCTCCGGCCGTTCATAACCCGACTCACTGAGTGCAATGCCGATGCTGACGCTGCTGTAAACCTCCTGCCCGTTCAGGTTGAAGGGTAGTGACAGCGCGACCTGGATTCGTTCGGCTACACTGGTGGCGTCACCCACGTGTTTGATTTCCTGCAACAGGATGGCAAACTCATCACCGCCAAGGCGTGCCACAATGTCACCGGAATGGAGACAGGATTTCAAGCGCCTGGCTGCGGTAATCAGCAGTTGATCTCCAATCAGGTGTCCCATGCTGTCATTAACCAGCTTGAAGCGATCGAGGTCGAGAAAGAACACAGCGAACTGGTAGTTCTTGATGTATTTGACTCGCTCCAGGGCCCGCCCCAACTGGTCCATGAAAAGGACGCGGTTTGGAAGTCCTGTCAGTGCATCGGCCACCTTGTTCTCGGTTATGTCTGTTAACGATCCTGCCATCCGGGAGACGTTACCAGTCTTGTCCCTGACGGCAAGTCCCCGGCTCAGCACCCACCTGTAACTGCCGTCCTTATGCATCATTCGATGCTCGCTTTCAAAATGGGGGGTCAAATTGTTCAAATGGGCGGAAATATCCGCTTTGACCTGTTCGACTTCCTCGGGATGAATGCGCTTGTACCACTCTTCCGGTTTGTTTCCAATTTCATGCTCATCACACCCCAGCATCGACTTCCAACGGGGAGAGCAGTAAAAATCATTGGTTTTTAAATTCCAGTCCCACAAACCATCATTGGCGCCCAGAACCGATAGTGCATAACGTTCCTCGCTTTCACGTAGAGCTTCCTCAGCTCGCTTGCGACTGACCTGAGTGCGAATTCTGGCCAGAGCGACAGGAAAATCAATGGGCTTAGGGACAAAGTCACTAGCGCCGAGGTTCAGGGCCTTAACGATTGCATCACTTGAATGAGAACCGCTCACCATGATGATAGGCAGGGCTGTTGCCGAGTATTGTTGACGAACGAGTTTCAAAACTTCCAGTCCGGACATACCGGGCATTTCGATATCGAGAAGGATCAGGTCTAGGTGGTTTTCTTCAATCAAGGTCAGGGCTTGCTTGCCATCTTCCGCCATGATGACGTTATATCCAGCCACCTTCAGTCGCATTGAGAAAACTTCCCGCACCTTTTCGTCGTCTTCTACGATGAGCAAGGTTGGTGGTTGTGCTTTCATGAGACATCCCCCGGTGTTCATTGTCGATACGAACAACATAAGGCAAGTGCTTCTCCGAAGTTGCGCATTGATTAGAGAACGATTTTGTTTCTTTATTTGCAAGGGGTTACAAAGAGCGGACAGACGAACAAGAGTAGGAAGATCAGGATGGACCCAATTTCTTGACCGGAATTGGGACAATATGTCTTCCTCCTATCAGACTAAAGAAAACCAGTGACAAAACCGGGGGATCAAAAGAGAATGTTTTCCTTTGAGCCCGATCGGAGACATTTTGAAATGTCTTCAGGGCCTTGGAGAGCGTCATGAACAGACTATCGTTTCAACGGAGTCTCGCGTTGACTGTGAGTTGCATCGTATTCACTGTGACGACTGCCTCTTGTTTGAAGCCAAAGCCGATGAACAATCTAGGCAATCTGAAACAAGAATACCTGGACGGGCTCTTCCTGGCCAAGCCTCATCTGGCAACCTTCATGGGAGACCACCGTTTTGATGAGCGGTTGGCGGACCTCTCTCCTCGAGGTCAGGAGTTGAGGGAGCGCGTTTTGGAACAACAAAAATTGCGGCTTGCTTCCCTCGATAAGAATCAACTGGCGCTCGATGACCAGATCGATGTTGAGATTGTGTCTGACGGGATCGAGTTGGAGTTACTCTATTTGAAAGAAATCCGCGATTGGGAATGGGACCCCCGCCTTCACGACTCTTTCCCCTATTATGATCCCCGCGAGATAGTGGCCAGCCGGATCTCCGACATCATCCATGGCGATTTTGCACCCGATCAGCAGCGGTTACGAAGCATTACCGGGCAAATGCAGAACCTGCCGGAGTTCTTAAGTCAGATGAAGTCCCAGTTAAAGAGCCCATCCAAGGTTTACACCCAGCAAGCCATCGAAGACAACAAGGGAAGAATTGGCCTCTTCCAAACCGATGTAGCAGACTTCATTGCCAAGGCCCGCGGAATACCGGAGGGTTTACGGACTCAAGCGGAAACGGCCCATCAGAATGCCGTGGGAGCTCTCGAGGAATACCAAAAGTTTCTGGAAGGCGAGTTGCTGCAGAGAAGTAACGGTGATTGGCGACTGGGAGCCGAGCACTTTCGCAAAAAGTTCCCCCTGGCGCTGCAGACCAGGTTGTCACTTGAGGAAGTGGTTTCGCGAGCGGAGGGACGCTTCAAGGAGACTCGCCAGGAATTTGGCGATCTGGCGGTGCGGCTCCATAAGGAGTTGTTTCCAGGTCATGCTCCCAGCCCCTTGGGTGCGTCAGGGCCTTCTCTTGCCGCGCAGAGCCGGATCATCCGGGACGTGAAGGACAAGCTCTCAAAGGATCATCCCACGGCCGATGGACTCGTAGAAGCTCATCGTCGCAATCTGGATGATTTTCGCAGTTTCATCGAGCAGCACAATCTGCTGCAACTGCCACCCAGGGAAACCCTTCAGGTCACGGAGATGCCGGCCTTCAAACGGGGTGTTGCGGCTGCCGAATATCTCGCCCCGGGCGTCTTGGAAGGGAAGGCTCAATGGCAGGCCACTTATTATGTTGACCCGGTCAATCCCTCATGGGACACTCAGAAAATCGAGTCCTACCTCCGAGCGAACAATAATTTCGAAGTGCAACTGACAGCCATGCATGAAGCCTACCCTGGGCACCATACACAATATTTCTATTCCCGACAAAATCTCAATCCGCTCAGGGCAGTATTGTGGAATGCGGCCTTTGTTGAAGGCTGGGCGGTCTACGGCGAAAACCTGATGACCCTGTTAGGCTATGGAGGGGACAAGAACCCCCGATACCGTTTCTTTGAGCTTCAGGGCGACATGATTGTTGCGACCAATGCGCTCATCGACATCAAGCTTCACACGGGTCAGATGAGTGAGCAAGAAGCCGTCGATTTTATGATGAACGAGGGATTCCAGGAAAAAGCCCAGGCTGAAAAGAAGCTGCATCGTGCGCAGCTTGATACCACCCAGCTTTCCCAATACTTCTTGGGTTACGATGAGATCCTGGAGTTGGAACGGGATTATCGTCAGAAGAAGGGAGGAGCCTTCAATCAGCGGGAATTTGACGAGACTTTGATTGGCCATGGTTCCATCGCGGTCAAGTACTTGCGGAAATACTTATTGACGCCTTGAGGTGTGGGATGGAGAAAAGCTTTCGTTTTCTCAACAAGGAATATTCCCTGCAGATCAATGGTTCAGCTGAGGCCGAGGGCGAGTTCAAAAAATGTCCAGCGGTCGTTTCATATGAAGGGAAAACCCATCGGGGGATATTCAAATTAACCCCGGCTGCTTGGGACTTCGCCACGCGAAAGTCGCAAGAGCGAAATCAGCCGATTGAGGACGTCGTGGGAGAGGCTGGGATTGCCGTCCTGAAGGCGGAGTTGTTCATTCGACGGATTCCCGACGGATTCACCTACATGGTCGACCATCGGTTCTTTGAGAACCTGTAAGCCTCTAGAAGTCAATGAATGGGTTGGGAGTTTCCGGCTGAGTTGCAGCTTGGGTTGAGTGGCAGGGCAGGAGGGCGTCCTCAGCCGAAATGCAGCTGGATACTTCCTTAACGAAGGCTTCATAAGCGGGCCGGAATTGAGGATAGAACGTGCTCTTTGAATCCTCCAGGTGGCGGATGATGATCCCGGAGCCTTCCAGCAAGTGCCAACGTTTATTCTCTTCCAGCGACACGCGCTGGTGCGAGAGCCGGTCAATCAACACTCCGTAATCGTGAATTTTGCCGAGCAAATCCTGAAGTTCTTTGGCGAGGTTGAGTGCCGGCGCGAACCGGTTTTCATAAAGCGGGTCGCAAATTTCCAAAGTATAACGGAATTTCTTGACTCGGACGCGAAGCCGGTGAAGGGCCTTATCATTTTGCGGAACCGCATCGATTCCGTCAAACTCTTCCAGGCTGCTGAGCCTGGAGCGGATCGTTGCTTCTGCCCGCTCTGAGATGTCGTCCAGGCTCGCAACCACGGGCCCATCGTTAGTATGGGCTGGCGCGGCCGGTTCCAGGAGGAAACCCCTAGCTGCTTTCAAGAAGCCCGTCTTGCGTTCCTTTAGCTTCATCTCTTTAAGCCCTTTGTCCATGCGCTTTCGGATTCTCTCGCGTTCCAGCGCAAAGAGCTCGAGGAAATGTTCACGTGTCACTTCAATGCCGGGATCTGCTGGCGGAGGGAACTTATTGAGCAGTTCCAGGTTGACATCCATTTCGCGGGACTGGCCCACAGTCCGGGTGATTCCTCGAATTCGGCCGACGGCTTTTCGGAGCTTCGCCCCGTCTTGGAGGAAGGAGAAGAAGACCAGGGCCTCCCGCAGGCGTCTGGAGGCAACCCGCATGTCGTGTAGGAACTCAACATTCTCCTCTGCTTCGAGCTTATCGAAGTTCTCATACAGAACTTCGACCAGACGAGCTACTAAGTCGGAGGCGTACTCCCGGATGGGGTCTCGTCTGATACCAGGTTTGTTTCTCATACCAACCATTGAATGGTTAAGCACACCCAGAAAGAGCCTCCCATGACACCATTCGAACTCGCTTTGCCTGGAAATCATGCTTGCCCGCGAAGCGCAGTCAATGTGCCTATAAGCATAGCCCAACCCCGAGGGAAGGGCAATCCGTGGCTTTGTCGCCGGAGAGGCGCCGCGAACAGACTCAAGCCGCTTTCATTGGAGGGTCAACTCCAGGAAAGATTGGACAGGGTTACTAGGGGAGTTAGGCTGTGAGGTCACACCTTTTGATAGAGTTTGGCGCCAGTCTCGACGAATTCCTGGGCCTTTTTATCCATCCCCTTTTGAAGAGCCTCTTCGGGTGTCACTCCTAGCTGATTTGCGTAATCCCTGACATCCTCCGTGATCTTCATGGAACAGAAGTGGGGTCCACACATAGAACAAAAATGAGCCAGCTTGGCATTGTCACCCGGTAGCGTGGCGTCATGGAAAGCCCGAGCACGTTCAGGATCCAGCCCCAGGTTAAACTGGTCCTCCCAACGAAACTCAAATCGAGCTTTGGATAGCGCGTTGTCCCTGGCCTGCGCGCCGGGATGGCCTTTGGCCAAATCAGCGGCATGGGCGGCAATTTTGTACGCGATGACACCCTCTTTAACATCTTCACGGCTGGGCAGCCCCAGGTGCTCCTTCGGGGTCACGTAACACAGCATGGCGCAACCGTACCATCCAATCATTGCCGCCCCAATTGCGCTGGTGATATGGTCGTATCCCGGAGCAATGTCGGTGGTGAGAGGACCCAGTGTGTAAAAGGGCGCCTCGTCGCAAATCTCCAACTCTTTTGTCATATTCACCTGGATCATTTGCATCGGGATATGTCCAGGCCCCTCAATCATGGTCTGCACATCGTGTTTCCAGGCAATTCGCGTCAGTGCTCCCAGTGTCTCCAGCTCGGCGAACTGGGCTTCATCATTAGCATCGGCAATCGAACCGGGGCGAAGGCCATCGCCAAGGCTGAAAGTGATATCGTAGGCCTTCATGATTTCACAAATTTCTTCGAAATTCGTATACAGAAAATTCTCCTGGTGATGAGCCAGGCACCACTTGGCAAGGATTGAGCCTCCACGGGACACAATGCCTGTGATTCGCCTGGCAGTGAGAGGTATGTAACGGAGCAGGACCCCCGCATGAATGGTGAAATAGTCTACCCCCTGTTCAGCCTGTTCGACTAAGGTGTCGCGAAAGATCTCCCAGGATAGTTCTTCTGCCTTCCCTTGGACCTTTTCCAAGGCTTGGTAAATGGGGACTGTTCCGATCGGCACCGGGCTGTTCCGCAGGATCCACTCACGAGTTTCGTGGATATTTCGACCGGTCGAGAGATCCATAACCGTATCAGCCCCCCAGCGGGTCGCCCAGACCATCTTTTCGACTTCTTCCTCGATCGTAGAGGACACAGCGGAATTGCCAATATTTGCGTTAATCTTGACCAGGAAATTCCGTCCGATAATGGCTGGCTCAACCTCTGGGTGATTGACGTTGACCGGGATCACTGCCCGACCTCGGGCTACCTCGTCCCGCACAAATTCCGGTGTGATCCAGCGAGGGGTTGGGGCACCCCAGGAATGGCCAGGATGCTGGTGGGCGTACTCCTGCCCCAGTTTCTGAATCTCACGAATGGCCACAAACTCCATTTCCGGAGTAATGAGGCCTTGCCGCGCGTAATGCATTTGAGTGACGTTTCGGCCAGCCTTGGCCCGCAGAGGCTTCCGCAAATGGCGGAAGCGCAGAGTTTCCAGGCCTGGGTCAGCCAACCGCAATCGTCCATATTTGGAAGAGATTTCTGGCATCTCTTCCACGTCCCCCCGGTTGAGCACCCAATCGCGACGGATTGGCTTAATTCCCAGGCGAACATCAACCGACTCGTCTGGATCCGTATAGGGTCCGCTGGTATCATAGACTGTCACAGGGGGATTGGGTATGGCTTCAGAAACGCTATTCCGCTCCCGAAGTGTCGGGGTTTGCTGGATCTCACGCATTGGGACCCGGATTTCCGGGTGAAGCTTACCGGAAACAAAAATCTTACGTGAAGCCGGCAGGGGGCCGCAGGTGATAGCGCTTAACTGTTCATAATCAATCTGCAATCGATCGGATTTCATAGGGGGAATCTCCACTTTGCGTGCATCATAACATAGGTTGAGCTTCGTGCAAATTGACAGGTTAGACCGCAAAACTTATGATAACGACCCGGCCAGATCAGGAATAGAAAAATGATCCAGCTGGCTCCATTCATGAGTCAGAACACTTTAAGGAGATGGCTCGATGATACAAACCTTTAAAAACTTCATTGCTGGCGAATGGGTTCAGTCGTCCTCCGGGAAGACTTTTGATCGTGTGAACCCCGCCAATTTCGAAGAGAAGGTCACCCGGTATCAGATGTCTGATCAAGCGGACGTGAAATTAGCCTTCGAGGCAGCTCAGAAGGCCCAGCCGGCCTGGGCCTCAATCCCTGGTCCTCAACGCGGTGCCATCCTCATCAAGGCGGCTGAACTCCTGGACAGGCAACTGGACCGCGTTGCCACCGAAATGACCCAGGAAGAAGGTAAGACGCTTCCGGAGGCCAAAGGGGAAGTCAATCGCGCCGTCAACATCTTGCGCTATATTGGAGGAGAAGGGGCGCGTCGTGGCGGAGAGACTGTGCCCTCAGAGCGGCTGGGCGTCTTCGCTTTTACCTTCCGCAAGCCTCTCGGGGTCGTTTCATTATTAACACCCTGGAATTTTCCAATTGCCATTCCAGCTTGGAAAATGGCCCCGGCCTTGGTGGCAGGCAACAGTGTGGTCATCAAACCGGCATCCCTGGCCCCGATTTGCACAATCAGACTGGCGGAGTGCTTAAGCGATGCTGGATTGCCAAAGGGGGTCTTGAATGTCGTAACCGGCTCAGGGTCGGCTATAGGCGATGAGTTGATCCAGAATCCAGCCGTCAGGGCAGTCTCCTTCACGGGTTCCTGCCAGGTAGGGAGAGCTATTCAGCACAAGACCGCGGGCCGCAGCATCAAAACTCAATTAGAAATGGGAGGGAAGAACCCCGTCATCGTGCTTAAGGACGCCGATCTGCAAAAGGCAGTCGACATAGTGATCAACGGGGCGTTTTTTTCCACAGGGCAGAAATGCACTGCCACCAGCCGGGCTATCGTAGAAGAACCACTTTACGAGGAATTCCTCAACCTCTTGGTCCAGAAGACCCGAAAACTCAAAGTGGGGAACGGGCTAGAGGCCGGCGTGGATATGGGGCCGTGTGTCGACGAGAGTCAAATGAACACGGTTCTCAACTACATAGACATTGGTAAGAAAGAAGGTGCACGGCTCATGTGCGGAGGAAACCGCCTGACCGGTCCCCAATACGTCACAGGATTTTTTGTTGAACCCACCATTTTCACAGAAGTTCAACCTGAGATGCGGATTGCTCAAGAGGAGATCTTTGGACCCGTCCTGGCAGTAGTGCCGGCGCGCGATTTTGAGGAAGCTATTCAGGTTGCCAATAATGTGACTTTGGGTCTTTCAGCTTCGCTTTTGACAAATCAGCTGGACAGGGTATTTGCATACATAAACCGCATCGAAGCCGGCTTGATCATTGTGAACCTGCCGACAGCGGGGGTGGAGTATCAGCTTCCCTTCGGCGGCACTAAAGACTCCAGTAGCGGTTTTCGTGAGCAGGGAAGTGTGGCCATCGATTTTTATACGGAACTCAGAACCGTCTATCTCAAATATCAAATTTGGATTTACGGCAAAGGCGTCGAGAGACAAACCCTAAATTGGGTGCCCCATCCTACCTTGAGGCTAGCACGAAGAAATTAGATTAAAAGTCTGTCTTCAGGCTGACT
>JBGOTQ010000066.1:0-24539 GCA_041476565.1 Terriglobia bacterium | reverse complement strand
TATCGGCTCAAGCAGCTTGGCTATGAGATTGAACCGGAGAAAAATGGAGCGCCTGAAATCAAGGGTTATAGCCAGGAATATCTGGAGGTGTCGAGCCCTCGGAGTCGGCAAATCCGGGCCCATCTCGAGGCGCTGGGACTTGAAGGCGCCGGACCTGCCCAGATCGCAGCCCATCGCACGCGCGATGCCAAGAGTCCCCTCAGTGCGGAACGAATGCTGGAGCAGCACAACCACCTGGCCGCAGCTTTCGGCAACCAGCCGCTTTGAGTGGCAGGAGAAGCCCTCGCCCGAGGCAGGCAACAGCGTCACAGCGTGGAGGAGAGACAGGGGCTGGTGAGGGAAGCCATCACCTACTCCCGTGACCGTCACATCGAACGGGAGGCGGTAGTTGACGAGCGCGAGTTGCTCCGCGATGCCCTGAGGCGTTCCCTGGGTGAGACGACCTTCCGTGAGGTGCGGGAAAACCTTGAACAGCGCATCAGCTCGGGTGAATTCGTCCCTCTTGACCGGGAGCGCACTGGGCCATCGCGCTTTCTGACCACGCAAGAGATGCTCGACTGTGAGCACAACAACGTCGCCTACATGAAGTCCGGACAAGGAAGATATCGTCCGCTGGTTTCGAAACAGAAATTTAAAGAATCTACTGCAGATTTCGCTCGCCTGTCGAATCATCAGCGCCAGGCTATGGAGGAGATACTCAGCAGCCGGGACCAGCTGATGGGCCTCGAGGGGTCAGCAGGAGCCGGGAAGACCACTTCTCTGGCAGCCATTCGGGAAGCAGCTGAAGGGGAGGGCTACCGGGTGGAAGGCCTGGCCCCGACTTCCCGGGCCGCACAGCAGCTGGAGGGTGCAGGCATCTCTTCGAGCACCCTCCAGCATCATCTGGCGCGATCCAATCTGAATCGCCGCGGCCGGAAACATCTCTACATCGTGGATGAGTCGAGCCTGGCGAGCACAAGGCAGGTGAATGAATTTCTGCACCGGTTGCAGGAAGGCGACCGCGTGATCTTTGTGGGAGACAGCCGCCAGCATGAGGGGGTGGAAGCGGGCCGCCCGTTCCAGCAACTCCAGGAAGCCGGCCTCCGCACTGCTCACCTCGACGAAATCGTCCGCCAGAAAGACCCGGCTTTAAAACAGGTTGTCCAACAGCTCGCCCGTGGGCAAGTCTGGGAGGCCGTTGAGAATCTCAAACAGCAGGGGCGGGTGCACCAGATTACGGACCCGCAGGAGCGGCTGCAGGCTATGGCGAAGGTCTACGCCGAGCACGCTCGGCAGACCCTGGTGGTCTCACCTGACAACAAATCCCGGCAGGAAATCAACCGGCTGATTCACACCGAGCTGCAATCGAGAGGGAAGGTTGAAAAGCAAGAACACCCACTCACGGTTCTCCTGCCGCGCCAGGACATGACCGGGGCCGACCGGCAGTGGGGTGCACAATATGAAATAGATGATTTAGTTCGCTATACCCGAGGCAGCCAACTGCTGGGCGTCAAAGCGGGAGAATATGTGCAGGTTACCGGGATCAATCGAGAACAAAACCTGCTCACTGTAGAACGCGCGGACGGCTCACGCTTCACCTACGATCCTGTTCGATTGCATGGAGTCAGTGTCTGGAAAGAGGCGCGACGGAACTTTTCCCAAGGAGATCGGGTTCAATTCACTGCGCCTTACCGGGACCAGCAGATTGCCAATCGCCAGCTCGGAACGCTAACCGGAGTCGACCTTGAGGGGAATCTTCAGATCCGGATGGATTCAGGCGGAGAAGTGCAGTTTAACATCAGGGACCATCCGCATCTGGACTACGGTTATGCCGTCACCAGTCACAGCAGCCAGGGGGTCACCGCCGACCGCGTGCTGCTGCATGTGGACACAGGGCAAGCCCACCAGAAGCTCATCAACAGACGGCTGGCCTACGTGGCCGTCTCTCGGGGGCGCTACGATGCGCAGATTTACACCAATGATGCTGAATCCCTCGGCGAGGCGCTCAGCAAGGACGTCTCGAAGAAGTGCGCCCTCACAGTCGAAGCCAGCAGCGGGCCTGAGCGCAACCAGGGCACTGCCCAGGACCAGTCGGAAGGGATGTCCCGGATCACGACGCAGGAGAAAGGACCAATCCGTGAGCACACGATGGAACGCTGAGTTGGATTACGCTGGCCGGAAGTGACTGCATCTTTGGTCTTAGATCCGAAGTCCTGCCGTTTTGGACTAATGTTGCGAAAGACCATTCGAGCGCCGTCTTGCCAAGGTGCGATTTCTGCATAGAAGCATATCCTTCGCACGGTTATCATGCTTTCCAGGCACCGTCATGGGGGCTCGGGAACTGCAAGGCCTGAACCTCAGGCGCTGCAGATAAGGCGTTCGAGTTCATAGCCCCTGGCCGAGAGTGGAGACTAGCCCACTATGCTGACCCCCATCGACGGGTTCTTTGTCAGCTGTTGAGGCAGCCTTGACCACGCAGACCTCAGGATGTCTACATGAAATGGTCTCGGTCTGCCATTATGTATCAGTGCCTTTCCGGCCATACCCAATCAGGTGTTTCTTCCCACCACGGCCCTGACATTGACTGTTGGAGGGATCCGATGCAGAAAGATCAAGGGCCAGTCAAAGAATTTCAGCCCTTCTTTCAGTGTTTTACAGAAATTGCAAAACGTCGGTGTAAAGATCTCGGGTCTTGTGTCGATAAAGGGGGTTGTTTGGGCCATGAATGTGACTTGAGGATTTTTTATTGTGGCCAAATAAAATGATTGGCGGATTGGCAACGGGGCTAGTCGTCATCATTACAAGTATTGCCATCATACCAAACCTGGCCTGCCTTCCTCTTCCTTAGTCTCTCGCACGACAGGCCAAATCCCCCTTCGCTGTTCGCCGAAGCGCTTCACAGGTACTGCAAAATCAGTGTGGAGCCATCGGTGGAACTACCCAACTTACGTTTTAACCTCCTGCCCCAACCCGTAGGCAGCGCTATGTCTCCCATGCCGGAGCCCTCGATGACAAGAGAAATACTTTGTTTCTACGTGACTTTTAAGCATATGGCTTACTTAAGGTGGATAAGTCTCCCGATTGTCTTTTTTTGTCTGACCCTCCTCACAGGAACAACAGAGATTCGAGGTCAGGGTCTATCGCCAGGCTCACCAGCCAAGGAATACATTTACTCGGGAGGGAGGCTTGTTGCTGTGCAGACCCCCGGAATCGTTCTAGCTGCGAGTTTAGTGAGTGGTCCGCATGTCAACCTCAGCTGGACCGACATGTTCAGTAATGAGACGGGCTTTAAGGTGGAAAGGAAGATGGGCGTGGGTGATGTGTATACTCAAGTGGCCTCTCTTGGTGCGAACCAGACAACCTGGAGCGATTCGAATTTATCCCTATCCGTAAGCTACTACTATCGGGTCTCTGTCTTCAACTCCTCTGGGACAATCGCATACTCAAATGAAGCCTGTGTCACCACTCCTGGCCCTGTCTATGCGTCTGCTGTTTCAGTTCGAATTGGGGATTTCGTGGGAATTAACAAAGTCATGAGTCCTGGGGTTGCGGTCCGAAAAGGGAGCATCACGGATCCTATACCCCTGGCGAGCCCGGCAGTCTCCGTCACCATGGGACCCAATGTGTCATCGATTTCTCCACCATCTGTCTCAAGGGGCTTCAATGGCACGTTGACGATCACCGGTGCCAACTTTCTGGGAGCCAGCCAACTTATGTTCTTCGATGCGAACAGAGTGCGCGATACCGGGATCACTTATACAGGCCTCACGGTTAATGGGGATGGAACATCTCTAACAGCGAATGTGAGCATCCCCTCTGGCAGCGCTCTGGGCAAGCGGGTCGTGACGATCACAGCAACAGCAGGAGTTTCCCCAAGCTTTGAAATTGGAACTAACACCTTCTCGATAGTCCCCTGAGCGACTGAGCAGCTCATGGCAGGCCGTTACCTGGGTACTGAGGGAAAGAATTAAAGAAGGAAAGGAGTCAGGTTATGAGAATTGCACCATTGGACAGGATCGGACGCATCGGTCTGATCGTGGCGTTTCTGTTGAGTCTGAGGATCTCGGTACAGTCCCAGGGCAGTTTCAGCAGTGGTTCAACGGGAGCGGATGGAGCGTTTAACGCCGCTTCTACCCAATCCATTCAAGTTCCCGAAAGTGGCGTGTTCAATTACACTACCTTCAACATACCCACCAATGTCACGATCACCTATATCCCAAACTCGAAACGGACTCCCGTCACCATTCTTACTACAGGGAACGTATCGATCACAGGTCTTATCAGAATCGACGGTGGGGCTGCAAAGAATTGGAATTACGGGGGATTTGGAGGTGTCGGAGGGTCAGGTGGCTTCGATGGCGGATTGAGCGGGCAGCCTATCTCTGGAGCCTATGTTGGTTCCAATGGCGACGGTCCTGGTGGCGCGGTGGGCGGCAGTAGTACAAATGGCACCAATGTTGGCGGAGGTGGCGGGGGCGGATATCGAGTGGCCGGCGGAGCCGGATCGGGTCAGTATGGGGGAGCTGGAGGGCCCTTATACGGCAGCAGTACACTCATTCCTCTTGTGGGTGGCTCTGGAGGGGGTGGAGGTGGCAGCTCCACCACGAACCCGGGCGGCGGGGGAGGAGGAGGAGGAGGAGGTGCCATCCTGATTGCCAGTTCCGGGGAAATTGCATTTGTTGGATACGGCCAGCATATCTCGGCTAATGGTGGCAGCGGAGGGAGTGGAAGCGGGTCGGGCGGAGGTGGGGGAGGTGCAGGCGGCGCCATACGCCTGGTGGCCAACACGATCAGGGGCTATGGCTATCTGACTGTAAACGGAGGTAGTGGAGTAGGATCTCCGTCCGGCGGTGCCGGCGCTTCTGGGTATACTCGGATTGAAGCCTACAATTACAGTAGTTTTGATCCGAACCTAAGTACTCAGCCGATCAGCTATGCCGTTCCCAACCCTGCCATCGTAACTGGAGGGCCGGGATTGCGAATTAGCTCGGTAGGCGGGGTTGCCTCGCCATCTTCGCCCGTCGGTTCACTCCATGGTGCTCCAGATATCGTCTTACCGTCGAGTCAGCCTAATCCCGTCACGGTTGCGATTGAAGGCTCGCAAGTGCCCTTGGGGACTATAGTCGATGTTACAGTAACGCCGCCCTCTGGAACCTCAACCACAGTTCAGAGCACAGGGCTAAGTGGCACTGTAGCAGCCTCAAATGCGACTGCTAACGTCAATCTGCCAGCAGGAACCTCGGTCATCACGGCCAAAGCAACTGTCAATTTGCAGGCCAGCTTAGGACCGATGTGGATTGACGGTGAACAGGTGGACCGAATTGAGATAGCCGCGGTCTTTGGTGGACCGTCGACAGCAACATACATCACTCGATCCGGGCGCCGGATCGCGGCGCAGTAACAAGTGAGCAACAGAGGAGCGGCAGGACTGGTTTCCGGTTGCCGCGCTGCTCAAACATAAATCAGAGATTTGGCGGGACTAATACCAAGAGGAGTCACGATGACTGGGGACCGTTTACTCTCATTGCTTCAGCACAAGCCCAGTGGGCATTCAGCATGTGACAGATACAAGGCCGAGCCGCCCATACGGGAGATATTCATTGCCCTTTCTGTCTTCCTTGCCACCTGGATTGGCATTCTCGAACCGGCCTCATTGTTGGGACAAACGACAGGGGCTGGCATACCTACCCAGAACATCAGGCACATCCGTAGATCCCTGCTGCCTTCACTCCCTAGTGAGGCCCTCAAGCAATTGGGTGATCGTTTGGAGAGAGCAGGAAAGGAACGACTGACCTTGGTTGGAAACTTCCAGAAAGGGCCATATGCCCAGCCCGTAGCATTCCGATTTGTCGAAGAAAGTCTCACTCGCCGACTCCGTTTCGAAACAGGTACTGGCAGCGCCAAAGAGGTCCTGTTGTTCAACGGCGGCCAGTTTACCAAGTCAGTCGGGACCTTGACCTCCGACGATCAAGTGCTCGTCCAGACTCTGCTCGATGACTCGGTCGAGCAGTTTTTCATTGCTCAGATGAATGGATTGGCATCTCGTTACCTGGGCAAGGGGTATCGGGTGGAAGACCAGTCCGATCAGAAGGGACGGTCTTACCACATGTATCAAGTATTTGCGCCTGTCCCGTTTAGAAAGACTAGAAGCCTCCAGCCGAAGAACTACTACATCAATTCCAGAACTCTGCTGATCGACCGTATTGAGTACGACACCGCATCCCAGGGGGGAAAGAAGCAGGTCGTTGTGGAAATTCGCCAGTGGGGCCAGATCCAAGGCCAACGAATCCCCGTCCAAATCGCTAGGAAGGAGAATGGCGAGGAGAGTCTCTCGCTTTCTATCACAAGCGCAGGATTGGGTTCTTCAGCCGACGATGACACATTTGTAAGACCATGAATCGATTACTGCCCGGTGAAGCCGATATGGAAGTTCGTCATTGAGATCTACTTCGCCAATTTCCTGGAAGGTTGATGAAGATCTCTTTCTTTTTTGGGGGGTAGGGCTGGGAAGCATGATTGAATTTGCATAGGCTAGCAACTTTCTACGGAAACTCCAATGTTGGGGGGGAGCATCAACTTATGACGATTCATTCAACTCAGGTTCAAATCGACAAAATGATGCGTGCGTGTAAGATCTGCCTCGCTTTCAGCATATTGCTTCTGCTCATGCTCTCAGGTTCAGGACTTGCCGAAGACATTCCAGAGACTCAAAGCCCTCAACGCGGTTTCTATCCGGCGGGTTCCTATGACCTATCTGACATCGAGACCATCAATACGGAGAATGGGAATCTAATGTTTCATGTCCCTTTAGCATCACTCCCAAAGGGACGAGGCAACAACCCGGGATTCCAGCTGAATCTGGTATACAACAGCAAGCTCTTCGATATGACGCCATATCAGTTCCATTGGAGCAACTCGACCAGTACAGACAATGTGATCGAGTTAAAGTACTTGAAGGCGAACCCGGATGGTGGCTGGAACTACAACAACAGTTATGCGCTGGAATTGGAAGATCGGGCCGACCTGGATCCTGACGGCATTCACTGCGGCGCTCGAGGCCGATATGTCTACAGGTTTAAGCTCAGACTACCGGATGGCAGCTTGCACGAAATGCACCCACAAGTCCCCCAAGGCTATGGTGGCAGCCCTGCGGATTTCGACGACTATTTGCAGGACGGATTCTTCAGCATTCGACCTGATGGCTATATTCGCAATCAACCCGATTGTGGCGCGCTCCCGGTTGATACTCTCCTGACTACCTCATCGCTCTTTTACTATTCCACTGACAACACCCATCTGCGGTTGGAAATGATTCATGATACTGACGAGTTGTGGTTTAACAATCCCTGGAATTTGTATCTTCCTGATGGAGGCTGGGTTCAAGACACCCCAGACGATCAGCGGATTTATGATCGCAATGGCAATTGGATCATCTTTCAGGGCAACTTAATCCGACAGCACTTGGATGACCAGTTAGATGAAGAGTTACCCGGGAAGATTACCATCACTCACAACGGCGGTATTGATACTATCGAAGCCCCCGGGGCAAACGGAACCACATTGACCTGGCAAGTTAAGTGGAAGCTTATAGACATAGACCATGAATACCGTTTGGCCCCTACGCCCCCCAACTATACAGACCAGTTTCCGCTAATCGATGAGTTCATTTACTCGTTCCCGGTCGTCGATGAAATTACTCTTCCCAATCCCAGTGATGGGACAGCTACTGGCTTGAAATACGTATTTGGCTACACGGGAAATCCTCTCCCGGTATCCTCGCCAGGTTGGGGTGAGCTGAATAGCATCAGTCTTCCATCCTTAGCCCAGGCGGATTACAATTACCTATATAATACGGCTTCCCTCTTTCCTGGCTCTGACAATGATGCCGATCGAGTGCTGGACAATCATATCCTTCGGAGAGACCTGACCTATGACGCAAGGTTTGACAACAGCACGACCGAAACCACAGACAGCTGGACTTATTCAAAAGTCACCGTCACAGCCGGGGAGTGGTACCATGAGATCACGGGACCGGACGGTGGGAAAGTGCGAGATTGGTATTGTGTCGACCTCATCAATCCCGGATTGGATTACTTGAATCGACGGACTGAGAAACCAGATGGAAGCGTGGTTGAACGACTATGGGCCGACAACGCCCCGTATGGAGTAAGCATTCCCCGAAAAAGCCCGGTGAATCCCTTTGTGAAGACTGAATTTTTCTCGGTGAAAGACGGCGGAGGTAACCTCTCCCAAACAGCAATCAAGGATTACAAGTACGACAAGAATGGTAATCTGACCCAAGTCATGGAGTACGATTGGATTCCCTATAGCAGTGTCCCTCGCGAAAACGGGTATCCCACTGGAGTTCCTGGCGGCACCCCAGTGAAGAAAGTTACGGTAAGCGAGTACTTCAATCCAACACCTGACTCGAGCAACACAGGAACAGACGACCCCAACGTTTACCACAAGAACTTGCCACTGCGCCCGCTGAATCTTGTGGCTTCAAGCGAGAACAGATCGACGACTTCCAAAGGCAACGTGTTCTCGCGGACGGAATATACGTACGACAACCCAGGCTCCACCGGCAACTTGACAAGCCAGAGAAGTTGGGACTCGTTTAAGGGAGGAACGGCCAGGGTAATCACGAGACCTCTAAACGACAACAATTCCATCGCGCTCACGCACACATACGGCGAACATGGCAATCTGACCTCAACGACAAATGCAACGGGATGCACGACTAATTTTACATATGACGCCATCAACGGAGTTGCGAACCTCTATCCGACCAAAATTGAAGAGTGCGTAAATGCTGGGACGTACTTGAGAACCACTCAGCTCCACTACGACTTTGGGGTTGGCATAGTGGACAGCCGTACGGATGTTGAAAACAATATTGCTACTCACATCGAGCTTGACAATCTTGGCCGGCCAAAGACTTTGAAAGAAGCTTATGGTATTGCCGGCAAGGAGCGGTGGACCCAGACGGAATATCATGACGCCGAAAGGATTGTAGAGGTTCGATCTGATCTCAAAACCACAGGCGACGGCAAGCTGGTCTCGGCCAAGCATTACGACCAACTGGGTCGTCTCTGGTTGAGCCGTCAACTGGAGGATGCAGCCAGTCAGAATCCATTGGCCGAAAATGACGGTATCAAGATCCAGACTTTACACAAATACTCAGGGACCAACAGCTACACTTTGACGTCTAACCCTTATCGGGCGGCAACTTCGGCCACGGAGTCTGATTCCAGCATGGGTTGGACGCTTACCCGGTTCGATCAAGGCGGGCGGGTCCAGGCGGTGACGACTTATGAAGGGGGTGCGGCTCCAGCTCCCTGGGGAACAAATCCGTCTTCGACCGGGACCGTGCCGACCTCTTATGACGCGGAATATACCACCGTCTATGATCAAGCCGGCAAACCGCGACGAAGCCGGGTAGACGGTTTGGGGAGGTTGGTTCGTGTCGATGAACCCAACGCCAGCAATGACCTGGGTTCAGCCAGCGCGCCTGCTCAACCGACCGTCTATGAATACGACGCCTTGTCGAATCTCCTTTCCGTGACACAGGGCATTCAGTCCCGAAGCTACAGCTACAGCAGTCTCTCCCGACTGATATCAGCCACCAATCCGGAAAGCGGGACAGTAAGCTATGCCTACGATTCGGATGGGAACCTCACCGACAAAACCGACGCGCGCGGGACCAACACCCACATGGTCTACGATCCGCTCGATCGGCTCGTTCAGACGACTTACACTCCCGCCGGGGGCACGGCTTCAACTCCCACGGCTACTTATGGCTATGGTTTGACCGATCGGACTATTTATTGCGGTAACTACTCGATTGGCCGACTTTGTTCGGCCGTCGCCTTGGGCCTGTCTGACACCCAGTACAGCCAGTACGATCCCTATGGAAGGGCGGGCCAGACTATGCAGACCACCGCGGGCCAGAGCTACACCATGCTCTATCAATACAATCTGGCGGGGGGAGTGACCTCCATGGCGTATCCGTCAGGGCGGGTCGTGCGAACTGAGTATGACAAAACCGGCCGGATCGCCGGGGTAGGCCGGGAAGATGGCAGCTTCTTCTTCGTGGGAGCGGGCGCGGGGGACCTCGATAACCAAATGCACTATGCAGCCAACGGAGCCCCGATGCAGGTGAAGCTGGGGAACAATTTGTGGGAAGAGACGCGCTATAATGGCCGCATGCAGCCCAGGCAATTTGGACTGGGCCAAACCAAGACGAACATTGTGGATCCTGATCTCAATGCCGATAACTCCAACCGCTGGCTGCTAGGTCTGGCCTATGCAGGCGACTGCCAGGCCTCGAACAACGGAAACGTTGCGAGGCAGACCATTTCGATTGGAGCCACTACCATCACTCAGGATTACTGCTATGATTCCTTGAACCGTTTGCAGACAACTAATGAGACCCGGGCGGGGTATACGGGATGGACACAGGTTTTCGCCTATGACCCGTATGGCAACCGGGCCGTCACGACGGGAAGTGAGCTGAGTGCCACGCCTTTACTGGTGCCTTCCACCTTGGATAAGTTCAATCCCGGCAACAACCGGATGTTAGGGCCCAGCGAATACGATGCAGCGGGCAACCTGACCAAGGACGATGTCGGTCGACAGTTTGAGTATGATGGGGAAAACCGCCAGACTAAGTTCATTCCGGGGCTGGGCTTGACCAACACTGAGTATTACTATGACGCCGAAGGGCACCGGGTGAAGGAGGCGGCAGCAGACCAGACCACGGTATTTGTGTACAGCGCCATGGGACAAATGGTGGCCGAATACACAGGCCAGGTGCCCCAGGGGGCGGGTGGGGTCAATTATGTCACAGTGGATCATTTGGGCAGCACCCGAGTCGTGACCGATGATGGCGGAAATATAGTGACACGGCATGATTACTTGCCGTTCGGGGAGGAGGTGCCCTTGAGCCTAGCAGATTATGGTGGCAGGTTCAGCATTACGGGGTATACCCCTTCCCTGATCGATGGGCCCAGGCAGAAGTTCACCGCAAAAGAACGGGATACCGAATCCAACCTCGATTACTTCAGAGCGCGGTACTACTCCGGAGCTCAGGGAAGATTCACCAGTCCTGACCTTCCTCTTTCTGATCAGTATCCAGAGGAACCACAAAGCTGGAATCTCTATTCATACGTTCGCAATAATCCAGTTCGCTTTAGAGACCAGACAGGACGGGATTGTGTCACTCTGGACAACGGCTCGAAGGGGGATAACGGTGAAGGGACGCCCTGTAAAGAAGCACAACTAGAAACGTCACAACAAATAACCGTCACAGCCGAGAAAGGGAATCCACTTGTTGCCCTCGCCCTCAACACGGCTTTTGCGCTGAGCAACGTATCCAACGATTATTTTGCGTGGATGTTCAACCGGCGGCCAAATCTATTGCAAAACACTCCAACGAACAAGGAGTTCACAGGGCAAATAGCGACAATATTGGCGGTCGTAGGGACGTCTCTCATCGGACCCGAAGGGGAAGCATCTCAGATAATACGCATAACAGAGGCCGGTCTGAAACATGTGCTTGAGACTCATGCAGTTGGCGGAGCGGAGACACTTGGTAAAAGCATATTTCATGCCGGGGAAGATATACCGGCTCTCATAAAGTCTGCCGAGTCAGTTGCGCCGGTAAAACAGGCAGGCGGAAACTTGGAAAGAATTGTGGAAGCAGGGCGTACCATAGGAACTGATAGAGCTACTGGACAGGCGACATCGACATACACAGTCATCACAAGGCCATCGGGGGATCTGGTGACTGCCTTTCCAGGTCGTCCATAACGAGGTTAATGCTATGGGACTTTGTATCGCGCTTGAGAATGAAGCTGGCGAAGCTCTGCAATCGGTGGTAGATCCAAAGAATCTGCTTCACAAGCTCTTGCCGCCTAACGAGGACCAATCGAATCCTATGCTGGCGTCGATCGACTGCTATGGAAATACCGTTTTTAATCGGGTACAGATGAATCGCTTTATTGCGGAATGGAATGAACTAGCCCAACGTACGCATGGTGACGATGAAGAAGCTTTGATCGCCGCAGTCAAACAGCTTGCGCTTCGCTGTCAGGAGGGCGTACACCTCTACATCAGATTTATAGGCGACTAGTGCCTTGTTTGGGGGGGTGAGGAATGTGCCTCCCTTTAGAACTTAGGCATCTTGTCGGACAGGCAACTGGTTGCGTCTTTCTTCACTTTGGCTGCCGAAAGGTCACCTTCTTACGAAGAGGCACTTTGCGCTTTTCTAGAGCCTGGATCTTTGACAACTGATTGACCGGATTGAGGAAGGAAACTCTCCCTACGCGTTCTTAACCGCGAAAGAACGGGACTCCGAATCCAACCTCGATTTCTTCGGGGCGCGATACCTCTCCGGAGCGCAGGGGCGGTTCACCAGTTCGGATCCCATTCTCAGCTCCGGAAGGCCCGACAACCCGCAGACCTGGAATCGTTATGCTTATGTTCTGAACAATCCGCTCCGGTATACCGACCCAGTCGGGCTGTACGAGTGGGAAAAGAACTGCAAGGCCAACGATGAAACCTGTCAGGCGAACCGACAGAAGTTCCGCGATGCGCTGACGCAGATGGAGAAGGCCGCACAAAATTACGCAGAGGGCTCGGTCGAGCGGAAACAGATAGAGGCAGTTCTGGCGAAGATTGGAACCGAAGGTGACAAAGACAAGATCCGTATCGGCTTCGATTCCAAGATGACGGATTTTGGTGTCACAGGGCCGCAGTTTAAAGTGGGCTTTATACCAACTGGAAACATCCTGATGAAGTTCAACTTCGGGGCGTTGGACCAGACCCTCTCGAAGTGGGATGCAGGGACGGTAAGCACCGCTGAGGCTGCGCTGGTAGGCCACGAAGGGGAGCACGCAGTCAACGGTTCTCTTATTGGCGGTCTGAAGTACCTGCTATCCGGGCCTGAACGAGTGCGCCAGGAGATTCCTTCTTTCAACATTGAATCGCTTGTTTTTAAGAGCTTCAACCAGCTAGAACCGCTCGGGTATGGGATGGGCTATCCGCTCTGGAACCCTGCTTGGGCAAACGTTGATACGGCAACAAAAGCAGAAGAACTTCGAAGGGCGAATATCCAGAAGGTTGCCGAGACGCTCTACGGCAGCAAGAAACAGTAGGGGACAATGCCAATGACCAGAATGTGTTTTGCCTCATTCGCATTGCTCTGCGGGCTGGCACATGGGAGCGACAGGGTACCGGTGAAAACAACGGTTTGTCAGCTCATGGCAAAACCGGAGGAGTTCAGCGGAAAGATGGTTGTCTTTCAAGCGGAACTTGTCACTCCCCAGCGAATGGCGTTGGTGGATGACAGTTGTGGGCGGATACTCCTAAAGTTCCCTACGGACGACGAAGCCAGACCCAAGGCCAGCTTCAAGCTGATCGAAGACGACCAGTTCAAGTTAATGATGGAGTCCCGATCAGAGCTCGTGCCCCCTCCGCCGGGGAAGCCAGGTAAGATTCTGGCGACCTTTGAGGGCCGGTTCGACTCGGTATTCGTCTTAAGCCGGGGGCAAAAGGTCAAGCGCGATCCAAGATCAATGCGCTTAGCCGCTGACGAGGTTCGGCTTGTGTTGCGTCGTGTTAGTGAAGTGAAGGTGGAGCAGAGCCAGTAGCAGATTGGCCCATCATGGTCACCGAACACCATATGTGTGCAGCCGCAAACCGCAGTTTCAATCAAAAACAAAAGGGTGATATCCTTCTGGTGCTCGGGCTCAGCCTTGATCCCCCTGCCTGACCAGTCCGTCCCCCAGGGGGGCTCCCTGCAGTCCTGCATAGCTTGCCCACCGGGCAGAACGAGTGCCAGTCCTTAGTATTTGTGTATTTTGATGAAAAGGATTAGATTGGGTCTTTGTAGACCCTCGGCTTCATCTTCGCAGTTCCGTTTCTCACCTTCGGCGTGCTCATGGGCATTGCCATCATTTCCATGATGCTGTTTCTCACCGCTAAGGGCTTTCCCGCTCCTGCATCTTGAGCAGCTTGGCAGATGATGGATAATGAATGGTCATGGCAAGTCGTGGTGAGCGACTTAAGACCTCAGAAGAACTACTAATGGTTCCCCGTGCTACCAAAGGTGAGAGGATCTTGCTTCGGATGCCGGACACAGTGCCGGTTATTGAAATCTCTCGCCTTGGTGCGGTCAGGTTCTTGGGAGGTCTTCCTCCTTTCTCATATGCTACTGCCCATCTAAAGCGGCGGCGGTAGACTTTCTGTCTTTCAAGCGCTATTCATTACCGCCAGTCGCGGCTGCCGCATTTCCCAACGGATCTGCCGGAACCAACGTTTGATATGGCAGACAGCTCCAATCCGATATTATGCAAGGCCACCTGGCGCAGACCTCGGTAGCGGGCTCGTCTTGAACCATAGGCCCGCACCAGCTCGCCTTGCGGCCCATCAATGCCGTTGCGCTTCAAAAGAGGACATTTCTACTTTGGTCAAACCGGACATTTTCATTTTGGGACAACAGTGCGGTAGTGAGGTACGAACTCTTCCGAAGACCTCAGGCTTTGAAGCGATCCAGAAGGGCTTTGAGTATCAAGGGCGAAACATGGAAGTTCGTTTTCCGCAGGTGCTGGAGAGCGTCTGAGAGGTCTAGCAAATTCCTTTCGGCAGCAGATGCCAGCACGCCGAGAGTTCCGATCACCAGCAGGTTTCGCCGGGCTGCTTCAGCGCGTCCTTTCTTGTCGTCTATGATCAGTGCATCGGCGCGCAACTGTTGCGCCATTTGAATGGACTCTTGCTCGCCAGCACCGAGATAACTTAATGCCGGATCAGCAGGCCCAGCCAGCTGCCGCACGTCCAGCCAGGGCGGACATTTTGAGAGCCATGCCTTGACTTTCGGTGGAGTGTCAGCGGCGGTGAGCTCATCGACAACAGCTTGGGGGATAACAACGTTACCGTACAACTGTTCAAGAATATCGGCGTGATCAATAAGGACGAGGTAGTGAAGGGGCGAGGCGTCAGCAACGATGATCATTTCGCGCTGAGGCGGCGGCTGACTTCGAGATCGCGAGCCAGGTCAGCTTCCGTATAGTCCAAATACGCTCCTGCCTTCTTGAGAAACGCGTCCGTTTCCCATCGCGAGCCGTGTCCGAGAATTCGTTGGACCTGGGCGTGGCTCAGAGCACCCGAACGATACCCTTCAACAGCAATGGCCTGTAGGGTTCCTTTTGATAGGCTGCCCCACTTTTCTTCGAGCTGGCGGGCTATATCTTCAGGAAGTTCGATAGCAATGTTCATCATACTGACTCCGTAGAATACGAAGGCCATTATAACCTATTCCGCGGTCGAACCGAGATATTGCTTGGCTCAGCTTGCCTGTCCCACGCAAAATTTCGTCGGCCAATAGAGCCAAAATCTTCTGGAACTACAATCAAGAGTGTTACGCCCAAATCAGTCAACCCTCCTGCAAATCAATGTTCACTCCTGAAGAATCCATCCAGCCTCTTAAGTCTTGCGGTTAGGTTAACTTCTGCTAGAAAGTCCCGGTCGGAACTGAACAAGAGCCGTTTCAGAGCGGTGACCCGGTCGAGCGGTTGCAGGTCAAAGAGCGTGGCCGCATGGTCTTCCTCGGCCGAGGTCGACACGTCACTTGGCAGTGTCATTCTTGGTGTCAGTTCTGGTGCTAGTTGGCATTGACTCTGGGTGCGCTTAGATGCGTCTTTTTGCGTCGACCGGCGATCATGCAATCCCGCATAATCGTTAGGACCTGGGAATTTGCGCACCCACAAGTTGTTTGTTGCACTGTCGTGCCAAATTAGCAAAAATAGATTCAGGTTCTAGAGCCAAAGTCCTCCCGTTTTGGACTAATGTTGCGAAAGACTATTCGAGCGCCGCCTTGCCAAGGTGCGATTTCTGCATAGAAGCATATCCTTCGCACGGTTATCATGCTTTCCAGGTACCGCCATAGGGGCTCGGGAACTGCAAGGCCTGAACCTCAGGCGCTGCAGCGAAGGCGATCCAGTTCACAACGCCGGGCCAACAGGAGCGCCTAGCCCACTATAGACCTCGATCGAAGGGTCTTTTGTTGTGCGAAGACTGCCCAGCCAGCCATAAAGGCAGGCTTGACCAAGGCAGACCTCAGGATGTCTGCATGAGAGCGACCATGACCGGCAGGAACCCGACGATACACGCGATTCCATTCGGATGATCCTTGATCGGCGAGTTCGGCGGGATTCCCGCTACCGATTCAAGCCATTCTGCGATGGTAAAGAGCGGCAGGAACCATGCAAACATGAGTCCGATCGGCAATGCACCGATTCCGACCTGGTACTTCGCCTGCATTGACTGCGGTAGCACAGTGTTCAGAGCGAGGGGGAGCATTTGCGAGGCCTACCGACCCCAAGCTCAGCGACGGCGGCCAGGAGGCGCGTCGATTGGAACAGCAGCGCGATGCCGCCGTTCGCTGTAGCGCATGGTTCGGCGTCGGTCTCCGTCCGTACGTTCCCTCTCATACCGTTGGAGCATGGCACTCTTTTTCTGGCTTCCGATGTCGAACGCCTCGGTGCGTTACCAAAGCCCGGAAAAGCAGGGGCTTCGCGTTTTCTACAGCTTGATCGCGGCGACCAGGCGGGTCGCCGCCCAGGGGCCGAAGGCGTACCAGAAGCGAACGCCGAGCGATCGGCGATCGGTGATCTTCAACCCGCAGGCCTCGAGCTCGCGGGCATACACCCGCGCGTACCGGATGTCGGCGATCACCAGCTTGCCGCCCTTCTTGAGCACCCGGGCCGCTTCGCGCAGTGCCCTCGCTCGCTCGCGCGCGCCGGGCACGTTGTGAATTGCCAGCGAGCTGACCACGACGTCGAACGAGCCGTCGTCGAAGGGCAGCTGACACATGTCGGCGGTGTGAAGCTCAACCCGCTCGGCCACGCCCTCGAGGGCCGCATTCTGGCGGGTGACGTGTTCGGCATTGCCCGATTGATCCGTGGTGCTCCAGAGGTCGACGCCGACGGCCCGTCCGCGGGGCAGGCGCTCGGCCGCCATCAGCAGGACCGCGCCGCGGCCGCAGCCGATGTCGAGCAGCCGCTCGTCTCCTTTGAGCTCGAGCCGATCGAGCAGCTCGGCCCAAACGGCGAACTTGCCCGCGCGGGTGGTGTGGACGAAGATGCCCGCGTTGAGAAACAGCCAGAGCGCGGCCACGCTCAGTGCGGCCGCGCTCACCATCGCTGGCCGGCCCTCGGCGAGCCACAACCGCGTCACCGAGAGGGCGAGCAGGCAGACCCCGCCGAGGGCCATCAGGAGCGGAGCGTATGGTGCGTCGAAGCCGTAGGCGCCGCGACGCGCTGGGAGGGAACTCATAGTTTCAGGACCGCGCTGCTTAGCTGATCAGTCTTTGCTGCCTCCATCGACAACTTTGCATCTGCCGCCGAACGCACCCGCATCACGGGGCCCGCGTGGAATACCTAAAGTTACCATAAGAAGCTCGCTTCGCGGGCTCGCGTGTATGCGCTTGTTGAACTAAGCCGCGGAGCGGCAGAGAGGAGTAGCTGAAGGAGAGCGTCCTCTTTTCTGCGGCAGATCGTCCAGGCTCATAATACCTCCAGTATTGTTGTCCCATTCTCAACATTGGAGGTTGTTATGACCGAACTCCGTCGCCGTATGCTGGAAGACCTGCAACTCCGCGGCATGTCGGAACGCACCCAGGAATGCTATATCCGGGCCGTGCGTCAACTTGCTGACCATTACCACAAATCCCCCGACCAGATCTGTGAAGAAGAAATCCGCCAGTACTTCCTCTGGATGAAGAACGTCAAGCATAACTCCCGGGCCGCTACCACCATCGCTCTGTGCGGCATCAAGTTCTTCTTCCGCCAGACCCTCCACCAGGACTGGACCACCCTGAAACTGGTCCGCCCGGCCCACGATCAGAAACTGCCCGTCGTTCTCAGCCCCGAGGAAGTTCGCAACATCCAGGGCCGCGTCCGCCTCTTCCGCTACCGGGTGTGTCTCATCACCATCTATTCCTGTGGCTTGCGCCTGCAGGAGGGCACCCGATTGCAGGTCCCCGACATCGATTCGGCCCGTCAACTGGTTCACATCCGCCATGGCAAAGGGGGCAAGGATCGCTATGTTCCCTTGCCTCAACGCACCTTGGAGTTGCTTCGCCAGTTCTGGCTGACCCATCGCAACCGTGTCTGGCCCTTTCCCGCCTGTGGGCGCGGCGGCATTCACATGCCTACGGCCACACAACCCATCCCTAAAAGCAGTGTCCAGATCGTCTTTCGTCAGGCCCTTCGCTGAACTCAGAGACTCTTAAGAAAGCCTAGCAACTGATCTTCGGCTTGAAAGTGACGGGAGTTGATGCCGAATGGGGCGGTCTTGGTCAAGATCTGTTCTTTCAACGCGAGATTGGCATCCAGGTACCGCAAATGTGCTGCAGCACATTTGCGGTACACCCATCTGACCGCCAAGATCCAGCAGCACTCCCGCGAGTCGCTCGACCACTTGATGGAAGGCTTTTAATCTCCCGGCAAAGAGGTCATGCTCGAACTGGCGGAGATCATTCGCCGCCACGGACCCGTATACCTCGCGCACTATGGCGATCACCTGCTCCCTTCGCATCGCCGGGCTCTGGCGGATATCGAGGCTTGCCGCACGGCCAAGCTGGGGGGACACGTTTATCTGTGCAAGCCGTGTCAACACCACCAGTATGAGTACCCCTCTTGCAAAAACCGCCATTGCCCCAAGTGCCAAAATGAACAGGCCACCCGCTGGCTCACCCGCCATCGCCGCTGGCTGCTGCCTACCCATTACTTCCTGGCTACTTTCACCCTACCCGCTGGACTGCGCCCCCTGGCCCGCTCCCATCAGAAGCTCTTCTACCGCCTGCTGTTTCAAACGGCAGCGGCCGCTTTACAGAAACTTGCCCTCGATCCCCGTTTCGTGGGCGGAAAGATCGGCATGATGGGCGTGCTGCATACCTGGACCCGCGCTCTCACCTACCACCCTCCCGTCCATTTCCTCATCCCTGGCGGCGGCATCACTGCGAAAGGGCGCTGGCGCCATTCTTCAAAAGACTTCTTCCTTTACGCTCCGGCTCTGTCTCCCATCTTCCGGGCCAAGTTCCGCGAGGCCTTGAAAAAGATCCCCCTGTTCCCGACGGTTCCCCCTGAGGTCTGGAAACAACCCTGGGTGGTCCACTGTGAACCGGCCGGGCAGGGAGAAACCGTCCTGAAGTATTTTGCCCCCTACATCTACCGGGTGGCCTTGTCTAATCGCCGCCTGCTCCAACTGCAAAATGACCAGGTCGTCTTCCAGTACCAGGACCGCAAGACCCACCAGAACCGCCGGGTGACCTTACCCGCGCTCCAGTTCCTGGCCCGCTTCCTCCAGCATGTCCTGCCCGAGGGCTTCGTCAAAGTCCGCTACTACGGCTTCCTGCACCCCAAGAACCGCCCAACCTTCCAGACACTCCTCTGGGCACTGGTTGGGGATCCCAGCCAGCTGGCCCAACCCCAGGAAGCGTCCGGTGATGAAAAACCCAGCCAAGCCTCTCCTTCCCACTGCTGTCCTCGCTGCGGACAGCCCATGACCCTGGTCGAGACGCTCCTTCCCGATAAACGGGGACCTCCATGACACCCAGACCCTTCCCTCTCAAGCTGCAGCATTCTTCGAAAAGGTCAGAGCGACCTCTACAGGCCGATGGAGAGTTCTGTCCCACACCCGAATTCAACTCTGATCTTCAGGCCCAAAAGTCGTTTCCTGCACGATCCGGCTTCAGCCTCTCGCTACCCGTCGGCCTTTTACTCAGGGTTTCTCGCCTGCCTGACTTCTCTCCCGGCTCATTCCGGTTTACCGCCCTCTGTTCAGGGCCGGGTGCAAATTCCAGATATGCGGATTCCACCCTTCCCTCGCGGCTGAGTTCAACCCCGGATTGTGCGCCGGCGCCGTCGCGCACGAATCCTTAACTCGTTAGGCGCGGCCTCATTTCTCAAGATAGTCAGTGCCGAACTTGCCCGTGCCGCTTAGCTGAACTATCACGCCGCCTTCATTCGCCGCCAAGAAATGTGGCACGCCCGCGTGAATGATAATAAAACTGCCTGCCGGATAGCCTTTTAGTTTGGCCGGGTCGAATCTTTCTCCCTCGCCCAAGTACCAAGTCCCCTCAATGACCGTAACCAGTTCCTCATGCGGGTGCGTGTGTGCGAGGACGCGCCCGCTGGCAGGTATCTTAACCCGATCAACCCACGCTCCGTCTTGACTTGAGTCTCCGAACAACTGCGCTCGCTGTCGCCCATCCTTGTAGTAAGGCGGCGTGAACCACCTCACTTGTTCGGGGGTTATCCCGACGACATCTTTCTTTTTCTGTCCGGCCCAAGTGCTTGCCAGTGTTACTCCAGCAAGGACTATCACTACGGCAGCGGCTGCAAGAAGCACCTTTTTCATCTCTCCTCCTAACGTGGAATTGACCAGCGCCTTGTTTGACCGCGATTCCCACCGCGTTTGGCTTAGCGAGCGGCATCATAGTAATGATTCTCTCCCTCATCGACGTACTCTCCGATGACTCGCAACCCGACGCTCGATAGTGCGCGTCGGTAGGCCTCATCGCCCAACGATACTGATTGACGGCCTGTCATGACGTCCACCCAAGCCCACGTCTGCGCGGGAGCTGTGAACAGAAATCGGCCACCCAATTTCAGGGCCGCGGCCACTCGGCGGATTATGGCCTGCTGGACGTCTGATTGCAGGAGGAACAAGAGGCCGATGGCCACGATCCCGTCATAGGTCTCGCCGAAGAATTCAGATTCCTCCGCCGGCTCACAGGCCACCGGCACCCGCGGGAACCGGCGTTGAAATTCGGTGACCAAGCTCGGGGACGCATCAACGCCCCGGACCACGCAGCCCTCGTCAATCAGCGCCTCGGAGATCGGCACGCCCGTGCCGCAACCCAGATCGAGAACAGATGCACCAGTTGGCAACGCTCGACACCAAGCCCGAACTGTAGCTGCGCCGATGCTGGAACGCTGTGCCGTGAACCGGCTGGCCACCGCCTCCCAGCCGTTTGATCGATCCGGGTGCACTGAGGGCTCCGACATCATTTTCGTCCGTTACTTCGCGGTCTAACAGATTGCCGCTCAGCCGCCGCGCTTTTCAGCGGTCGGCTGCAGTGGCGGGTTGGGCGGCTTCGCGATAGGTAACCTCACTGCAGGTGTCGATTCCGCGCCCCAACATGCGTATACGAAACCGTCTCGACTTGACGAAGCCACCTCGTGGCCAACCCGCCACCACGATCCGAGCATTTGCCGCACAAAACCCGTTGTACTGCGAAACCAGCCTGTACTCACCTCGCCTCAGTCCCTCGATCTTGAAGAAGCCATCAGAATCAGTGGTGGTCTGAAAGAGCAACTTATGGTCGGATTCAGTAAACACTCCGACGTTCGCCGCTGGTATCGGGACACCCTGAGCATCGGCGACAAAGCCGTTCACGCTCCTGACTACAAGGGGACCGTAGTCAACCTGATTATGGTTCGCATACTGCATCTGCTCCTGAGCGTCACGGCTCTCCCCACTCCAACAGAAGAACGCGAGAAGGCAAAGGCCTGGAATCATATTTAATGGTCCACCCAACGAGGCTGTAGAAAAAGTCCGTTTTCGAAATCGTACATCTCTTCGTATGATTTTTCTCTCTGGATCCGGGCACCGGTTTCATCATTGTTGTAGCGCCCCTCGAAAATCGACAGATCGATCTCTTGGTCGATGAGATAGTGCAGGCTGTGCTCGAAGGTGCCCGGTAGAGTTTGTTTCTCGAAGAAGACTGGAATGAACTTGCCCTGGGAGTAATTGTACTCTTTGTATCGCGCCATCCACGTTTCTCCACTCACCGCTTGGACCTTGGTTCTTCACCTGATGAATAACGCTATTATAAGCTCCTTCGGACTTTTTCTACAGATTCAACGCCCCGGGGTGACCGGTGAATCTATCTTGATAACGGACCCGCAGGGGCTGGTTATCGGGGAGATTGGCCGAGTCCACTCCGTGGTTCACAAGGCGCGCCAGCGCGTCGGGTGCAGCACATAGTTAGATTTGCTGTAGCTCGCATAAAGCAACACTATTGCTCAGGCGTCGTCGTATGCGAGAGAGGTCGAAAGACCGCGGTGGGCTTGTACCTGGGTAAGCAGCGCGTTGGCCTTGGCCTCAAATGACTCCACGGCGTCGGCGCCCGCAGCGAAGCGGGTGGGCGGCTCCTTAAGCGCGGCGAGCTTCACGAGGGCGTCGGCGAGTTTGGCGGGGTTGCCGCCTTGCTTCCCATCCATGCTCTTCCAAGCCGCGACGATTTCCTTCGTCTTCTCGGCATAGTCGTCGATGCAGGGCTTGGCGTATGTGGTCGAGTCGTTGGTGAGCAGCTCGGTACGGAAAAAACCAGGCTCGACCAGCATCGTGCGGATTCCGAAGGGGGCGATCTCCGGCGTGAGAGATTCCATCCACCCCTCGATACCGAACTTCGCAGCGGCATACGCTGTGCAGAACATTTGACCGGCGATGCCCGCGGTCGAGGAAATGGTGAGCACCAAGCCGGAACGCTGCTTGCGCATCACAGGCAGCACCGCGCGAGTGACGTTCATCGGGCCGAACAGCAGCGTCTCGATCTGATTGCGGACCTGTTCGGGGCTTAGCTCCTCAAAGAAGCCGGCAAAGAAGTTGCCCGCGTTGTTGACCACGACGTCGATTCGACCGAACTTCGCGACGGCGGCCTCGACTACTGTCTGCGCGTCCTCGGGACGAGTGACGTCGAGTCTGATTGCCAGCAGGCTGTCGCGGTCTCCGATCGCGGCCGCGACCTTCGCAGCATCACGACCGGTGGCGACAAGCGCGTGGCCGGCGGCCAAGACGGCTTTCGCGATGTCGACACCCAACCCACGGCCCGCTCCGGTAATGAGCCACACCTTTGGTTCAGTCATATCATGTTCCTCATTATGGTTACGTGCGACCAAGAGGTCCCGCACGACGTTGCAAATCTAACAAGAATTAGGCAGAACTCCCCCAACACCGCCGACACGGCAGCCGCTGCAGCCTAAACCTGTTGGGGTGAAGATATTGCTTCCTCCCGCTTCCTCTAAGGCGGGCGCCGCAACACACAGCCGCCGGCTGTGATAGATGGACCTGCATATTTCGTCGTATGCTCACCCCACGGACGACCCCCTCCAGCCGTCTTTGGCCCCCATTATCAGCCGTCCGAGCTGCCCGCGCAATCCTGATAGAGCCGCTCCCGGCCGCCGCGCCAAGGCCGGTCCGGAACCCGCTATGGCCCTGACAATCGATCGGCCGGGCTGCGGACCGCGCCGGGGCCGCGGTTCAGCACATGCGTGTAGATCATGGTCGTGCTCACATCCCGGTGCCCGAGCAGCTCCTGGACCGTGCGGACGTCGTGTCCGTCCTCAAGCAGGTGGGTGGCAAACGAATAGCGGAAGTTCGGTCAGCCGCGCCCGGCCGCGCGCATCATGTCCACGAACTTCATCGCCAGTTGAACCCCGTCCTGCGCGGTCTGACCGTACGCGTCGGCCGTGATCTTCTTGGCGAAGCCTTCCGTGACCGGTCCGCCCCCGATCATGATCGTGTGCTTCTCGCGCAGGCCGCGGGCCTCGAAGAACTCGATGACCTCACGCATCGACGGCATCGTCGTAGTCATCAGGGCCGAGAGGCCGACGATCTGCGCCCCGGTCTCTTCCACCTTCTCGATGAACTTGCCGGGATGCACGTTCACGCCCAGGTTGTGAACCTCGAACCCCGCCACTTTGAGCAGCGTGCCGAACAGGTCCTTGCCGATAGAGTGGACATCGCCTTTCACGGTTCCGATGACGGCGATGCCGCGCTTCTGCCGGCCCTCGCCCAACGCCAGGATGGCCGGCTCGAGGATCTTCATGGCTTCGAGGAAGACCTTGGCGGCCATCATCAACTCGGGCAGGAAGATCTCCATGGTCTGGAACTTCTCGCCGATGATCGCGATCCCGCGCGAGAGACCGTCGTCGATGAGCTTGAGCGGATGTATCCCCTGGTCCAGGCCTTGCCGCGTCAGGCGGGCGCCTCCCTCGAAGTCATAGTCCAGGACCGCCTGCTTCAGTCCCTCCAGGAGCTGTGCTTCTTCCATTAGATAACCTCCGCGGCTCTGCGCATGCTCGAGGCTCCGTTGGTTCGCCCGCGAATTTCCACGGCGGCTAACGCAGCGGCAGACCGAGTCTGCGCAGTTCCTCTTTCGCGTTGACGTAGACTTGGTAGTGCTCCGGCGTGGGCTCCAGGGTGTCCACGTTGAAGCAATCCTGGAACCGCTTTCCTTCCGGAGGATTCTCCAGGTGCGGCTCGTACTTCGCCAGCAGCGCCTTGACGATCTCGTTGGCATCCTGCCGGCGCATTCCGGCCGCCGCATGCGCTACCTCGCAGTCAAACCGCATCTCCATCGGGCTGTAGTTGTCCAGCAGGATGCCCTTGGCCGGGTGGACCGTTTCGATGTTGGCGCCCGAGACCACGTCGGTGATGATCCGGGCGGCGCTTTCCTGATAGAGCTGCGGCGTGGCGGTCCCGGCCGCCGT
>JBGOTQ010000065.1:0-24563 GCA_041476565.1 Terriglobia bacterium | reverse complement strand
CCAGGAAGTAGGGATCAAAGCCGGGGACCGCGTCCTGGCTGTCGGCGGTCAGGCCATCGAAGATGTCCTCGATTACAACTTCCACCTCAGCCGGTTTGAAACCGAAGTCGTGCTGCGAGTGGTCAAAGCCTCCGGCGAACTCTGGGATATCGAAATCGAGAAAACTCCTGAAGAGAGCTTGGGGCTTGAGCTGGAAGGGATCCAGACACGCGTTTGCACGAACAACTGCATCTTTTGCTTCGTCCATCAGCTTCCACGGGGGAAGCATATCCGGCGGAGTCTTCGTGTCAAGGATGAAGACTTCCGGCTCTCCTTCCTATACGGACATTACCTGACATTGACAAACCTGTCAGAGCGGGACTTCCAGAGAATTTTCGAGCAGCGGTTGTCTCCCCTTTACGTGTCGGTACACTCCACGGATCCCGAGCTCAGGAGATATTTGTTACAGAATAGAAAACCGGATGATCTCTTGGGAAATATGGGGCGGTTGATTGAAGGCGGCATTAAACTCCACACCCAGGTCGTATTGATACCCGGCGTCAACGATGGAGCCCACCTTGAGCGCACATTGAACGACCTGATTCAATTCTATCCCAACGTAATGAGCGTCTCGATTGTTCCTTTGGGGCTGACCGACCACCGAAAGGGCCTCCCCTCGTTGAAACCTGTCGACGCTGAATATGCCCGTAATACCATTGAACACGTGGGCCCGATCCAGGAATGCAACCGGATGGAGCATGAGACCCCCTTCTGCTTCTTGGGGGACGAGTTTTACATCTTGGCCGGGCATCCCATACCGCCCCGTTCCCACTATGGCGATTTCCCGCTTGTAGAAAACGGCGTCGGGATGGTGCGCAATTTCCTAGGCGAATTTGCCGTGGCGCTTCGAAAACGATGGAAGCCGAACCCTCGGAGGCGGCGAGCCACGGTTGTGACCGGGCGGGTGTTCCACCCGATCCTTCACAAATGCGTCAACAAGATCAACCTTCGGTTTGGGCTGGATTTGAAGTGTTTCCCAGTGGAAAACCAATTCCTGGGAAAGGGAATCACCGTGGCGGGGTTATTAAGCGGCGGGGATATTTATTCCGCGGTCAAAGACCAGCTCCATGGGGATTCCCTAATTATCCCCTCCGAGTGCATGGTTGGTGAACAAGGCCTGTTCCTGGATGACTGGGTTCGGCATGATCTGGAACTCCGCCTTGGAGTGCCGGTCTTTGGAGGAGGCTACCACGTGGAGGAATTATTCAGATTGCTGTTCTTGAAAGGGAACTAGGTTGGACAGGAGGGAATGGGGTCAGATCTGAATATTGTGCAAAAGCAACTTCTCCGTCTTTTTGAGGAAGGCTGCGATGGACGCGTCTAGCCGGGCGAGAGATTCCAGGTCCCGAAGGGCCCGGCTCACACTGTGGTAGGTGAGTCCGCCCACCCGTTCCCCCAGTTCTCTCAACCGGAACCCGCCGTGGTTCCGTGCCAGCCATAAGGCGACATCCCGCCCCCGGTCTCCATAACGATCGCGAAAGCTTTCCCATTTTTCCCCCTTCAAGGCTTCCACCACCGCCACTACCGCCTCCCAGGAAGGCCGCGACGTCAATTGCCGCAGACTGCCTTGTTCCTCTGCATCACCACTGAACTGCCCTTGGATCTGCCGAATGAATTCTTCCTCCCCCAACACCACCTGTCCTTTAAGGTGTTGCCACAATTTTATGCCCGCGTCTTCCATCGCCCCCTGTTCCACATACTGGCGATAAAGGTCGCGGGCCCGGCCCTTGCTTCGGTCCAAACATCTCAAAACACCACTTGTGGTCAGCCATTCGGGTTGTTCCACTGTGCCCCTATAAGCTAGGTAACTGCTCCACCTGTACTCGCTGAGTAACGCCAAGCGTGCTCCGACTTGGGACTTTTCGACTTGGCTGGCCACTCCCCTTCGAGCCCGCTGGCGCATCCTTTTTCCTAAGCCATAAGCCGCCACTCGCACTGGATTCAGATGGACATACCGGCTGACTGCCAACCCCCAAGAAGGCCAATCCACTAAGATCCCCCGGAACCGTCCCTCCAGCACATGGCCGCTGCGATGATAGCGGCGGTTGAACCATTGTGTGTAGCTAGTGTTGAGCCATTGCAGAGCCCGGCTCAAATTCGGTTCCAGGGTTTCCAACAACACATGGTAATGGTTGGGCATCAGCACATAGCCATGGATCCGCAACCGATAGCGCACGGTCAGATCCGGCAGATAGCCCAAGAATCGCACATAGTCATCATCACTGACGAAAATGGTTTGGCGCTGGTTGCCTCGAGAGGTCACATGATAGAATCCTCCTGCCCGATTGAGGCGCAACGGCCTGGCCATGCGAGCTCTTCTCCTGAATGTGCAGAGCGCAGTTCCCATTCTGCCTGCTCATTGGGAAGGGTACATCTTCATTCCTTGAAAAACAACGAATATTCAGATCTGACCCCCAGTTTCCCCACTTCCAGCCGGATAAATGGGACCAATTGCCCGGTCAGTGTGATGTCTGGAGATAATTACCGGAAATACTGTCAACAAAGACCGAGTAGTTGCTGGAGCCAATGGTCTCCCCCCACATTACGCGCCAGGCCGGGAACGGAAAACGCCCAGTAAACTCCAGCATGAATTGAACTGACAAGTCAGGATGCTTTTTCAGGTAGGGGGCGCTCTCCTTGACTGCCGCTTGGTAAGCTTGGTCGGAGTCCACCTTCAGCATCTGATAAATAAATGGGCGCGACTGTCCTGTCGGCCCGGACCATGGTTCGTCTCGTCCAGCCATGGCTCCCTCGCGGATAATCCCCGGCGAATTGACGACAGAAAAGGTATAGGTGAGCGCCTTCCTGAGCTGAACCGAGACAAAAGTGGCTCTCCAAGCAACGCATTTGCCTCCGACGCAGGGGACGCCCCTCAAATTCAAGTTGGCAACCTGCACGGGTTGTGCATCCGCAGACCAAGTCTTGGCCAAAATATACATCCTCTGAAAGGCAAAGCGGGCTGTCACGGGCTGAGCTGCAGCACTCGGCTGCGGCTTGTCAGGCTTTCGTTCTGATGGCCCGGTGCAGGCAACTATTCCAAAAAGCAGGACTCCGAGAAGGCGGCAACTGAAAATTCGTTGGCAGTAGTATGACATCATCCCCCCATTGTAGCCCAATCCATTGAGAAGGCCACTCGCTCTAAATGCTAAAAGACAGGGGAATTTGAAGGGTAACGAACTGCTCAATATTTGCCAGGCGACCAAGTAGTACTGGCTGTCCATTCTGCCTTCCTCCCAATCTGCCCTTTGTGAATTGCGGAAGGGGTGATAGAATAGCGTTTGCGAAAACACTGGAATTCAAACACACTAAATGCCTTTTTGGAACTATAGTTAAGGCTGGAGTCGATGGCCTATGGACAGACGCAAATTGAAGTTTCTAATAGGTTCCCTCGTCATCGTGGCTGCTGTAGCGTGGCTAGGGTTCAGCAGTTTCAATGAGAGCCTTGCCTACTACAAAACGGTGGATGAGCTTAAAGCTATGAGTGAGGCAGCATACGGAAAGCGTTTACGTGTGGCAGGCAATGTAGTTCCTGGCAGCATTCAGCGAAGCGCGGCAGTTGTCAGTTTCAACTTGGAGCAAAACGGGCAGATCCTGCCAGTCCGCTACATAGGGAAGGACATTCTTCCAGACACCTTCAAGAACGGTTCACAAGCTCTCGCCGAAGGACATCTGGTTCGGGGTGGTCTGTTCGAAGCGATCAAGATCCAGGCCAAGTGTGCATCCAAGTATGAAGCGCAGTATGCCAAGACTCCCAACAAAAAGTAGTCCATCTGCAAGAACCACGGGGTTAGGGAATGCAGGAGGGGCATATGAGCAAGGGTATTTTTCACTCGCCGGCCGCGATTAACACTCCCTAGTCCCTTAACATAGAGTAAAAGGATAAAAACCGATGCAAAACCTTGCTGTCGATATAGGCCAATTCGCACTACTTTTTGCCTTCTGTTTGTCGGCGTACGCCATCATTGCCGGCTTTCTCGGGGGGAAGCTGGCTCATCGCCGTCTGGCGGAAACCGGAGAACGAGCAGTTCTGGTCACTTGTGGCTTGGTAACCCTGGCTGTGTTCTGTGTATGGTACAACCTGCTCACTAACAACTATGGTCTCCAGTATGTGGCATCTACCAGTAACCGAGCTATGCCCTGGTACTACAAATTCGGGGCCTTATGGGGAGGGCAAGAAGGATCCCTGTTGTTCTGGTGTTGGCTTTTGAGCATCTATTCCGCCGCCGCCATCTTCATCCATCGGAACCGGAACAGGAATTTGATGCCCTATGTCGTCAGTGTCGTCTCCGTGGTCACCACATTCTTCTTAACTGTGAACAACTTTGTCGCCAATCCCTTCGATCTGGTAGGTGTTGTGCGATTGGGCGCCGCTGCCGTGCCTTTCACTCCGATGGATGGACGCGGGCTCAATCCCTTGCTTCAGTATTGGGCGATGGTAATTCATCCGCCTATCTTATACCTTGGTTATGTGGGGTTCACGATTCCCTTTGCGTTTGCCATGGCGGCGCTAATTACCCGGGATTTGGACGAAGAATGGATTCGGACCACACGACGCTGGATGATGGTTCCCTGGATGCTCTTAGGAACAGGAATTCTGCTGGGGGCCAAATGGGCATACGTGGTCCTGGGATGGGGTGGCTATTGGGGCTGGGACCCCGTAGAGAACGCTTCATTGATGCCGTGGTTGACAGGGACCGCCTTCCTTCACTCCGTAATGATGCAAGAACGCAAGGGTATGATGAAGGTCTGGAATGTGGTACTCATTCTCTCGAGCTTCCTGCTCTGTATATTCGGGACTTTCCTAACTCGCAGTGGGGTAGTCTCTTCCGTTCATGCCTTTGCCCAGTCGGCGATCGGCCCATATTTTGCCGGATTCATCTTCATCTTGCTGGGACTCTGTTGCTACTTCATCGTGACCCGCCTGGACGACTTGAAGAGTGAGAACCGGCTGGAGTCGGTAGTGTCGCGCGAAAGCAGCTTCCTCTTCAACAACCTTGTCCTGTTGGCAGCCATGTTTGCCGTTCTTTGGGGAACCATCTTTCCGGTCATATCTGAAGCGCTGCAAGGAGAAAAGCGAAGTGTCAGTGCCCCGTTCTTTAACAAGGTCAATATTCCTTTGGGGCTGTTTCTCCTGTTCCTGACTGGGGTTGGACCTTTACTGGCTTGGAGGAACACCTCCCTCCGCAGCCTAAAGAAGAACTTCACGATTCCTATAATTGTCTCGCTCCTAGCAGGAGCCATTTTGATCGGCTTCGGGATGAGGCACTTTTATTCCCTGGTCTCCCTGGTGCTCTCAATCTTTGTGACCTGCACCATCCTGATGGAGTTCCACCGCGGGGCCTTGGCCCGCAAGCGGCAAGGGGATAATTACTTGGAGGCGCTTTGGATCTTGACGTTCCGTAACACCCGGCGTTATGGAGGTTACATTGTCCACTTGGGAATTGTCTTCCTTTTTGTCGGGTTTGCTGGAGCTGGGTTCAATCGCGAGACCCAGCAGGAGATGGTTCCAGGCGATACCCTCACCATCGGAAATTACGCAATCACTCTCGAACGGGTCAAGACTTCGAGCAATGCCAATTATGAGTCCGCTGTCGGAATCTTCAGTGTGTACAAGGACGGAAAACGGGCGGGTGCCTTGCACCCCGAGCGACGATTCTACCCTGCCAGCGAGCAGCCAACCACGGAAGTCGCGCTCAAGTCGAACCTGAAGGAAGACCTGTATCTTGTATTAGCGGGATTCAGCGATGACAATTCAAAGGCCATTGTCCATGCTTTCGTGAACCCTTTGGTGACCTGGGTGTGGTTGGGCGGAGCGTTTTGCTTTGGCGGAACAGTCATTTGCCTGATCCCCAGCAAGCACACCCGCACAGCCGAAAGGGTGTTGATCAGGGCTGAGGTCCAGGAGTATGCAAAGTCAGAGAATGTCGGAACCAAAGGCTAAAGACCGGAGGCTGAAGGAGAGGAACCCGGAACAGGGACTGTCAGCTTTCTTCTTCGGTTGCTTGCAGACCCATGTCTTCCGTCCTCTTGTATTTGTGGTAGTTGTGTCTGTTGCTGCCATGAGTGTTGACGGGCCGGCACAGATCGTTGGTCCTGAAGTTATGAAGGTCTCGGAACGGTTTGTATGTCAATGCGGCTGCAGCGAGCAACTCTCAGTCTGTGCCATGTTAAACTGCGGCTCGGCTACGCCCTTGCGGTCTGAAATAGCGGAGTTGCTGAAGCAGGGAAAGACCGAAAAGGAAATCACGAGTATATTCGTGGGCAAGTACGGAAAAGTCATTCTGGCCGCACCAACAACCCAGGGATTTGATCTGACCGCATGGACCATGCCCTTTGTGATGTTTGTGCTGGGGCTGGCGCTCATTTATTACCTGATCAGGCTTTGGTCGAGGCCGCGAGCGGTGTCTGCCATGGGGAGCGGAAGTACTGCGGAGGTTCCGCAGGACTATCAACAGCGAATTGAGAGTGAGTTGAAGGATCTTGACTTGTGAGGAGTTGGGTTTAGGTATGTGGCAACCTATTCTAGTGTGCATCGCGCTCGCTTCGGCAGCACTTATCTACATTTTCTACCCCGTGGTTCTTAACCGCTCTCAAGGAATGGTCTTGGAGGTTGATAGGGGAACCACCTCGTTGAAGCGACTGTTGCGCAAAAAGGAAACGGTGTACGAGAATATCAAAGACTTGGAGTTCGAGTACAAGATGGGTAAGCTATCCGACGAGGATTTTCAGCGTCTGCGCAACGACCTTTCCCGCGAGGCCTATGAGATCTTGGCCCGAATTGATGCAATCCAGCCGGAGCCTCTCCAGAAGCCAGGTCAGCCGCAAGTTGTTGCCGTCCTCAAGAGCGGCGAAAAATCCAAAAGGTAGACCGTGGAAGACATTGCTGAAAACTGTATACAACGCCTTGATTGATTGCTTCTCGGAACACCTTCCTTCGTATGTCCTGCTGTTTGTTCTTCCCTCTCCCTCCGCCGGCCTTGCTCAAAAATTGATACAGGGAGGCGTGATCAATGGCACTTCGGGACGCCCGGTCGCCGGCCAGAAGGTCGAGTTGCTCTCAATTGCACAGGGGATGAAACTTGAACACGAAACAACAACCGGGCCGGATGGATCCTTCAAGTTCCCAGCGGCTGAGATGGGGCAGTCTCCCCATTTGGTCATTCGCGCGATCTACAAGGGGGTCAACTACAACGCGGTAGTCGCCACCACCCAGGAAATGCAAGCTCCAGCGAGCCTGACAGTTTTTGATGTCACTCAGGAATTCAAAAACATCGGGGTCTCGTTGCCGGTTATGCTGGTGCAAGCCAGTGCGAACACCTTGTACGTTCAACAGCAGTATTTTGTCGACAACCAGACGAACCCGAAAAGAACGCTTTTGAACCCTGGAGGGACCTTCTTCTTCGACACCCCGCCCTCGGGAACTACTAGGCAGTTAGCTGTTGCGGTGGTGGGAGTGGGAGAAATTCCCTTGCCCCAGGCTCCCGCGCAGAGGCCAGGCGGGGGCTACTCGATCTCTTATCCGATGAAACCAGGGCTCAACGAAATCCACATTTCCTATCGGATGGAGTCTTCCACCTCGGAAAGGGAACTCAGTCAGCGATTGTTTTACCCGACCGGAACCTCCCGAATTCTGATACTGCCTCCAGATTTGCAGGTTGTGGGTTCGGGTCTGAAGGCAGTCGGCCGAGATGAGAGAACCCAGGCGGCTGTATATCAGATTTCCAACCTGTCACCCCAGGGAGATCTGCAACTGAAGGTCGTTGGGGAAGCCCCGCAAATCACCGACCCGCAGGAGAGCAGCAATGATCAGGGCTCGGAAGACTCCCAGGTGAAGGTGGTTAGGCTACCCAACCGGGTCTTTGAGCTCAGAGAGTTCATCATAGGAGGGCTCGGAGCGATTTTCGTCTTCATCCTCATTCTAGCGGTGCGCCAAAAGAACCGGACCGTCGGCGTGACTCAGAAAAATGCAAAATGAACCCAAACCCGTGTGGGAGGCAGCCGCAGAGGACGAGTCGGGAAGCAACGGCTCAATGACTCCAAGTCACGCTCCAGCGCCAACAACCCCCGTGATCCGCCTGGAGGGCATAGAAAAGTGGTTTGGGAATACGAGGGCCCTGCAGGGAATAAACCTGGTTGTTTGGCCGGGGGACTTCCTGGTCTTGCTTGGGAGAAATGGGGCAGGAAAGTCTACCCTGCTGCGGGTGATTGCCAGGCTGGCTAAGCCCAGCTCAGGTCGAATCCTGGTTCGGGAAATTGACATTAGCCGGCATACCGATCAGGTCCGCGTCCAGTTGGGATTCGTCGCGCATAGCAGCTATCTCTACTCCAATCTGACTGCCCGGGAGAACTTGAGATTCTTTGGGCGGATGTATCAAATGGAGAAACTGGAAGAGCGAATCGAGGAGACTCTCCGCTGGGTGGGACTCGATGAAAGCGCCGACCGGCGCGTTAGGGGGTTCTCCCGGGGAATGCAGCAGAGACTTTCAATCGCTCGTGCTACCTTGCACGGTCCGGAGATTTTGCTGATGGATGAGCCCTTCTCCGGGTTAGATCTGGAAGCTTCCGCGCTCTTGAGCACCTGGATGAGAGAATTCATTGGCCGCGGCAAGACAATACTCATGGCTACCCATGATTTGGAGCAGGGACTGGCGTTCGTAAACCGTTGGGCACTGTTGGAGAAGGGCACAATCGCGGAGGAACTTTCGGGGGACCCTGGAAAGATTCGGGAACGATACAAGCAGTTCCTGAGAGAGAGGCGTGGTGCATTTTCTTAATCAGGTAGGGGCCATCCTGTGGAAGGACATCCTCACGGAGTTCCGAACCAAAGATGCCATAACTTCTATGCTCTTGTTTGGGCTGCTAGTCATCTTGATGTTCCATTTTGCCTTTGAACCGGACAGTCTGGAAACAGAGAAATATGGTCCTGGCTTGTTGTGGGTGACCTTCATATTTGCTGGTATGTTGGGGATGAACCGCACTTTTGCGGGCGAGAAGGAGAACGACAATCTGCAAAGCCTTATGCTGGCGCCCGTCAATTGGGGTGCTATTTTCATAGGCAAGATGCTCGCTAACCTCCTCTTCATGCTGATGGCGGAAACCGTCATCTTGTTTTGTTTTTCCATTTTTTTCAACGTGAACCTGGTTCCCAGACTGGGCTGGGTGGCGTTGATCACCTTTCTGGGGACACTCGGGTTCGCCTCAGCGGGAACCATCCTGGCAGCCGTTTCCATGAACACGCGCATGAGTGATGTTATGCTTCCGATCCTTTTCCTGCCGGTCGCGCTGCCTGCCATTTTAGGTGCAGTAGAATCGACTGCTGCGGCGTTAACCGATCCCCCAGGTGAAGCACTGGGCTTCTGGTTGAAGTTTCTAGTGGTGTACAACATTATCTTTATCACTCTGCCGCTGCTGTTGTTTGATTATGTGCTGGAGGAGTAGAGTAAACTGAGGAGTTTGGTTTGTGGGGGACTTTTCAGCCTAGTGGAGGTGGGACCCGTATGTCAGAACCCGTGTCAAGAAGTCAAGACATGAAACCTTCTGTCTCACATGCGCTGTGCACATTGGTGCTCGTGCTGGCTGCCCTCTATGCCGCGTTCATTTACGCCTCTACAGAAATGACCATGGGCGAGGTCCAGCGCATTTTCTATTTTCACGTCTCCTCAGCCTGGACAAGCTTTCTCGGTATTTTTCTCGTCCTTCTGTTCAGCATCCTCTCGCTGCTTAAAGGAAGTCGTAACTGGGACATCCGTGCAGCGGCAGCCGCCGAGGTCGGAGCGATATTTTGCAGCTTAGTTTTAATCACCGGTCCCATCTGGGCAAAACCTGTATGGGGAATCTGGTGGACCTGGGATGCCCGCCTGACCTCCTTCTTCGTGCTTTGGCTCATCTACATGGGATATTTGATGCTGCGCCGCCTGGTGGAATCGCCCGAGCAGCGGGCCAGGCTGTCTGCAGTTTTCGGAATTTTGGGAGCCATGGACGTTCCGATCGTTTACATGGCCAACCGGTGGTGGCGAACTCAGCACCCTCAGCCGGTCATAGCCGGCGGAGAGAATTCGGGCCTCGATCCGGCCATGCGGGTGGCTCTGTTTGTCAGCTTGGTGGCGTTCACTTCTCTCTACTTTTATCTCTGGCGTCTCCGTTGTAGCATTGAAGAACTTCAAGACAGTGAAGAAGCCTTGCATCGACGGTTTCAGTCTATGTCCTGACGGTTTCAGACTTTCCGAAGCTATTCAGAACCACGGTGAGGGAGTATTGATGAGTTATTTGTTTGCAGCCTATACAATAATTTGGGTGGTTCTCTTTGGTTATGTGTTCAGCCTTGCCCGTCGCATTCATGCGCTCAGGGGCGAGATCGACCAAATGCAACAGAGGCTGGACAGGCCCAACAGGGGTTAACGACAGGGGGATTAACGGCAGACATTGTCTTTGCTCCTTCTGGATTCTTCGCCGCAGTTGAAAATGACAAGGGTAATTACGGCTAGTAGATCCTGTAATGCATGGGCAGTTGGCTAATAAACGCCTTGACCTTCCGAAAGAAATGCGGCCTGTGTGGCTGGCAAGACCTGGTTTCTCCTAGAAGACTCAATCCAGGGGATGGCATGGGCAAACAAGACCTCAAACGAGGTTCGATGTTGAAAGTCCGCACCTCCAGCAAACTGGGTTTGATCTGGATTATAATGATGGTTACTAGTGCTTGCTCAGGGAAAGGCCCGACTAGCACAGTCGCGACTGCGGCAGCAACCGAAAAGGGGACGATTCAGGAAATCAGAATCGACATCAAAGGAGAATACATCCCTTCCCAGGTGTTGGTTGTGAAAGGGAAGCCTCTGCGGATGGTCTTCCGCCGCAATGATAACCTCTCGTGCACGGAATATGTCATTCTGCAAGATTTTAGGATCAAGCAGAAGTTGGAGTCCTATAGAGAGACAGCTTTTGAAGTGATGCCGGACAGAGAGGGCGAATTCCCTTTTGTGTGTGGGATGGGGATGCTGCACGGCAAATTGGTAGTAAAGTAGGACGAGAAAGGAACAATCTTAAAGACAACATCTCATGGACCAGATCAACGATTTGCATACTGAATTACAGGAGCGAAGTGTTTCCCACGAGGGCACGCGACAGACGCTCAGCAAGCGGCTGTTTATGCAATTGCAGGTTTATGGCGGCTGTCTCAACTCTGATGGTCTAGTGGAGCCAGTGAAACAGAGTGGTCTGGAGTGTGTTCTTTATCAGGATGTCAATGATCCTCGAGGCATCGGGGTTCTCTCGATGAGTGAAGATCCAGCCGTATTTGTGACTCGGCTGAAAACGCTTCTTACCAGTGGCCCATTTCGGGAGTGCCAGCCGAAACCGGAATTCACCATGTTGGGCCGCTCCTATGCTGGCGGCTACGAACAGGACCTGGAGGACTGGCTGCTGCGCAAACCCAGGAGAACAGTGTGCAATCCGGAATGGCCCTGGGCCATCTGGTATCCACTCCGCAGGACCGGGGCCTTTGCCAGGCTTCAGCCGCAGGAGCAAGGGGCCATCCTGAGAGAGCATGCGGTAATTGGAAGAGCTTACGGGGAAGCGGATCTGGGGCATGATATCCGGCTGGCCTGTTACGGGCTTGATTCCCGGGACAACGATTTTGTGATCGGCCTGGTCGGCAAGGATATTTATCCCCTCTCGCACATTGTGCAATCCATGCGGAAAACCCGGCAAACGTCAGAGTTTATCCAATCGATGGGGCCCTTCTTTGTGGGACATGTGCTGTGGCAGTACCCGTCTTCGCGGTGAAACCATTCCATTCTGACGGTCGACGCACAATACTACGGTCGGCCCTGGTAGGGGGTCTTCGAAAAGCGCATCGCTTGCCTTTGCGTCTCGTCCACATTAGGAAAGGAGAGAACAGACCGGTACTCCCGAAGGGCTGAATTGCGCTCTCCTTTCAAATCCAAGGCAAAGCCGCGTATCAAGTGGGCCCGTGCCAGGAGGTTCTTGTCTTCCTCCCCCAATTCTATCGCTCGGGTCAAACTGGCGATGGCCTTGTCCAGATCGTTTTTCTGCAATTCCAGTCGACCTTTTTCATAATTGGCATACTTTCTGGTGGGGCGCGCTCCCGCATCTCCCCGGCTTTCCAGTAGATTGGAGAAAAATCGGATCCCCCGGTCGTACTGGCGGTCTGAAATGTAGTGGTTGGCTAGCCACATGTAAAAGACATGGTTGGTCGGATATTCCTCGATGAGTTTCGTAATGAGAGTCCGGTAGTCATCAACACGGTGTTCATTGTAGTAAACGCCCAGTAGCACCGTTTTAGCCTCGGTTTGGCCGAACTCTCCCTTTACTGCCGCCGTTTCCAACTCTTTCAATCCCTCTTCCCGGTCTCCTCGGGCCCCGAGCATCCACGCAAATGGTTTGATGACTGCCGGCAGGGCTCCGGAAAAGTAGTTGAAGGAACCTGTCCCAATCAAGCAATCCACACAGTCTGGTTTCAGAGCCAGCGATTTCTCGTTGTAGAAGCGCCCCTTCATTCCGGCCTGCATTGCGCCCAGGTAGCTCTTAGTGACCGTCACATAAAAACGCGTCTTGTTACCATAGGTGCTGGCCAAGAAGTACCACGCATAGAAGTCCTTGGGATCCCTGTTGATGAGGGCTTCCCCGGTCCGAACCGCCTCATTGGTGTATCGATGAAATTGACTCTCTAAGGCATTATTGGTGGGGTCGCTCAGGGACTTCCACCAGATGACCTCTGCTTTGTACATGTAACCTGCAGGGTTGTCAGGGAAATTGCGTACCAGTTGGTCGAACCTTTGGTCCGCGCCTTCGTAATTGCAGTTATACATGGCCGATTGTCCGCTTCGGATAAGGCGGTCAACATCCGGAGTAATTTCAAAACGGCTTTGCGAATATCCTGGCCAGAGCACACAAAAGGGCAGCACCAGCACAAGCCCCAGCAGGAGAAGAGTCCTCTCAGTGGAATTGGCTCGGCTCGGCGTCGCGCTGGGATCTCGTGTCAGGATCTGGCAGCGAGACGCAGAACGAGGAAGCCTTCTTGAGCAGCGTTTGGCGGAGAACACAAAGAATCTCTTTTGACGACTCCAAAGAGCCCGGGTAATGACACTTCAGTTCGCCGTAGGCTGCCATGCGGCAGTCCTTCACGCAGGAACATCTCCCGGCGAGTGTTTCCCTTCACACTTCTTTCATTCCCGCTGGAGTCCCAGTTCTTTCAGCTTCTGTTGGAGGCTTTGCCGGTGGAGCCCGATCTGAGCCGCCGTCCGGCTGACATTCCCCTGGTTCTCGATTAGCCGTCTTCGCAGGTAGCAGGTCTCGAATTCTCTTTTTGCCTCCCTGAAAGGGAGCTCGAAAAAGAGGGAATCTTGGGAGTCTCCAGGCGAACGAGTGCCCGCAGCCGCTGGTGGCTGAGTGATTTCCGGAGGCAATTCCGAGGTCCGAATCAAACCGGACCGGTTCAAAACGACGCACCCCTCGATGACGTTTCTGAGCTCGCGGACGTTCCCCGGCCAGGGATAGTTGACCAGACTATGGATCGCTTCGGGGGCAAGGGAGGCTTGTCTCTTATGCCGCAGGCAGAACATGTCGAGGAAGCTTTGGATCAGGACTGGAAGGTCTTCTTTCCGTTTTCTCAGCGGTGGGATGTCAATCGACACCACTTTCAAGCGGTAGAACAAATCGTCGCGGAACCGACCCGCACCGGTTTCCATCGAGAGATTCCGGTGGGTCGCGCTGATAATTCTCACATTGATTGGGATTGAGGCGCCACCGCCCAGTCGCTCAATCATTTTACCTTCCAGTACTCGTAGAACCTTGGCCTGGGTCAGCGGATTCATGTCTCCGATCTCATCCAGAAAAATGGTGCCTCCGTTGGCCTGCTCGAACTTGCCCTTGCGCTGTTCACCGGCTCCTGTAAAAGCTCCCTTTTCGTGTCCGAAAAGCTCACTCTCGATCAAGGTTTCCGGAAGGGCGGCACAATTCACCGGCACAAATGGACCTTTCTTGCGAGAGCTGTGCTCATGGATGGCCCGCGCCAGCAATTCCTTGCCAGTGCCGCTCTCTCCCTGGAGCAGAACCGTCACATCGGTAACGGCCACCTGCTCAGCAATCTCAAACACCCGCTGCATGGAATCGCCCTTCCCAATCAAACCTCCAAAATGTCCTTCCGTCTGGATCTGTTTGCGCAGTTCCCGGTTTTCTTGCTCGAGGCTGACCTTCTCAACAGCCCGGTTGACCACCATCCGCAAATCTTCAATCTCAAATGGTTTGGTGATGTAGTCATAGGCCCCAGCTTTCATGGCTTCCACGGCGACCTTGGCAGTGCCATATGCAGTGAGCATAACCGCCAGGGGCCTGTGTTGATGTGGGGGTAGGCTCCGGAGAAGGCTTATGCCATCTTCGTCCGGCATGTTAATGTCAGTGAGCATGACGTCAGGATGGTAAGTTTGGATGGCCTTGCGAGCAGCATCCGCGGTCTCAGCTTCCAGGATTTCTACCTGTTCGCTCTCTAGGGCCCGTCTTATGCCGTGACGAGCTGCTTCTTCATCATCCACGATGAGTATCCGGTGCATCATGAGTCCATCTCCGAGTTACTTCCAATTTGCATTCAGTTCCGCTATCGCGGCAATCCGGACTAAGCAATCAAGGGAAAAATCAACTCAAATCGCGTCCCCCGGCTCTCGGCAACCGGGCTGACCACGTTGACCTGCCCCCCCATGTCCATCACGCGCCGCTGAACGATGGCCAGCCCCAGTCCGGTACCTTTCTGTTTGGTTGTGAAAAAAGGTTTGAAGACCTTCTCCCGCAGGCTTGCGGGTATTCCTGGTCCTTGGTCTTCCACATGGACCGCCGCAAATTTCTTATGGTTTCCAGTATAAGCGAAGGCTCGGATTTGAATGCAAGTCTGCGGCGCCGAAATTTCAAGCGCATTAACCAACAAATTCTGGAAAACCTCGGCCAGCACCTCGGCGTTGCCAAGCACAACCAGACTTACGGGGTCCTGCTGCAATTCAAGGCAGATCCCTCTTCGCTGGGCCTCAGGCTGGAAAAGCAAGTAGACCTTCTGTAATACCTGTTGAAGGGTGACTTCAGTGACAATTGGAGTTTGCTTAGAGAAATCCAACAATTGACGGACACTATTGGTCAAACGATCGATTTCGTTGTTGACCAGGGAAAGGTCTCGATCGTAACGATGGTTGCACTCCTTATCTTCCTGTATCAACTGGATGATAGTCTTTATTGAGCTCAAAGGATTTCTGATATTGTGGGCCACTGTGGCCGCTGCTTGACCCAGCGTGGCAAGCATATCCTTTTCGGCAAGCTTTCGCTCTAGGAGGATCTTTCCCTCCGACAATTTGCAGTTCTCGATGGCCGCAACGATCTGTGTGACCAAAAATTGCAGACCGGCCCTCTGTTCGGAGGAAAGGTGACCCAACTCCTCCACTACCTGAATCTCTCCAATGATTTCTTTCCCCCTGGGCAAAAGAATTTTTTCATTCTTGTCCCTGACGGTCCCCTTGGGTTCCGGCTTGGATGAAGGGTCCTCGCCCTCTCCGGAGGCATAAAGGAGAATTCGAACTCCGCTCAGAGCCAATTCCCGCTGCAGTAGGTCTTCCATAAATCGGACCAGTTTTTCTACTTCCACTGTCGTACGGGAGGCATCGTTCAACCTGACCGCGAGGTTCTGAAACTTGGCAATTTCAGCTGCATAGAAAGTGTCCACTGACTTGTCAACCCAGTGTCGGACTGGTTGAAAAAAAGCAAACAGGGCCAGGATCATACCCGCATCCACAACGATACCGGGGAACTCGATCGCGTCGTGCAGAAGATCCCGTACCCAACCGACTCCAGCGAAGTAGATCATCAGGAAGAGAATCGCCGCGAACATGTATCCAATGCTGCGATCAATGACAACGTCCAGAAACCTGTAGTGGAAGACCGTGTAGGTCAGAATAGCTGAAGGAATGATTGACGATAACATTAAGAGCGTCTCGAAGGGGGTATTCCATTCGGGCTGGTACTCCTCGATCCAGAAGGCGTACAGGATCAGCAGGGCGGTTGTCGCAAAAATTGTCGTCAGGACCCAAAACAACCGCCGTTCTTCCGTTTTACGGCTGCGTCTCAACAGGAGTACTTCCATGACTGCAGAGGAGAGCAGTGCCAATGCTAACCAGGTGGCAAACGAACGGGTATAAGGAGACCCGGAAGGGTAGTCACCGAGGAATTCGACCAGGTGAGAAGGTAAGGCCACCAATGGAAGGTACGCGGCCGCTTCCACAATCCGAAACAGCCGGGTCACACGCCATTGAAGATAGACCCTTCCCAGGGCGATATGGGTGTGCAACAACAATGATGGAATGACCCAGAGTGCGCAGTAGGCAAGAGGGACAGGACCCAGCTTTAGGAAGAACTGGGTCATTGGGGTGGTTCCGTGGGTGCTCTCAATAAGGAGAGCTAGAAACTTGCAGAAATTCCAGATTAACAGGCAGGCCGTCAGCCAAAGAAAGACGCTCTCGACTTTCCGGATCTGGCGGTAACGCCTGACAAGGGCCAGCAAGCTGAATTGCAGGACGGCCCCAATGAAGAATCCCAGAAGTCTCAGCGCCAGGATGAAACTCATGGCCGTCTCCGCAATATCACAGGAGTTCAGGCAGTAGGGAGGGGAACAAGATAGGTAGCCAAACTCTTGGACTCTGCCACTTAAACTTCGAAGCCCCCGGCCTGTTCAAACGCGCAAGAGAGTTTGAGTATACATTGTTCATCGAAAGGTCGGCCAAGAATCTGGAGTCCCACCGGCAAACCATCAGTTGTTTTGCCGCAAGGTAGGGAAATGCCTGGAATCCCGACGAGATTTGCAGTGATAGTGAAGATGTCAGATAGATACATGGCTAGCGGATCATTGCTCTTTTCACCCAGGCGGAACGCAGGGGTTGGGGAGGTGGGAGAGATGACAAAATCCACCAGCTCAAAGGCTTTTTCAAAATCCTGTTTGATCAAGGTCCGGACTTTCTGGCCCTTCAGGTAGTAAGCATCATAATAGCCCGAACTCAATACGAAAGTCCCCAGGATGATCCGGCGTTTCACCTCTGCCCCAAAGCCGGCATCTCGCGTCTTCCGGTACATGGTGGAAAGACTACCAATCCCAGGGACTCGCAACCCATACCGGACCCCGTCGTAGCGCGCCAGGTTGGAACTGGCCTCAGCGGTGGCTAGGATGTAGTAACAGGCAATGGCATAGTCCGTATGAGGAAGATCCACCTCCACTAGCCTGCAGCCCAGAGATTCGAGCAGGCGTAGTCCGGAATTGACTTTCTCCCGGACTTGAGGATCGATCCCCCCGCCAAAATACTGCTTTGGCATGCCGATTCTCAAGCCTTTTACGGGAGCTTCGATTCCCTCCAGATAATTCGGGACCCCGACTGTTGAACAAGTCGAATCGTGAGGATCTCCTCCGGCGATGACTCCGAGCACCGCAGCCACGTCTTTCACGGTCCTGGCCAGTGGGCCGATTTGGTCTAAAGAGGACCCATATGCCACCAAGCCATAACGAGAGACCCGGCTGTAGGTTGGCTTCAATCCGACCACGCCGCATAGTGAAGCCGGCTGGCGGACGGAACCGCCAGTATCTGAGCCCAGTGACGCAACCGCCATCTGGCTGGCCACAGCGGCCGCTGACCCGCCACTGGAGCCGCCGGGAACACGGTCCAATGCATGCGGGTTCCGGACTGGAGAGAAGGCTGAATTCTCTGTCGAGGACCCCATTGCAAACTCATCCAGGTTTGCCTTCCCCAGGAACACCGTTCCGGCTGCCTCCAGTCTCTCGATCACCGTGGCGTTGTAAAGCGCCACGAAGTTCTCCAGGATTCTCGAGCCACAGGTGCAGCCTAAGCCTTCGATCATTATGTTGTCTTTGATAGCCATAGGCACGCCCGCCAGCGGAGGCAGAGCGCGGCCATCCCGCTTCAGCCGGTCGATCTGAGCAGCCTGTGCCAGGGCGCGTTTCGGGCAGACCTGCAAATATGCATGAAGTTCCGGATCGCGACGAGTGATCTCATCGAGGTGGACCTTGCAGATTTCCTCTGCAGAGGCCTCACCACAATCAATGAGTCTCCTCACTTCTTCAACGGTCAGCTTTGAGAGATCCACGTCAGAGAGCTTTCAATTCTATGAGATTGTTGTTGGTCCCACTTCTCGACCGAGGAGGGGGCAGAGGATTGGTGGTTGTTCGAAAACTGCTCCTCTCCTATCTTTGCCTGAACCAACCCGAGGTGGCAAAAATACTTCCGCGTCACCGCTCTGCAATCACCTGAGGCACCTTGAAATGCCCGGCTCCAGTCTCAGGCCCATTACTGAGCGATTCTTCCTGCGAAAAAGTGCTGTGAGGCTCATCTGGCCTCAATTGAGAAGAAGGGGCCGTCGATGCCACCACCTGGGCTGTCGGTTCGACTTCCTCTGTTTCTAAAGCGTTCAGCTGTTCAACATATTCCAGGATGGAATTCAGCTGCCCGATGAACACCTGCTTTTCATCCTCCGTGATGGCCAAATTGGCGAGATTTGCCACGTACTCAACTTCAGTCTTGCCGATCTTCATACTTAGGGTTCTCTCTATGGGCGGTTGAAGTATTTTGTTGCTGCCGCCGCCACAGCCCGGGCTAATTCTGCATCCTCGATTTTTTCCAGCGGCAATTCCACAGTTTCCTGCCCAGGGATAACCTCGTTGGACGGGACGGGCTTCCGATCCTTGTCGAACTCAGGGTCCACTCTGAACTCCAGGGCTGTGACCGCACGCTGGCCCAGAACCGAATTGAGCCTGTCCAGAATCTCCTTCCTCAGATGCCATAATTCCTTCCGCCACAGGGCGGTAGGCACAGAGACAATGAGGGTTGAGTTAAATAGTCGAAAGGGATGCGTCCTCTTCCAGACTGCTTCGCCCACGGCAGGTTTCCAGGCAGCCAGCACTACCTTCTCAAGGAGTTCTGCACTGGGTGGAATCTGACGGAGCGCTTTCGAAAGCAACACCGAGAGTTCGATCATCAATGCTTAATTCTCTCCCAGTAGACAGCAAATTCAAATTCCGGACTCGTCGACTTCGTATGACAACCCTGACAAGTCTGGGGGCCTGCCTTCAACATCTTTATCGCCGTGGGCCTCACACCATGTTCCCGGCCCGGACCGTGACAGACCTCACATTGGACATTGACTAGCTGTGGAGTTTCGAGAAGGTCAACAAAGCCCCCCGGCATCCTGAAGCCTGTGACATGACAGCCCACGCAGGCTGTATCGAATTCTCTTCGTTCCCTTTTGAGAATTTCGATGGCGTGAGCATGGTTCGATCTCGACCATGCATCGAATTGGAGCTGGTGACAAGTCGCACAATTGGAGGCGCTGACATAGTTGGAAGGCGAATTTGATTTTGGCAACATGGGGGGACTAGCGACCGCCTTGGCCAGTTGATTCTGGGCAGCCGCGATTTCTCCCCGTGCTTGGGCCACGAAGGCCGCCATTTCTGGATCATCGTTCACCGTGGAAGTCAGGAAATGGTTAATCGGGTTGACATCCACCTGCTTACCAGGCTCGACGAGAAACCTTAGTTCTCCCAGGATCCTGCCTTCATCTTCTGCGTAAACCAGCGTCGACTTGTTAATAGTGGCGAGGGGCGAACTGAACTGGTGCTTGTAGCCGTTGAGGATGATATTTATCGTTGGATTGTTGATCGCCAGTTCCACAGCATCCTTGGACGGCATGCAAGCTAGAACTATGAGAAAATCGCATTTCCCCTTGAGTTCCGGTAGCCACTTGGTCACACTGACTAGTGGGTCGGCCCAAACGTAGCCGCGGCTATCGGTCGTCAGGAAACTGTCCCGGGAGGAGAGTCCCAAGAAGCCCACCCTGAACCTCTTCTCTGTCTCTTTTAGTGGAACGGTTTTCACCAGATAGGGGTTCAGCAACGGTTGCCCGGTTTTGCTGGAAACCAGGTTGGCCGAGATCAACCGTCCGTCTTTTTGAAGATCCACACCCAAGTCCATGAGTCCACTGATGTCGTCATCAGCCACGTTCAGAACATCAATTCCTAACTTATTCAATCCCTCCCATAGCCACTTGTTTTTCACAGCCCGATCGTTACCCGTTCCAAGCAGATAGTTTCCAATTTCCACCTGGAGTGCAGGTTTCTCCAGGAACTTCACCCGGTTCTCCTTTAAGACAAATGCCCGGCGAGGCAGACCGCCCGCAGGATTGTGCGGTCAGCCACAGGGTTCGAGGTTGCCCCGAACATTGCCCGTGAAGTAAATGCTAAATTGAAAATTGCTATCGTCCGACGGTTTGGGAACCAAGGAAGGCGTTTGAGCGCGCGACTGCTCGAAGAGCAATCCCCACAGAGTAAAAAACGGCACTAAAAGAACCCAGCCCCACCTGGAGAACCGCAAGGGACTTCTTCCTGAATTCACATTGGTCCTCAGTTGTCATGCTCAAATTCTCGATTGTGTTTTATCATACCAGTTGGAAGTTTGCAAATTGTCGATGGTCTCATGTCGGCCGTAGGATTACCCTGTTGAAACGAGCCTCTCCTATGCGGACGAAGGAAAGTCTGGTTCTCGCTTCTGCTTCTCCCCGGCGCGCGGAGTTACTCAGGTTGCTTCTAGTGGATTTTGAGATCCTGCCTTGCCAGGTTTCTGAACATCGGCTCAGGGGAGAGAGTGCCGAGGTAATGGTGCAGAGGCTGGCCCTTGCCAAGGCCCGGGAGGGTAGAGGCCTTCGGCCGAGTTCGACTGTTGTCGGAGCGGACACAGTGGTAGTCTTTGAGAACCAGGTGTTTGGCAAGCCCGACTCGGTTGAAGAAGCCAGAAGGATGTTGCGGTGCCTGAGTGGGAGGACTCATTTCGTTCTTACCGGGATCTGCGTTTTTCGCGGCCAGACCAGCCTGGTTGACTGTTCGCGGACTGCGGTCCGGTTCAACCACGTGTCCGAACGGGAAATTACAGACTACTTGAGGACTGGCGAACCCTTGGACAAGGCCGGTGCTTATGCTATCCAGGGAGCTGCTTCTCGATTTGTTGAGAGGGTTGAGGGTTGTTATTTCAACGTGGTTGGACTGCCGGTATCTCTCCTTTACCATATGCTGAAGAAGGCGGGGTTCCGATTCGATGGATAATCTGGCTCTGCAGGCGATGGTTCGCGAACTCCAATCTGCCATAGTTGGTCAGACGATTCAGAGAGTCAAATTATGCAACGAGGCGCCGGCCACCCTCTGCTTGAATCTACGCTCAAGCGGGGACTTGGTGGTCGGTCTTTTCCCTTCTTTGCCCCTTTGTTTTTTGTCTCGCAACGATTTGGCCCTTGAAAGATGTCCCTCTGAGCAGTCGACACTTCTCCGGAAACTCCTGACTGGAGCAAGATTCATCAGCATCAAGAAGGAATTTGGCGATCGCGTGGTCTTCTTCGAGCTGGAAAATCATCGATCTGTTCCACCGAGGCAAAGAGTAACACTCGTTCTCGAACTCATGTCAAATCGCTCAAACATACTGGTTGTGGAGCATACCCAGCAAGTGCTTTTCAGGCTGCGTAGGCCGAAAGGCCTTTATGTCGCGGGCCCGGATTTATACAAGCCACCTGTGAGCAAATCGGAGGTCCAGTGTGACCGGATGTCACGAGAGGAGTTTGAACAACTCGTATTGCTTCACCATGGCTGCGGCATCCCGGGACCCACTTCGGCGCTGGCCTCAGCGCTGGGTCTGAGTCAAACCACTTTGCGTGAGATTCTCTTCCCGGGGCCAGAGCCAGGAATGGAAAGCTGGGAGAGACTTCAGTTCATGATTCATCAGGTGAACCATGGTCCCTATTGCCCACAGGTCTACGGCCTGAAAGTAACTTCGCAATCGGCTGAAATCGCCGGTGAAGGAAACACAGAGGAGCGAACCGTCATAGCGGAAAGATGGGTCGTGACCCCATTCCCGTTCCAGTCTCTTCGAGAATTCTCATCTCGTTCCTTCCCTACCATGAGTGATGCCTGTGAACACATCTTCGTGCAATTGAGAGAACAGCACAGGTTTGTCGCGCTGCGACGTGCAAGCGTTCCATCGATCCAGCAGGCTCTTAAGAAGAAAAGCCGACTACTTAATAACATGCGAGAAGATCTGGCCAGGTACCAGGGTTACGTAATCTACAAGAAATATGCCGATCTTTTGTACGCCCAAGAAGAAAAAGCCCCGCCGGGCGTGTCGTCTCTGCAAACATCGGATCTCTTTGATTCGAGTCTGCGGGAAATCGAGATTCCCTTGGATCCCAAGCTCTCCCTGATTCAAAATGCTAACCGTTTTAGTTTGTTGTTTCAAAAGGCTAATCGGGCACTACCACGAGTCCTGAAGAAAGTCGGACAGTTGGAGATGGAGCTGACTGAATTGCGTAACTTTCTGGCCCAAGTGTCTGCAGCTCGGACCGTCGAGCAACTGGAGGCCGTGGCAGATGAGATCCTGGAAGCGATCCCGCCATACGAGAAGCCCCTGGAATTGCCAGGCACTTCTCGCCTTGGCGAGAAAGGAATTGCCACTTCGAACACCAGAGCTCTTCAGCGCAAGGTGGCTAGGCTCTTTGTATCTTCCGAAGGGATGGAGATTCTTGTTGGAAAGAGCAGCCGTGACAACGACACTCTGACCCAACGGATCGCCAAAGCCGACGACTTTTGGTTCCATGTTGCCGGTTACAGTGGGTCTCACGTCGTGTTGAGGAACCCGAAAAAGCTGGGAGTTCCCCCTCAGCAATCCTTGCTGGAAGCGGCTCGGTTGGCTGCTTACTTCAGCCAGGCGCGCAATGCGCCTAAGGTAGATGTCCATTACAGTCGGAAAAAGTACGTATCCAAGCCCAGGGGTGGCAAACCCGGACTGATGCAACTGAAGGAGTACAAGTCCGTGATGGTGCGCCCCGGGCTCCTTTGAAGTTTGATTTGTCTCTCTTTCGCGCTATAATTCGCCCACCTTTAGGATAGGAGAGGGTTTGCGGCAATTCTTCAACACAGAACCAGCAGGCCCGACAGCCTGGTCTATGGGGATATCCCTCAAAAGGGGTTATATCCATACAAAGTCAAAATCGGAGCGAGGATCATGAATGAACTTCTGGAGAAGATTGATTCCAAGGCTGTCAAAGCCGGAGTGATCGGCATGGGATATGTGGGGTTGCCTCTGGCTATGGAAATTGCCAAAGCAAATATCTTTGTCTCAGGTATTGACATCTCCATTCCCAAGGTGGAGCAACTCAATCAGGGAGTATCCTACATTGGGGATGTCACATCCGAGGAGCTTGCTGGACAGATTCGATCAGGCCGGCTCAAAGCCACTACGGAATTCAACGTAATCCGGGATCTTGATGTCATCATCATCTGTGTGCCCACTCCGTTAGGAAAAACTAAAGATCCGGATCTCTCTATGGTGATGGCTGCTGTGGAGCGTATCGCGGAAAATCAGAGACCCGGGCAGTTGGTAGTGCTCGAGAGCACTACCTACCCAGGTACGACCGAAGAGCTCATACTCCCGCGATTGCAGGAGGCCGGCTTGCAGGTTGGTAAGGACTTCTTTCTTGCCTTTTCTCCCGAACGGGTGGATCCAGGCAATCCCGTTTATCAAACTCATAACACGCCCAAAGTAATTGGCGGAGTTACACCCCAATGCCTGGAGGTAGCCTCCCACCTGTATCGTCACTTCATTCTAAAAATTGTCCAGGTTTCCTCCTGTCAGGCTGCGGAAATGGTCAAGTTACTGGAGAACACTTTCAGGAGTGTCAACATCGGATTAGTCAACGAGGTGGCACTAATGTGTGACCGCCTGGGTGTCGATGTCTGGGAAGTCATCGATGCAGCCGGGACCAAACCGTTTGGATTTATGCCTTTCCAGCCCGGTCCCGGCTTGGGAGGACATTGCATTCCCATTGACCCGTTGTATCTTTCCTGGAAGCTGAAGACACTCAACTACCGGGCTCGGTTCATTGAACTGGCCAGCGAGATCAATGCGGACATGCCCCGTTATGTCGTCGACAAGGTAAACGACGCCTTGAATGACTTCAGTAAGTCAGTCAAGGATTCCAGGATTCTGGTTGTCGGCGTCAGTTACAAGAAAGACATCGATGACTTGCGCGAATCTCCGGCTCTGGACGTCATTCAGTTGCTTCAGAAGCGTGGGGCGAAAGTGACGTACCACGATCCTTTTGTGGCGGAGATTCGGCTCGACAGTGCCACACTCCTGTCGAGCGATCTGGAGTTGGCCTTGCGGAGGACCGACTGCACCGTGATTGTGACCAATCACAGCCAATTGGATTATCAAAGGATTGTGGAACTGTCTCCAGTGGTTCTGGATACGCGAAATGCCACCAAAGGCATCAAGAGCCCCAAGATCATCAAACTCTGATGTTCCAGTTGCAATTTGAGTTGAAAGCGGACAGACTTTTGGCATGAATCTTCCCAACATCCTGACTCTTTCCCGAATCTTCGCGGTCCCCCTCCTGGTAGTGGTACTGCTTACCCGTGTTTATGACCCGGGCCGTCAGGT
>JBGOTQ010000064.1:0-24632 GCA_041476565.1 Terriglobia bacterium | reverse complement strand
GGAAGAAACCCTGATCAAGGGACGCGTGGTGGAGCGCCTGCTTTACAAAGAGCCCAAAGAACAAAAGGCTCTGCCGCGGTATAAGGATATCCCCTTTTACAATAAGCAGACACACCATGCCCTGCGCAATTGCGGCATGATTGACCCGGAGCGGATCAACGAATACATTGCCCAGGACGGTTATGCAGCTCTGGCCAAAGCCCTGACTGAGATGACTCCCCAGCAGGTCATCGACGAGGTCAAACGATCCGGTCTTAGGGGTGCCGGAGGCGGTGGCTTCCCCGCAGGGGTGAAGTGGGAATTTGCCGCTCGGGCCTCGAGCCTCGTCAAATATGTCATCTGCAACGCGGATGAAGGAGACCCGGGAGCCTTCATGGATCGTTCCATCCTGGAAGGCGATCCCCACAGTATGTTGGAGGGGATGCTGATTTGCGGCTACGCGATTGGAGCTCAAGAAGGCTATATCTATTGCCGGGCCGAATACCCCCAGGCAATCCAGCGGCTAAAGATTGCCATCGACCAGGCCAACGCTTACGGGCTAATGGGTGAGCGTGTTCTGGGCACAGGCTTTTCCTTTCAGGTTTTCCTCAAGGAAGGCGCCGGCGCTTTTGTCTGCGGTGAGGAAACGGCCCTGATTGCCTCCATAGAAGGCAAGCGCGGTGAACCACGCCCCAAGCCGCCATACACGGCGGTCTCCGGGCTGTGGGGGAGGCCTAGCAATGTCAACAATGTGAAGACACTGGCCAACGTGCCTCAGATCATTCTGCACGGAGCCGAATGGTTCCGCCAAATCGGCACCAAGAACAGCCCGGGAACGGCCATCTTTGCCTTGACGGGAAAGATCAAGAATACGGGGCTGGTCGAGATGCCTATGGGTACGACGCTGGGGGAACTGATCTTTGATATCGGTGGAGGGATTCCCAACGGCAAGAAATTTAAGGCGGTTCAGACAGGGGGCCCGTTGGGCGGGTGTCTTCCGGCTGACCTTCTCAATGTTCAAGTGGACTTCGACTCCTTGCGCGCTGCTGGCGCTATCATGGGGTCTGGCGGCATGATCGTGGTGGACGAAGACACTTGCATGGTGGAGTTCTCCAAGTTCTTTCTTACCTTTGCCCAGGCCGAGTCCTGCGGCAAATGTGTCCCTTGCCGCGTCGGCGGGAAACGAATGCTCGAAGTCCTGACGCGAATTTCTGAAGGGCGGGGAAAAGTGGAAGATCTCGATACCTTGCGCACGATTGGCAAAGGCATGCAGGACGGCGCCCTGTGCGGCCTGGGACAGTTGACTCCAGGACCCGTCCTGTCGGCCCTGCGCTACTTTGAAGACGAATTCAAGACCCATATTCTGGAACATCGGTGTCCCACGGGTGGTTGCAAGGTTCTGACGCGAGCCCGCTGTATCAACGCGTGCCCAGCGGAAGTCGATGTTCCGGCCTTTGTGGCGCTGATTGCCCAGAAACGGTATGCCGAGGCCTTGGAGATTCATCGCAAGCAGAACCCCTTCGCCATGATTTGTGGCAGAGTCTGCCCGGCGTTTTGTGAGGAAAAATGCCGCCGAGCCGAAATTGGAGAACCTCTGGCGGTTCGTCATGTCAAGCGCTTTATGGCCGACCACGAACGCCACCATCCGTGGACGCCTGCCCGGGCGGAAGGCCTCAAAAGCCAGAAAGTGGCTGTGGTCGGGGCCGGCCCGGCTGGCCTGACGGCTGCCTTGCGCCTGGCCCAAAAGGGTTATCCCGTCACGGTCTTTGAAAAACTTCCAGTGGCCGGAGGCATGATGGCGGTTGGGATCCCGGAATATCGGCTGCCCCGCGACATCCTGCGGATCGAAATCGAGAACATCTTGCGCGCCGGGGTCGAGTTGAAAACCAACATGGCCCTGGGTAAGGATTTTACCGTGGATGGACTGCTCGACAAACAAGGCTTCAGTGCTGTCATCCTGGCCATTGGCGCCCACAAGAGCCATCGCATGGGATTGCCCGGCGAGGACTTGCCTGGAGTCCTGCACGGGACAGCCTTCCTGAAGGACGTGGCCCTCGGGAGTCCTCCCAACTTCGGCGGGAAACGGGTCGCAGTTGTGGGAGGAGGAGCCGTGGCCATTGATGCAGCCCGCATGGCCTGGCGGTTTGGATCCTCCAAAGTTCATCTCATCTATCGCCGCACTCGGGAAGATATGCCGGCCTGGGGCGACGAAATTCATCAGGCGGCAGTGGAAGGGATTCAATTCCATTTCCTGACCAACCCGGTTCGGGTTCTGGGGACGGACCACGTCCGCGGCATCGAGTGCCAGGGACAGAAGCTGGGTGACTTCGACCGCAGCGCCCGCCGGCGGCCCGTTCCGATCAAGGGCTCGGACTTTGTTCTCGACATCGATATCCTGATCCTGGCCATCGGAGAGGCCCCGGATGTCGAGTGCCTGAGCGGCAGCCACGGGATCAGTGTGAACCAGGACGGAACCGTGACGGTCAGTGAGGATCTGGCAACCTCTTCTGCGGGCGTGTTTGCTGCCGGGGACTCGGTGCTGGGTCCTGCCACCGTGGTCACTGCCGTTGCCCAGGGCAACAAAGTGGCGGTGGCGGTGGACGCCTATCTGAAGGGGCATCGCGTGGAAACTCCTCGCTTTATCTCGGGGTATCACGAAATTCCCCAGTTGTTTAACGCGGAAAAATACGCCGATGCCAAGCGGGCCATCATGCCGGAGTTGCCGGTCGAAGTGCGTTTGCGCAGCATAGCCGAAGTAGAACTGGGGCTGGACGAAAGCACAGCCCGCGAAGAGTGCAAGCGCTGCCTGCGCTGCGATCTGGAGTGGCTGGGCAGCTATAAGATCCAGGGCGAGACCGAGGAAGAAGAATATGAGGATGTCTATTACACGCCGGCTGGGACCTGAGGGGTTTTTGCCCGGCTCGTTCCACTAGTCCGGAGATCACCGCTCGATTTTCGAATTGTCGAGGGACGCATGAACAGGCAACGGACGGTTGAGCAAAAGAGTCATTCGTTGACTCATCACCAAATGGGTTCAGGAATGGTAGAAAGGAGCTAAGAATTCCCATGGCCACGATCAATCTCACAATTAATGGGCGTCCATTGCAAGGGGAAGCCGGGAAGACCATCTTGGATGTTGCCCAGGCCAATAACATTGATATTCCCACTCTCTGTTTCCATCCTCAATTGGAACGATTAGGCGGCTGCCGGCTATGTCTGGTGGAGGTTGCCAAAATTCCCCAGCTTCAACCTGCATGCACATACCCGGTGAGTGAAGGAATCTTCGTGGAAACAGAATCCCCTCGCGTCATGGAAATGCGCAAATTTGTGTTGCAGATGTTGTTTTCTGAACGCAACCACTATTGCATGTACTGTGAGATGAGCGGAGACTGCGAATTACAGAGCCAGGCCTATCGCCACGGACTGGATCACTGGACCTATCCGACTCCTTATCCGAAGTACCCGGTGGATGGGACTCGCAAGTATTTCATCATGGATCATAACCGCTGCATCCTTTGCAGACGCTGCATCCGGGCCTGCAATGACATTGTCGGAAACCATACTCTGGGTCTAAAGCTCCGTGGTTCCAACACCATGGTTTGTGCCGACATGGATGTGCCCTTCGGGGAATCGACTTGCATCTCTTGTGGAACCTGTTTGCAGGTTTGCCCGACTGGAGCCCTGGTCGACCGGAAGAGCGCCTACATGGGCCGGGATTTTCAAGTCGAGCGTGTCAAGAGCGCCTGCACCTTTTGCAGTGTCGGGTGTGCCACCCAGGTTGTCACTCGCGGCGGCCATGTCCTGCGGGTGGAAGGAGACTGGGACGGGCATAATATGGGGGTCCTTTGTACCCGTGGGCGGTTTGATCCTCTCTACGACAACCGGCAGCGGATTACCACTCCGATGGTCCGTCGCAATGGAAAAATGATAGCGGCCAGTTGGGACGAGGCCCTCTCCACCGTGGCCCAACGCGTTAAAGACGCCGGTGGACCTTATATTAAGGCCTATACCACTGGAAAGATCCTGGGTGAGACGATGGATGAGTTTGTGAACCTGTTTCGCAGGGAGATCGGGGCTGCAGTGGGAATTCTTGAACCACTTGAAATTGCCACCCAGCTTCCCAGCGACGGGCTGCTCAGTAATCTGGATAGTGCCGATTGTATCCTTGTTGTGGGTGCAGACCCCCTTGAAGATTGCCCGGTAGTGGGAACCCGGATCAAACGGGCCCGATTCAATGGTGTCCAAGTGGTCTTGGTTACAGATAAAGAGAATCGGCTAGCCAGTTTTGCTCAGAATCGGTTTGTTCCTTCACAAATCAAGGAGGCAGTGTCACTTTGCCAAAATGCCACGGCCCTGGTTGTTGTCTACGGTTCGGGTACGAGTGAACAGGAGGCTCAAGCACTGGCTCTCTTGAAGGGAAAGGCCCGCTTCCTTCCACTCTTCCCGGCCACTAATGGAAATCGCGCCAAGGCTTTGGGCTTGGGTAACGGCCTTCTGCCGGTGAAGAACAAGGTCGTTTACCTGCTGGTCGAAGATAAGGATTTCCCTGAGGAGAAAGTGCAGAAGATCCGGGAAGCCGATTTCCTGGTGGCCCATGCCTGTTATCAAGGCTTGCTGACCGCAGTGGCCGATGTGGTTTTGCCAGCTCCCCTCTGGTACGAACAGGAAGGAACTTTCAGCAACCTGGAAGGCCTCCAGATCAACGTGGCCCAAGCCGTTCCTCTGGCAGAAGGATTTGTTTCCGAAAAGGACGTGCTCAGGCAGTTGGGGGCAAGAATGTGAATGAGTGGCGCAGGGGTTGTTCTTGGTCAGTGGTCCATTGCCAGCTCGAATCGAAAACGCTTGATGCAGGCAATGACCAGCTTCAAGTCAACCCAGGCGACTGACAACCGACGACAGACAACTGATAAACTGGGAGAAAAGCAATGACAAAACCAAAAGTCGCAACAGACTGGCTGGCCGGATGCGCCGGTTGTGAGATGTCTTTGTTGGATATGGATGAGAGACTTGTGGAGTTGTTACAGAAAATCGAATTGACTTCCTGTCCCATCACAGACCTCAAGCATCCGCCCGAGGAGGGAGTGGAAGTGGGGGTCCTCACCGGAGCCGTCAATAATACCACCAACCGGGCGGTGGCCCGACTGATGCGGAAGCGCTGCAAATGCCTGGTGGCCGTGGGGGACTGTGCCGTGTTTGGCGGAATCATCACCATGCGCAACTTTTTTGACATGGAAGAGGCCTTGAAGCGGGCTTATGTTGAGACGGAAAGCACGGTCAACGGGAAGATCCCCGGCTCCGAGGAACTAGGCAAACCCATTAAAGCCCGGTCGCTCTCTCAAGTCGTGAAAGTCGATGTTTCGCTTCCCGGTTGTCCTCCCTCGGCGGATGCCATCTATTACGTGCTGAATGAACTGGCGGAAGGAAGGATGCCGATCTTGACGGGTGATAACCTGAAATATGATTGAGATGCTCAGAACTTCTTATCCATCTCGGGTCTGACCTCGAATGGCCGGGGCTTTTGTCGGGGATTCCATGGCCACGACTCTTGAACATTACTAGCGGGAAAGGATATCCACCATGCAGAAAATCACCATAGAACCTGTAACCCGTATTGAGGGTCACGCGAAGATAACCATCCACGTGAACGATGAGGGGAGCGTGGAACGGGCTTACTTCCACGTCAACGAATGGCGGGGGTTTGAGAAGTTCTGTGAAGGACGGCCCTTCTTCGAAATGCCTCAGATTACTCCCCGAATCTGTGGGATTTGTCCGGTCAGCCACCATTTGGCGGCAGCCAAGGCCTGCGATTACGTCAGTGGAGCCCAGCCGCCACGGCCGGCCCGGCTGCTTCGGGAACTCATGCATATGGGGCAGGTGATTCAATCCCACTCCATGCACTTCTTTGAACTGGCCGGCCCGGATCTGCTGCTGGGATTTGATGCGGCTCCTGCCATCCGCAACGTGGTTGGTCTGATCCAGGCCAATCCGGAACTGGCCCTGAAGGCAATACGCTTGAGGGCTTTTGGACAGGATATTATTCGGAGCCTGGGTGGCCGGCGCATCCATCCCCTCTTTGCCGTTCCGGGTGGCGTGAATGCCCCGTTGAGTGTGGAGAATCGGGATGCCGTCTTGAAAAAGATCGACGAGATGACCGAGATCATCCAGGTTGGCATCAGCATCGCCAAACAGTGGTTTGATTCGAACAAAGAGGTCGTTGACCAATTTGCCGTCTTCTCATCCGGGTATATGGGGCTGGTGGACGAAGAGGGAGGTCTGCAGCTTTACGAGGGTAAGATCCGCCTCATCGATAAAGAGGGCCGACCCCTGGAGGAGTTCGACCCGCAGAACTACCTGACCTACATCGGGGAGCGCGTGGAAGATTGGTCGTATTTGAAGTTCCCATTCTACCGGAAATTGGGTTGGCCCGATGGTACCTATCGGGTAGGACCACTGGCCCGACTCAACGTTGCCAGGAAGATCAATACCCCGCTGGCTAACGAGGAGCTCAAGAAATTCAAGTCCCTGAATGGAGGGCATCCGGTGGAAGGCACACTCTGGTTTCACTACGCGCGCCTCATTGAAGACCTGTACGCGGTCGAAAGGACTCGCGAGATTCTCCTGGATCCTGATGTGCTCTCTACAGACATCATGAATGCAGTGACCCAATTTCAAGGCGAAGGAGTCGGGTGTATTGAGGCACCGAGAGGCATCCTGTTCCACCACTATAAGACTGACAACAATGGGATGCTGACACGGGTCAACTTGATCGTGGCCAGTGGGCATAATAATTGGGCAATGAGCAAATCCGTAGAAATGGTGGCCAAACGCTATGTGGATGGGAAGAATTTAACCGAAGGCATGCTGAACCGGGTGGAAGCGGCCATCCGTGCCCATGATCCCTGCTTGTCTTGTTCTACCCACGCCATCGGGGCTATGCCGCTTGTGCTGGAATTAGTCGATCCAGAGGGCAGGGTCCTCGACCGGCTGGCTCGTCGGTAGTTTGAAGTCCCCTCAAAAAGACCCTCGACCACTAGAGGCGAAAGGGTAGGGCAGAGAGGAGAAGCGATATTTGGCTTCGGTCTTTCAAACTCGATCTTTCGCCTTTTTTATTGGTAAGAGTTCTCGTCGCCCTCTCGGCTGCTTTCAACAGGGCGGCTGAAATGGCTTTGGCAGCCATCATCAGGGGGTTGCTCTAGTAGGTTGATTGTAAGAGCTGATCCTGTCCACTTCCAAAATCAAGGTCAAACTGGGAAAAGAACCTTAGCCGAAAGGCCCGCGTACCAGGTAGAAAGGAAAAAAAAGGTAGAGAAAGTCGCAGAACTGAAAGAAGATTGAACTAAGGCCTTGATGCGAGTATAAGAAAGAGGAGAGAAACTCAGCTATGGGATGCGGCCAATTGCCGCATAAGGCGCACCAAAAAAACCACCCTCCTTGGTTAGGCGCAATCAATATGAATGATCGGGTCTCAGAGACACCAGCTTACCGTGCACTTGTCATTGGCTATGGAAATCCTTATCGCCATGACGATGGAGTCGCCTTGGCTGTGATCAACTCCTTGCGACATCGGCTGGGGGTGAACCTCCTTGCGCCTGACGATGATGGGCTAGACACCTTGGGATATCCTGTTGACACCATCATGCTGCACCAATTGCTGCCTGAGTTGGTTCCGGTTGTGGCTAACTACCAGAGATTGATCTTTGTTGATGCCCATACGAGCGCTAGTCCGGAAGAGATTAGTGTCGTTCCAGTCCGGGAAGAATACGGATTTCAGGCGGTGACCCATCATCTGAGTCCACAAATGTTGCTCGCCTTGGCCAAAGAGGCAACCGGCAACGTTCCTTTATCCCATCTGGTCTCCATCCGGGGGGAGAATTTTGACTTTGGGGAAGGGCTCTCACCAGATTGTTCAGTACGCGTCAGGGGTGCTGTTGATCGAGTTCTGGACATGGCCGGTGTCAGGCCTTGACTAGGGGTGCCGGTCGAGTCCTCAGTGATAAAAACTCCGCATCTTTGAAAAAACCCTCCATGCTTGAAGCTCACAACCTGGTAAAACGATTCGGGAAGGTCATTGCTCTGGACGGGGTTAGCCTGGAGGTTCGCGCTGGTGAAGTGGTGGGCCTGCTGGGGCCAAATGGGGCAGGGAAAACAACGACACTCCGAATATTGGCAGGCATTCTCACGCCATCTGAAGGAAGAGTATTGGTCGGGGACCTGGATAACCGGGAATATCCGCTGGAGACCAAAATGAAGGTCGGGTTTCTCTCCGGAGACACTCAGCTTTACCAGAGGCTGAATCCGCGGGAAGTCCTGTTCTATTTTGGAAGACTGTATGGAGTGGAAGAGTCCCGATTGCGTGAGAGAGTTGAGAGTTTAATTGCCCAGCTGGAGATGGGATCCTTTGCGTCTAGGCGTTGCGGTACGCTGTCTTCCGGGCAAAAACAACGAGCGAACATTGCCCGGGCCTTTCTTCATGAGCCCCCAGTCCTGATCCTGGACGAACCCACTGCTTCCCTGGATGTGATTAGCGGACAATTCATCGTCGAGGTCATCCGCCGCCAGCGATCGGCTGGCCGTGCCATACTCTTCTCAACCCACATCATGGGGGAAGCTGAATACCTCTGTGATCGCATCTACCTCCTCCATGAAGGGAAAATTGTCGACAGGGGTTCATTGAAGGAATTACTGGACCATTCGGGGTGTGAGAACCTGACCGACGCCTTTCTCCACCGTATTCAGCATGAATCCCGGGGTTTTTCGACTGCGAGTTGATCCGTGCGACCGCGTATCATCTGGACCATCTTCCGTAAAGAGATCACAGAGACCCTGCGCGACCGGCGGACACTGCTGATGATGATAGGACTTCCGCTCCTGCTCTATCCCCTGATGATCATTGGCGTGGGTAAACTGGCAGAATCGCAGGAAGAGGCGCAGGAAGCGCGATCCTCCCGGGTTGCTCTCTGGGGAGAAACGGTGCCGAAGTTGATAGGGGAACTCCAACGTTCAGATTCGTTCACTGTGGAATATTGGACCGGTATGTCTAGCGCTCTTCGCAGCGACCTGGAAGCCGGCAAGTTGCAGCCCTTTCTAACAGTTGTTGATCCGAAGAAGTCTAAAGGTGACTGGAAAAAACGCTCCTCTGACATTGAAGAGGAGAACCCCGTATTGTCTGCGGCGCGGAGTGTCATTTCCAACCGAAGGGTGGACGCGGTTTTGGTGGTCTGGCCTGGTTTTCAAAGGGCACTGCTCGAGGGACGGGTCGGAAGAGTTTCCACCTATTACGATTCGGTTCGAGAAGAATCCCAAAAGGCTAGGGAACGCCTGGGGGATGCTTTATTCGAGTTTCGAAAAACGCTGATAGCCGAACGGGAGAAGGGCGAAGGCCTGGCTGAAGGTTTCTCCCTCGGTATTGAAGTGCTTCCTCGAAACGTTGCCCCACAAACTCGCCGACAAGGTCAAATTTTAGGCATCGTGTTGCCCTTCACGCTCATCATCATTTCGGCTTCATCCTGCCTCTATGCTGCCATTGATCTGACAGCAGGGGAAAAGGAGCGCAATACGTTACAGACTCTTCTGTGTGCGCCAGTACTGCCCCAGGAAATCATCCTTGGCAAGTTTATGACCGTCTGGACGGTCGCAGTGTTGGCCACGTTAGCCAACCTCTTGAGTATGGCGGCTACGTTTGTTCGAGTAATGATCCCCGAAGGTCAATTGAGCCTGTCTCCTTCGACGTATCTCGTCGCCTTCCTCATGTTGCTGCCTGTGACCTTTACAGTGACGTCGGTTTTCCTGGCCGTCGCGGTCTTTGCAAAGGATTTCAAGGATGGCCAGAACTTTCTTACCCCTGTCCTGATGTTACTAATGTTACCTCTGGGTGCCACCATGCTTCCCGGCATTGAACTCAATGCCTGGACTGCTTTCGTGCCAATCGTTAATATTGCCCTCCTCATTAAGGCGGTCTTCCTGGCGGAAGCTCATGGAGAATTGGTTTTCCTCACCTTGGCTTCCTCTGCGGCTTATGGGATGTTGACATTGCTATTTGCGGCCAGGGTTTTCCAGCGGGAACAGATCTTGCTGGGTGGTAAGGAATCCATTCGAGCCCTGTTGGGGCTGAGGCGTGAGGTTGGGGCCTTCCCAAGCCCCTCCCTGGTACTCAGTTTGTTTGGGATCGTGTTTGTCCTGGCATTTTACGGGAGCCTCTTTCTAAAGAATGCCAGCGCTACGCAGGTTATTTTACTCACGGAGTTCGGTTTCTTTCTATTACCCACCTTGGCCCTCGCTTTTGCCAAAGGATTTCCTCGCCGTGAGACGTTTGCGCTCCGTCTTCCGCGCTGGAAGGGGGTCGTGGCAGGAACCATGATGGGAGTGACGGCATGGGCCTTTGTGGGTGGGGTGCTCATCCGGCTGCTCCCACCTCCCGAATCACTCATTCGGGCCATGGAGAAGATCTTCCTTCTGGATCAAAAGCCCGTTCCGCTCTGGATTGTTTGGCTGGTCCTGGCCGTCAGTCCAGCCGTTTGCGAAGAATTACTCTTCCGGGGAATGATCCTTTCCGGATTCAGAAGATTGGGGATGTGGCCAGCAATCCTGCTTTCGGGCCTCCTGTTTGGATTAGCGCATTCCTCCATCTACCGCTTGATTCCAACCTTTTTCCTGGGAGTACTGTTCGGCTACCTGGTCTGGCGAACGGGATCAGTGTATTGCAGCATCGTGGCTCATGCGCTTAATAATGGTGTCGCCATGACGCTATTGCATCATAAGTGGCTAGGCTCTCTCTTGGGTGCCGATGGCGTGAAGTACCTTCCGTGGCGGCTGGCATCCGCGGGAACGGTCATCCTGCTTTTCAGTATGTGGCTGATCTCCACATTGCCGAAGGTCAACCAGGATTCCAGCCTTTTGCCCCGCCAAAGGCGCTCCTAACCTGTAATCCTCTCACTTGGGTCGGTGAAGAACGGGAGAGCCTGGGAGACGCACTGGGCTCGAGATGGGGTTTCCTGCCCATGAGGCATAGAGCGTGCAGTGTGCTCCTTTGTCGAGTACCTGCGCGAGCTGGCTGTTATAAACTGAGTCGGAATTGACGCGGGGTGCAATCAGAAGTGGCGGGCGGCGGAAGAACTGGGTCAGGGTTTCTCGGCGACCTTGCCACTCCTCACTTGGCCTGAAGGGCCAAGATTACGATGCTCCCCCTCTGCCCGTCACTTTTGATTGCGCCCATTCACGCGCCACACATGGATCAACACATGATACAATTCCAGTTATCTCCTGGAAATCAGAGGGTCATTACAGTTACCCGCCGGCACTCGTTGTCGTGAGTGCCGGAGTACCAAAAATTTTCGGGGGAATCCGAGGAATGATTCATTGGGGAAGGAGATATTGCATGAGAGTCTTTCTGGTTCTTGGAATATTCGGTCTTACGCTTACTTCTCTAACGCAACGGGCTTCCGAAGCACCTACTGGGTTTGACAACCATAGCAATGGCCTTGTTACTGAAGCGATCCATCAAGCTGATCAGGCGACATTTGATGATTTTGAGAGCGTGAAAAACGGGCTGGGCCCACTCTACAATGCGCAATCCTGTCGCGAATGTCATCAGGACCCGACATCCGGCGGAGCCAGCCAAGTCACTGAATTGCGCGTGGGACATCGGGGAACGGACGGTCGCTTCCAAAATGCCGAAATCCCCATCGCTCGAGGAACTGAAATTATTACCGGCCGGTCGCTGGTTAACGATCGCGCCATTTGTCCAAATGAGGCGTTCCCGGACTCCGAGATTCACGAACGAGTACCTGATCCCGAAAAGATCCGCACAAACCGAATCTCGTTGAATTTGCTGGGCGATGGCTTCGTTGAAGCCGTGGCCGATCAGACCCTGATTGACCTTGCACAAAAGCAGTGTAAAAGCAGCCACGGGAAGATCTGCGGCCAGGTGCTAGTCGTCCCCATTGTGGAAGCCCCTGGAGAGACCGGGGTGGGGCGATTCGGCTGGAAAAATCAGCATGCCAGCCTTGTGTCGTTTTCTGGCGACGCGTATCTGAATGAAATGGGAATCACCAGCCGGTTGTTTCCTGACGAAGTCACCCAAATCTGCAACACGGCCGCGGAGCCCAACAGCACCGCTGGGCCGGACGGGCTCGACGACGTGGATCATTTCACGAGGTTCATTCGCGCCACCAAGGCTCCGGCTCGCGACTTGGTGCTTGCAGAGTCTACCCTGGCAAAGCGTGGATCTGAATTATTTGATCAGACCGGCTGTGCCACTTGTCACGTGCGCACTTTGATCACGGCATCCACCGGAACCAAGATCCACGGCGGCATATATTCGATTCCCGACGCGCTGGGGGAAAAAACGTTTCACCCCTTCGGAGATTTCCTGCTGCACTACGTAGGGACCGGCGACGGAATTGTCATGGCGATGGAAGAACACTACGGCCGCAATATGTACAAAATTACCTGGAGGAATTTTTCGTTGGAGAAATGCCGCAGTACACAAAATAAGATGCGAACTGCTCCACTGTGGGGAGTGCGGCTGCGGACACGGTTGATGCATGATGGCGAATCACGTACCCTTTTGGATGCCATCATGAGGCATCGCGGCGAGGCGAGCACGGCAACGCGGCATTTCCAACACCTGTCAAAGACGGATCGAGAGGCCCTCCTGGAATTCCTGAAGTCGCTCTAACCAGCAGAGAAAGTAGGGCTCTCCTGACAACTCTCTACTTAAGATCTCGCGGAATAAACTTCCGTTGCTGCTTGAAGTGCTCCGGACCCTACCTTCACGCCGTGGGCCTGCAAAGTTGTTTGCAGGGCGGATAGAAACAAAATAACATTTCGGCGAGTGGACGAATGGCCCATTAACCCCACTCGCCAGATCTTTCCAGCGAGATCTCCCAATCCCCCGCCAATTTCAATGCCGAAATCCTCCAGCAGAGCTGCCCGTACTCTCTTGTCGTCAGCGCCTGGAGGGATTCGAACAGCATTCAGCATGGGCAATCTTTCCCGCTCCGAAACGAGCATAGAAAGTCCCATGGCCTCAATCCCCGCTACCAGTGCCCGATGGTTCAACTGGTGCCTGGCGAACCGGGCCTCGAGCCCCTCCTCTGCGACAATGCGCAGGGACTCTCGAAGTGCATAGATCATGTTGATGGGTGCGGTATGATGATATTTACGCTCTCCACCCCAGTAACTGCGTACCAGGCTCAGGTCGAAATACCAGCTCGGGACTGGGGTCTTGCGGTTTTCGAGAGCCTTCAGGGCCCGAGGACCAAAGGAAACGGGGGCCAAACCTGGAGGGCAGGAAAGACACTTCTGGGTGCCACTGTAAATGGCATCGATGCTGGTCCGGTCCACCGCCACCTCGATCCCGCCCAGTGAAGTTACAGCATCCACCATGAAGAGCACCCCGTTCTCCCGGGCGATTTCAGACAAGGGCTGAAGCGGCTGGCACACCCCGGTCGAGGTCTCCGCATGCACTGCCGCCAGAAGCTTAGGGTTTTTTCCGCGCAAAGCCGACCGCACTGTTTCGGGATCGACCGAGCGTCCCCACTCCGCGTCGATGCGGATCAGCGTTCCGCCCAGACGTCTGACGATGTCACACATGCGGGTACCGAAAACGCCGTTGACACACACAGCCACCTCGTCACCGGGCTCCACCAGGTTCACGAGGCAGGCTTCCATTCCGGAACTGCCCGTGCCCGACACGGGAATCGTCAGGTCATTCACTGTCCGGAAAATGAACCGCAGCAGCGCCTGAGTCTCGTCCATGATCTTCAAAAACGACCTGTCCAGATGGCCGACGCAAGGTGTAGACATCGCCTGAAGAACACGCGGCGGAACTTCGCTCGGTCCAGGCCCCAACAAGATGCGCACGCCCGGATCGAGATCCCGAAACTGGTCAGCATCGAGATCCATAACTGAACATCCTCCGTGTTAGAGTATTAGTTAGTGCTCCGATTATAACACCCCTGAGCACTGTGTTTTCATTAGTTTCATTTGGGAATTGATCTTATAATTCTTTGCTCAAGGCCATAACGGGACTACGTTATCTTAATATTGTAGGGGCTCGACTAGATGGCTTGGACCGACATGCTTTAGCCGAGGATCAACCGAACCGTATCGCCCCGTGGCCGGGTAGGCCGATGGAAACGCAGCTTGTCTATAGCCGGCATGAGCCGGAAAGGACTCTGATTTCATGAATGGGGAATCCTGGCTGTCTGCTCTGGCCCATATCTATCCAACGGACCGCTTGCTGACGGCGCCAGCCCAGTTGGCCCCTTATGAGTCGGACGCGCTAACAGCCTATCGCAACCGCCCCGCAGCCGTTGTGATTCCCGAGGCCGCCGGTGAGGTGATCGAGACGGTACGACTGTGCCATCGCCTGGGTCTACCCTTCGTGCCCCGGGGGAGCGGTACCAGTTTATGCGGCGGCTCGCTGCCGGTGAAGGGAGGCCTGCTGATCGCACTGAATCGCTTGAATCACATCCTGCGCCTGGACCCGGAGAATCGTATCGCGGTGGTTGAGTCCGGAATCATCAACCTCCAAGTGAGCCGTGCCGCCGCCGCCCATGGTTTGTACTATGCGCATGACCCTTCGAGTCAGGGAATCTGCACGATAGGCGGTAACGTAGCGTTCAATTCCGGTGGCGCTCATTGTCTCAAGTACGGCATGACGAGCAATCATGTACTCGGCGTCAAGGTTGTCCTCCCTGAAGGCGAGGTCGTGCAATTGGGCGATGAGAGCCTGGAGGGAGTGGGACCCGACCTGACCGGCCTTTTTGTGGGGTCGGAAGGATTAATGGGCATCGCGCTGGAAGTAACCTTGCGCCTCTTGCCCAGGCCGGAGAGTTTCCGCACCATTCTGGCGGCATATAGCAGCCTGGAGGCGGCGGGCGAGGCGGTCTCGAGTGTCGTTGCTTCGGGCCTGTTACCGGGGGCTCTTGAGATAATGGACAGGCTGGCCATCGAGGCGGCAGAAGCATCTGTGCATGCAAATTATCCGGCAGGCGCTGCAGCACTGCTAATAGTCGAGCTGGATGGGGAGGCGCAACAGGTGGAAAAGGAGTTTGCGCACTTGGCTTGCGTGATTGATGCATCCGGGGCATACGAGGTACGCGTGGCACAAGATGAGGCGGAACGGCAGCGCATCTGGAAGGGGCGCAAGGGGGCTTTTTCGGCCGTGGGGAGGCTTAGTCCCGATTATATAGTCAACGATGGAGTGGTTCCTCGCAGTCGGCTGGGGGCTGCGCTGGCAGAGATTCGGCGCCTGAGCGCCACCTACGATCTCCGCGTGGCCAACGTTTTCCACGCCGGGGATGGCAACTTGCATCCACTTGTTCTGTACAACGGCAGGGAACCGGGAGCCCTCGAGCGGGCCGAAAAGTTATCCGCGGAAATATTGCGGATGTGCATTCGCTACGGGGGTTCGATCACAGGTGAACACGGCGTTGGCATGGAAAAGCGCGAGTATTTGTGTGAAATGTTCGGAGAAGAGGATGTGGAAACCATGCGCCGCCTGCGCCGTGCCATCGACCCGGCAGAGCTTTCCAACCGTGGGAAGATGTTTCCCGATAGTGAGGAAATTGAGATCCGGCCGTCCGGGCCGCAACCGGTGGGGTGTGCAGGTGTGATCCCGCCAGAGTGATGCTCCTGCGGGGCCGCTGAAGTCAATCGACGGATCAGGCGGGCACACAGATGGCCCGCACCAACGCACCCGCTGGTGGAGTGAGGGCGCGGGAGAGGTCATAGACAACAATTGCGCTGTCAAACTCTGAAGCTCGCCAGCATCGCAGAAGTGCAAACCGCCGTGTGCGAACACTCGAAGGTGCTCCCGCGCGGGGGCGGCACGAAGCCGGCGCTTTCGACGGCGGATGAAGCCATGACAGTTTTGGAACTCTCGGCCGTTTCGGGCTTGGTTGACTACGACCCGGGCGAGTTTACCTTTACAGCCCGGGCAGGCACGCGGGTGGCCGACATCTCCCGGTTGGTTGAAGAGCACGGCCAGTATCTTCCATTTGACCCGCCCCTGGTTGAACAGGGCGCCACGTTAGGCGGCACGGTGGCTGCCGGAGTAAGTGGCCCCGGGCGCTATCGATACGGAGGAGTGCGAGATTTCATCCTGAGTGTTCTTTATGTGGATAGCGAAGGCCACCTGGTCAGGGGCGGGGCCAAGGTGGTAAAAAACGCGGCGGGCTTTGATTTGCCCAAGCTGATGACCGGCAGCCTGGGCAGCCTGGGCGTGCTAGTTGAGGTGACGTTCAAGGTGTTTCCCAAGCCTCAAGCTTGCGTGACACTGCAGTTGCCCTGCCCGGGCTTGAAGGATGCCCTGGAAGCTCTTTACCGAATACAGGCTTCTCCCCTCGATTTGATTGCCCTGGAGATCGAACCTGCATCACCAAGAACTACGCTCTGGGCGCGCATGGGCGGATTTGCAGAAGCGTTGGACGAGCGGGCGGCTCGCTTGCGGGGCCTTTTGGGTGGTGGTGATATGATCGAAGGACAGTCCGAAGGCGTGCTTTGGCGAGACGCGCGCGAATTTGCCTGGTTGCCGGCTGGCTGGTCTTTGGTCAAAGTTCCTACCACCCCACGTCGCATTCCGCTGTTGGAAGCGAGCTTCGTCGGACGAACTTGCCGACGCCGCTATAGCGGCGGCGGACAAGTGGCCTGGGTCGCTTCACCTGGTGAGATCGACGATCTGGACAGGCTGCTGTCGGCCAACGACTTTTCCGGCCTGGTCCTACGAGGACCCGCCGGGCGTCGACGCCTTGGGGCGCGGGCGGGAGACTTATTTGCCCGGCGGGTCAAGCGAGCTCTTGACCCATCGGGCCGATTCGTGGAGATTTGAGTGCAGCACACGATTCGCGTTGAAGAAATCGGGACTCAGGGCAGACCGATGACCTCGGCCATCGAGGCGTGTGTGCACTGCGGTCTTTGCCTGCCTGCGTGCCCGACCTATCAGGTCTTGGGTGAAGAGATGGATTCTCCCCGTGGCCGTATTATTCTGATGAAGTCGGCCCTAGAGGGAAACCTGCAAGTGGAGGAGACCCTTCCATTCATTGATCGCTGCCTGAGTTGCCTCGGTTGTGAAACCGCCTGCCCTTCGGGGGTGAAGTACGGCGCCCTGGTTACTTCCTATCGCGCTCACGCTGAGGGGATCCGTGCGCGTACCCTGTGGCAGGGTATGCGGCGCGCGCTAATACGGGAAACCTTGCCTTACCCGCACCGCTTCCGGCTGGCAGTCGTGTTGGGCCGGTTGATCCGTCATTTCCGCAAACTGCTGCCAAACGAATTTCGCGGCATGCTGTCCTTGCTACCCGAAGTTCTGCCTGCAGCCCGGCCTCTCCCGCCGCTAATCCCGGCTGAAGGTCTGCGCCGTGCCCGCGTTGCACTGTTGATCGGTTGCGTGCAACAGACATTGTCGCCCGAAATCAACTGGTGCACGGTACGTGTCTTGACGCGCAATGGCGTCGAAGTAGTGGTACCGCCTAATCAGGGCTGTTGTGGTGCCCTGGCTATGCATTGCGGTGAAGCAGAAAGAGCCCGGGCCTTCGCACGGGCCAATCTGCGCTCCTTTCCCGACGACGTGGACGCGATCGTCACTAATGCCGCCGGTTGCGGTTCAGGGATCCATGAGTACGCCTTACTTTTTCATGGGACTCCGGAATCGGAACTGGCCGAGGCCTATGCCCGGCGAGTCACGGATATTAGTGTCTTCTTAGCGAAGATAGATATCATCCCGCCGCCTCCTTTACCGAAACCCCTCAAGCTGGCCTACCACGATGCATGCCACCTGGCTCATGCCCAGGGTGTGACCGAGGCGCCGCGGAAACTGTTACGGAGTATCCCAAACTTAATCCTGCTAGAAGTTCCGGACGGGGAGCTCTGTTGTGGTTCAGCCGGCACGTATAATATCGAACAGCCTGAGATCGCAGAAACCTTGGGCCGGAGAAAGGTTGAGAACATCCTGCAAACCGGTGCGGATGCCGTGGCAGCCGGTAACATCGGGTGCCTGGTGCAGATCCGCACCCATCTTGAGCGCGAAGGAAGGCCTCTGCCTGTTTATCACACACTAGAAATACTGGACAGGGCCTACCAACAGGCCGTCTAAGCTAGGGAGGATTTCGACATCTGGGGGAACAATCGGTTTAAGGCTTGACGTGATCTTGTTGGAAACTCCGGGACTAGAGATGCGGACCCATCGGTTGAAAGGGGAATCACTTTGCCTTTTTTCGCCCCACCGATCTACAATTAACTCTGTAATGCAAGAGTTCAGTCAGGAACCTATGGGGGGAGGACAGAAAGAGTTGCACGTTTTTGCATCATGACCGATCAGGAGGAATGCCATGAGTCGAGAGAATGGAAAGGTCTATGAGGTGGCGTTATTCGTGACAGGAGGGCTGTTGGGTGCCACGATTGCCCTGCTGTTCGCACCTCAATCGGGCAAGAAGACCCGCCGGGACATCATCCATTGGGGGAAAATGGCCAAAAACAAATCAGAGCAGTTTCAGTTGCAGGTGACCCATGCCATCGACAATCTGGTAGAGGGTGTTTCGGAGAAGGTGGAAGAAAGTTTGGATCGCGGCCTGGAGTGGACCGAGAAGACCGCCAGAGATTTCCAGGAGGTCGTGAACACTGGAAAAGCGTCGATCCAGAGGGAGATTGAGAGAATCTTGCAGGTCCGTTTCTAGATAGTACTAGACAGGTCCGGCCTTTTTCTTTAAGATTTTTGAAGCCGTGGAATTAAATGACATCAGGTTCCGGGCTCTGTGCAATTTGGATCTGCAAATCCCGCCAGGTTCGGAAGAAAGCAACGGTAGCGGACCCCCAAATGTGCCGCAGAACCACCCGGAGCCTGGCCCTTCTTAGGTCCGGTGTCCGGGTGGTTTCGTTGCCACCAGACTCCACTGCCTCGATTGTTTCTGGAGCGTTCTGAGTTTTTCCCTACCCATCCCATGAGCTACCAGGTTATCGCCCGAAAGTGGCGCCCGCAGTCCTTTGAAGAAGTGGTCGGGCAGAACTCTGCCGAGCAGACTCTTCGCAATGCCATTCTGCAGAACCGCATTGCTCACGCTTATCTGTTTGCCGGACCTCGCGGGGTGGGGAAGACTACCACTGCCAGGATCTTTGCCAAAGCCTTGAATTGCATCACGGGGCCAACCGTCACACCCTGCCACGTTTGTGATTCCTGCAAAGAGATTGCGGCGAGTAACTCCATTGACGTGTTGGAAATCGATGCGGCCTCCAATCGCGGTATTGACGAGATCCGTGAGCTGCGGGAAAACGTGAGATATGCGGCAGCACGAGACCGCTACAAGATCTTCATCATTGACGAAGTGCACATGCTCACCACCGAGGCATTCAATGCCTTGTTGAAGACACTAGAAGAGCCTCCTGACCGCGTCGTTTTCATTCTGGCTACCACCGAGTTGCACAAAGTGCCAGCCACCGTTCTTTCGCGATGCCAGCACTTTAATTTCAGGGCGATCAGCTTCCAGGAGATCTATGATCGGCTGATGGTGATCTGTTCCAGCGAGCAGCTCACGATAGGAGAGGGCGCTCTCGGCGCAATCGTTCGAGCCGCTGAAGGAAGCATGCGCGACGCGCAATCCCTGCTAGACCAGGTGATCTCCTTCTGCGGGAAGGAGGTGGATGACGAGCGGGTGCGCGAATTGTTGGGTCTCATCCCGCAACAGTTGCTGGACGAAATCACAGTGGCCATCCTGGAAAACAATGCGTCGGCGGTATTGCGCCTGGTGGAGAATCTGATTCAGAGCGGCCGGAACCTCCAATATTATGTCCGTGAAATGCTGGCGCACTTCCGCAACCTGCTCATGGTGAAAATCGTCGGAGAAGATCCGAAGCTGGTTCCTCTGCCTGTCGCTGATCTCACGCGCCTGAAGGAATTATCCTGCCAGTTCTCGGAAGAAGACTTGACACGCATCTTCAAGATTCTGGTTGATACGGAGGGTCAATTACGGTGGTCATCCCAGCCCAGGTTTCACCTTGAAATCGGTCTAATAAAAATCGTGCAAGCTAGGCGGCTGGTTCCCCTGGAGGAATTGCTGGCCGGTTTGGAAGGAGCTTTGAAGCCTGGTCATAACCAGCAATCGGCGCCGGGCAGCACCGTACGACCTCCCCTTCTCGACACCTCCCCCCACTCCTCAGCTAATGCTTTTCCGAGTCCTTCTGCACCGAAATCTGGCCACACGGCCGGAGGAGTTGTCGACGAGCTAAAAAGTCAAGTCGCGTTGAGATCGCCCATGGTTTCTTCGTTGCTGGATCATGCGGCTGAGATCAAGCCGACGGAGGACGGGATAGATATCTGTTTCCCAAGACAATCCAATTTTCATTTTGAAATGCTGCAGTCTGCCGAAAACCTTCAACTCCTCAAAGAAGTGCTGGAGGCTGTTGTTGGAAAACGACAAGAGGTTAGAATCACATTGACCGACTCCCCGCCAGTAGCCCAGCCTTCTCCGAATGACAAGACGATCGAAGGAGATGCAAAACTCAAGCTGACCAACCGGATCAAGCATAATCCTACAGTTCAGTCCTTCCTCGAAACATTCAAAGCAGAAATCACCGACATAAAAGATTTAGAGAAATGAAGCGGCTTGAGTTATCTTAAGGGGAGACGACACAGAGACTCGACGAAGGAGAATGGGCAATGAAGAACCTGCAGCAGATCATGAAGCAGGCTCAAAAAATGCAGGAACAACTGCAGAAGCAAATGTCGGAAATGGCAGTTGAAGGAAGCTCAGGCGGAGGCATGGTGGTGATCAAGATGAATGGATTGAAACAGGTGCTGGGTGTCAAGATCGAGCCGGACGCCATGACTTCCGGAGACGTCGAAATGCTGCAAGACTTGATTGTCGCTGCCTTCAATGAAGCCTCCCGAAAAGTAGATGAGGAACTCTCCGGGCAAATGGGGAATCTGGCGGGAGGGCTGAAGATTCCGGGGCTCCTATAACTTCCGAATCTAGATTTTGGATCTGAGGGCTCGAACTTGAGATTATCGAAAACGGACTCCGGCTGCTCGCATTGCGGGGCTCTGGATTGAGGTCTTTGAATCCATGACGTTAGTTTTCATTCCTGAATCCAAAATCGAAATTCACTATGAAGGACTTTGCTGCACCAATTCAGGCGTTGATCGATGAGTTTAAGAGGTTTCCGGGGATTGGTTCCAAATCGGCCCAGCGCCTCGCTTTTCATTTGATTCGGGCCTCCCGGGAGGACGCAGAGCGGCTGGCCTACGCCGTCCTGCACTTGAAGGAAACGATCCGCCATTGCTCGCTCTGTAATAACATCACAGATTCAGATCCCTGTCGGTATTGTTCCGATCCAACGCGAGATCGTACTCTTATCTGCGTTGTAGAAGAACCGCACAATCTGATTGCCATTGAGAAGACTCGCCAATTCAACGGCCTCTATCATGTCTTGATGGGTGTGCTCTCCCCGTTGCAAGGCATTGGCCCTGACCAGCTCAAGATCAAAGGTCTGCTTGAAAGGCTGGCCGACGGAACGGTGAAAGAAGTGATCGTGGCCACCAACCCCAATGTGGAAGGAGAGGCCACGGCCTTTTATCTTTCGCGGCTGATCAAGCCGTTGAATATTGGGGTCACCCGGATTGCCACGGGTATCCCGGTGGGCGGCGACCTCGATTACGCTGACGAAATCACAGTTTCCCGGGCCTTGGAGGGTCGCCGAAACCTCTAAAGATGACACTGCGTCTGAAGCTCGTCGTTTCCTTTTTGTTCATCTCTGTGGTCCCACTGCTCGTGGTGAATGTCTTCTCTTACACCAACTCGCAACGGGCATTTCGCCAGGACCAGGAGATTGCCTCCTCAACTCCTCCGGAAGTCTACCTCACTCTTTTCATGGGAATCCTCGATATTGAGAAGAGTGACCTCTGCTATGTCAATGCAGGTCACAACACACAATATGTTCTACATTCCAGCCAGGGGGTGGAACGCCTTGAATCCACGGGACGGCCACTGGGCCTGCTTCCCGGGGGAGGGTACGGCGATCGGCGCGTCACGCTCGGCGAAGGCGACTCCCTGTTTCTTTACACCGACGGACTGGCGGAAGCTGAGAATGAAACCGGAGATGAATTTGGCTGCACGCGCTTGGAAGAGGTACTGGTGGCAGAGCACGTCCGAGGCCTGGATCATCTGATTGCCAGGGTAGACGAGGTTGTTCGCGCTCACCGCGGCAACAAGGAAGCCAGAGACGATGCCACCATCCTGGTCTTAAGAGTCCGGCAGTCCTAAGCGGGAGACTCCGGATTTGACCTAAATGTGACATCGGCTCAGGAAGAAAGGGTTCCATGGAGTTCAACCTCCGGAAACGGGTTTCCGATTGCAGGTCGAAACGAGGATAATAGCCAATGAGCCACCCGACGTTGCGTCTCTTTGATGGGTATGACCATACATCGCCCGAACTGCGTGGAGAGGTCGAGGAGCTTCAGCGCGGTCTAAACCAGAAAGGGTACAACATCCTAGCAGACGGTTACTTTGGTTCCGAAACAGAGGTAGCCGTCAAGGACTTTCAGAAGAAGCAGGGCTTTGACGATGATGGGATAGTCGGCCCCTTCACCTGGGCAGCCCTGCTCGGTGCTTCTGTGCCTCCTTTTTCGACCACCGAAATCACTACCCTTCCGTCCAATACTGCTTCTTTGTTGGCAGATTTTCAGGAAGCAGCTCAATACAAAGCCATCGTTGACCAGGCTGCCGCCCAATTCGATCTCCAGAAGGCAATGATTGGAGGGCTGGCTTCACGCGAGTCGCGCTGGGGCTTGGCGCTGACTCCGCGCGGCCCGGGCGGAACGGGAGATAAAGTCCCCCGCGCTCCCAATTCCTCATTGCGACCGGGGCCGTTGCCTTCGGATGGAGGCTTCGGTCGGGGTTTAATGCAGATCGATTATGATGCCTTTCCATTTGCCCGGACTGGAAACTGGCAGGATCCCAGGGAGAACATCCTTTTTGGATGCAAAGTCCTTAGCGATTACCGCCAGCTTATCCAATCCAAGACTCATCTGGAAGGCAGGCCTCTCTTGCAGGCCACCGTTGCGGCTTACAACTGCGGCCCGGGGCGGGTCCTGACCGCTCTGCAAAAGCAAATTGACGTCGATTTCTACACGGCCGGTCGAAACTACTCCAAAGACGTCCTCAACCGAACCGGCTGGTTCCAGTTGCAAGGATGGATGTGAGTCACCTTTTTTGTGAGCGGCTAATTCGCTGGTCCCTAAACCAAATATTCAACTTTCAACAAGGCGCTGTTTGTTCTCAATTGCTCAGGCTGAAGTTCACTGTGATGGTCGTATCGACCCGGGTCGGGTGCCCATTCAGCAGCGTAGGCCGGTATCTCCATTGCGTCACCGCTTCCACGGCAGCCCGAATCAATAGAGGGTGACCTGAGACCACCCGCAGATTCTCCACGTTCCCCTCCGGCGAGATGACTGCCGCCAGTATGACCATGCCTTGGATTCGAGCTTGCCTCGCCAGTATTGGATACTCAGGTCTCACCTGGTAAATCAGGTTGGCCTTTTGGATCTCTCCCCCAACGACGACGTGCATTATAGGATTGGCAGCGTGTCGCACGCTGTCCGAGATTGGCGGCGGAGGAGGAATCCGAGACCTGCCGTTGTCTCCCGCTAGGATCTCGTTCCAAATGCCGTCTTTCGAGCCTCCCCGGACACCGCCTTCCACTCCCCAAGATGCTCCGTCGGGTTCATCCAATACAATCGGTTCCTGGTCGATAATCCGAGTGGTTCCTGTCGGAACTGACTTTGGAGTGACAAGCGTTCGTGCCACCGCGATGATTTGAACGGAGTTTGCGAGCTGACGCCGTGTGCCCTTTGGTGGGGGAGGCGGAGGTGGTAAAGGCGGCAAAAGAATTGGAAGGGCACGAAGCTGGCTGGGCAGAGTTTCTGGAAAGAGAGGTGTGACCAGGATCAGGATACCCAGCGCCGTGAGATGAAGCATCATGCCCAGTAAAAATGTAAGCGGCCTCCTCGAGGGAATTGCGAATTCCGATGATTCGATTAGTTGCTCAAACATGGCGTTGGCCCTCCTCTCGTCAGGTACACCGCACACAGACAATCCCATTTATCAAGATGGGAGCCCGTGTGGCGGTTGCTCGAGAGCGTGGGCGCCAACGCTTTCTATCTTAATTAGACACCGCAATTCCGGCAGGGTTCCCGACTTGTTATTCGCGAGTCTCGTAATTGGTATGAAGATGGAGAATCGGACCTTAATTATTCATTACGCTGTCTTAGTGCCAACAACATCCGAGCAAGACTAGCCCTCGGTCAATAAATAATGAATAATGAGATGTGCCCCCAACTCTTCTTCGTAGACCGTTACCAGCAGTCCTGGACCGAGGGCTTGATGCAAATGAACTGCACAATCAACAATTACAGTCCCAATCTCATTCTCATGCATCTCCGTGTCTCCGTGAGAGATATTTCTGGGGTCGAACGCTGAAAACTCACCGGCGCGCTGCTGGCGCGTCCGGTGGAGTGGAATGGTTGGAATTTCCATTTTGCATTTCATGCCGCGTTGGGAGTGATGGGCTGACGGCTGTCCTGAAAGGACATAATATTCCAGCCCAGGGTAGGACGTTCGCTCAGAGCGGACGGACTACCCTGGGTTTATGGCAGTAAATAT
>JBGOTQ010000063.1:0-24969 GCA_041476565.1 Terriglobia bacterium | reverse complement strand
GTCCAGGTGCTCAAGGCTCATGGTGTCCGCTCGGCCTGCCTGCTTCCTCTGACCTCGGCTCAACGGCGCCTGGGGGCCCTGGGATTTGGCTCCAGAGAACAACACCTCTACAGCGAAAAAGAATTGGATTTCATGAAGCAAGTGGCACGACAGGTTGCTGTAGCGGTCGACAATGTCCTGAATTTTGAGAGGGCCCAGTCTACCCAGCGCCAACTGGAACAGGAGCGGGATCGTCTGAAGCTGCTGCTCGAAGTGACCAATGCCGTCAACTCGACCCTTGATGTGCGCCAACTGTTTGCCGTGATCTCAACCTGCCTGCGCGAGGTGCTCCATCACGATTTTGCCAGCCTCACACTTTACGACCAGGAAAGCCGTCAATTGCGTCTCTATGCGCTCGACTTCCCCGACAACAAAGGCCTCTTAAAGGAAGAGATGAGCTTGCCCTTAGAGTCCACTCCAGCCAACGAAGCATTCGCCTTGCGAAAGCCTGTGACCCTGGTGGCGTCTGACGCCAGGCGTTTCCCTTCGGAAATTGCAGAAAGGCTTGTTGCCGAAGGATTGAAGTCGGGTTGCTGCATTCCTTTGATCGCGCATGATCAAGCCTTGGGGACTCTGAATGTGGGGAGCCGTTTGGAGAACTTTCCGACATCCGCAGATCTTGGGCTTCTCAACCAAGTGGCTAACCAAGTTGCAATCGCACTGGAAAACGCCCTGGCCTATCGCCAGATTGCCGAGCTCAAGGATAAATTAGCGGAAGAAAAACTCTACCTGGAAGACGAGATTCGAACCGAGTATGACTTCGAGGAGATCATCGGGGAAAGCCAGGCATTGAAGCGGGTACTCCAGCAGGTGGAGACCGTGGCCCCGACGGATTCCACCGTCTTGATTCAGGGAGAGACAGGGACGGGGAAGGAACTGGTGGCGCGGGCGATCCATTACCTCAGCACTCGCCGTGAGCGCACCTTTGTGAAAGTCAACTGCGCAGCCATTCCCACGGGCTTGCTGGAGAGCGAACTCTTCGGACATGAAAAAGGGGCCTTTACCGGGGCCATCAGCCAGAAGATTGGCCGGTTTGAGCTGGCTCACCATGGAACTATTTTTCTGGATGAAATAGGAGACATCCCTTTGGAGCTACAGCCCAAGCTCCTGCGGGTTCTCCAGGAACAGGAATTTGAACGTCTGGGCTCTAATCGGACCATTCATGTGAATTTGCGGATGGTCGCGGCCACTAACCAAGACCTGCCGCGCATGGTTGAGGAACGGGAATTTCGAAGTGACCTATTTTATCGCCTGAATGTTTTTCCTATCCAGGTCCCGCCTTTGCGTGAACGGTCGGAAGATATTGGGTTGCTGGTTCGCTACTTCACTCAGAAGTTCTCCAGGAGGATGAACAAGCGGATCGAGTCCATTCCGGCGGCGGCTCTAGAAGCGCTCTCTCGCTGGCACTGGCCGGGGAACATCCGGGAACTGGAGAATTTCATCGAGCGAGCCGTGATTCTGACCCGTGGATTGAAACTACAGGTGCCACTTGGGGAACTGGCGGCCATCTCCGCCGTCCCGGCTCCCCAGCAACACAACGAATCGACCACGTCCAACGGTCCTTCAACTTCATCGAAAGCTGAGAGCCTGGCGACCTTTGAGCGGGAGCATATCTTGCGAGTCTTGAAGGAAACGCACTGGGTGATTGGAGGGCCGAACGGTGCGGCCACCCGTCTGGGCCTGAAACGCACGACCTTGCAGTCCCGGATGCGCAAGCTAGGGATTGCCCGGCCATGAATCATATGTGCAGGGTGAGTTAGGTAGCGTAACGCATGTTATGAAAATGTCCTGAAAGGCCATGGGAGAATAGCCCAGGGCATAGCGGACGAATAGCAGGAGCCGAAGGCGACTGCCGGCCGCGACGCCCTGGGTTAACAACCCGTATTTAGCGAGATTTTCTCCTCGTGTAGGCGTGGGCGGACTTCCCACGCCTACACGAGAAAACTCGTTGCCCATTCGCTGACCCAGGGCGTCGCAGGGACAAGGCTTCTGCTCGGCCTTGGGCTACTCTCTTTCGCCCACTCCGTGGGCTGAGGAACTTTTTCATAGGCCGTGGTGAGCTTGAAAAGATCATGGGGCACCTTTATGAAACCGCGAGATTTGGTAGCCACGCCGACCGCGCTGTTTGCGGGAAGCGTGGGCTTGTGAAACCGGTGAAAAGCCTACGGTTCGTGGCGAGCGCCGTCGCCAATGCGCTCACTGTGGCTAGCACTGACACTTTCAACGGTGCCCGTGACTTTAAAGAAGGGTCTGTGCTACGTCAATGAATCACAGCTTAGCTCCACGTGACTCTCCCATCACAGTCGGAATCCTGGGGGCAGGGAACGTCCTTTGGGCGTACCTCCAGGCTCTGGACCGTCTGGTACCGCGAGGGCTTGCTGTGGAAGGCCCGGTCTGTGCGCGGCGAGAGGAAATCTGGCCGGCCTTGCTGGCCCGCCGTCCCGGCATTCGCCTGGTTGCCGATCCCCTCCGGGTCCTCGATTCAGCCGCGGACGTGCTTGTTATCATCACGCCGCCGGAGAGCCATGCGGAACTGACCAGGTTGGCCCTGGAGCACGGTAAGCATGTGTTGGTCGAAAAGCCGATGGCCCCCTCTCGGTCCGAGGCGGAAAAGCTGGTCAATCTGGCCGCACGCCGCGGCTTGCACCTGATGGCTGCACCCTTCGTGCAGTTGGCCCCGACGATCCGCGTCTTGTGGGGGCGGCTGCGGGACGGTGAAATCGGAAAAATTCACACTGCACGCAGCCTTTACGGGAATGCAGGCTCGACCTGGGCCAATTGGTATCACGATGGCTCAATCGGACCGTTGGCAGAGGTTGGAATCTACAACTTGAAAAGCCTCACTGCTTTTCTGGGCCCGGTTACGGAAGTTCTGGCGGCAGAGGAGACCGCCGTGACGCCCCGCTCCGTTGCCGGCAAGGAGATTGCCACTCCGGGGGCGGATGTCTCTCATGCGGTTTTGCGTCATGCCTCAGGCGCGTTGTCTTCCATCATCTCCAGCCATGCCATCCAGCGCTATCGCCGGCCCGGCTTGGAATTCTATGGCACGAAGGGCACTGCCAATCTGCTGGGAGACGACTGGGATCCGCGCGGGTTTGAGATTTGGAAAAACCAGTCAGGATGTTGGGAAGAATACGAACCCATTGAAGGGACCTGGTTATGGACCGACGGGCTCTCGGAGCTTGTCATGGCACTCAAGCAGGGGCGACCTCCCCTGACGGAGTTGACCCACGACTTGCATCTGCTTGATATTCTCGCGGCGGCGCAACGAGCTGCGCGGGAGAACCGGGGAATTCCCGTTTCCTCTCGCTTCCGGCCGCTCGACCTCCGTCCGGAGGCCTATGAGGTCCGGCGGGATCTCCAACACCTCCATGACCACACGCGCCCAGTCGATGAGCAATAGAAGGGGATCATGTGAGGGACCACCTCGGGAACGGAAGTGTCATTCTAACTCCCTCGCCCGCGAAGAGTGGTGCGTAACGACGGATGAGGGTTGAGCCGTTCAAGGGACTTACATTTCAGAAACGCCGGGCGGCTGATCTTCAGACTGGAAAGGAGTTGTTATCTTGGCAGGGAATATTTTAGATCTCATCAAACGGCAAGGTGTTGTCCTCGGCGATGGTGGCTACTTAATTGAGCTCGAACGCCGAGGCTACGTGGATAGTGGATCAGAGAAGGAGAAGGTCGGGACTGGCAAGGGAAGTGGCCAATTCACTCCCGAAGTGGCCATCGAGAACCCGGAAGCTCTCGGCGGATTGCATCGTGAATTCCTCAGGGCCGGCTCGCAGGTCCTGCAGGCATTGACCTTTTTCGGGACCCGTGAGAAGCTGACTCGGTCCGGCTATGGCTCACAAACCGAGGCGATTAATAAAGCTGCCGTGCGTGTGGCCCGTGAGGTCGCTGGGAACGAGGCGCTGGTCGCCGGTTCAGTTTCCCGCACCCAGCTCTTTGAACGGCAGGGCTCGTCGGCTGCCGGCGTGGTTCGAGACCTTATCGCCGAGCAGATTCGGCTGCTCGAGAGCGCTGGAATCGATTTCCTGATTCTCGAGACCTTCTTTCATCTGGACGAAATGTTGATTGCTCTTGAATGTGCCCGTCCCAGCCGTTTGCCGCTTATCGCAACCATGAGCTTTCGCCCCCGCACCACGGAAAGCAGTGATGGAGCCTCCCCTGCCCGGTGCGCTCAGGCTATGGTTGATGCTGGTGCCGCGCTCGTCGGGGCCAACTGCGAACAGGATCCCCGGCGCATGCTCTCCATTGTCCGCGAAATGCGGCAGGCCGTGAATGTCCCGATTGCTGCTCAACCAGCGGCTTTTCGAACCACAGATGAGATTCCCTGTTTCACTCGCATGCCCCATTTCCCCGACCAGTTGGAGACTATCCAGGTTTCGCGCCAAGAGTTCAAAGAATTTGCGCGTACGGCTAGAACTGAGGGAATTGGTTACCTTGGAGGATGCTGTGGCTGTAACGCGGCTTATGTCCGGGCCATGGCACGGGGGCTTGCTGCTGAAGTGCAATAACCGGAGTTTATTTCCGAAATGCCTCTGCAGGTCCGAGTCCGTGGGTGGAAGTCGGGAATGAAGTCTTCATAGAGAGGAGCATCATGGAGCTACGAACCAGTTCCAGGGAAGTCCTGTTGGAGGCCATTGACTGCAAACGCCCTGAACGCATCCCCTGCTGCCTCATGAGTTTTCGCATCATGCGAAATCGGTGCCGCGATTGGTACGAAGTTGCGGAGCGCGAGCTGGCGATGGGGCTGGATGCAATGTTATTTATCCCTCCGGCGGACCGTAATGAGCGACCGAATCACCCCGACTTGCGAGGGCTTCCCATTCGATTTCATCCCGAAGTGACAACACGTGAGTGGAAAGAAAAATCCCCCGCTCAGTCCTATCCTGTGCTTCACAAGCAGTATGAAACCCCTGCCGGGAGCCTCTACACCATGGTTCGGCAGACCGACGACTGGACACATGGGGATCACATTCCTTTTGTGGACGATTACCAGATTGCCCGATCCCTCAAGAATTTAGTTGGAACCGTTCAGGATTTGGAAGCCTTGCGCTATTTGCTGACTCCTCCACAAGCGGAGGATATCGACGCTTTTCGTCAACGCGCCAGGCAAGCCCTGGTTTTCGCCAGTAAGAGCGGTATCCTTTCCTGTGGGGGTTGGGGAGTTGGCGCCGATATGGCCGGGTGGCTTTGCGGCCTGGAGAAGATGGTGTATCTGGCCGTGGACGAGCCGGATTTTCTTCAGACTCTGTTCGAGATGATCGCCGCCTGGAACCGCCAGCGCATGGCTGTCATTCTTGAGGCCGGTGTAGACCTGTTTGTGCGCCGGGGCTGGTACGAAAGCTGTCAGTTCTGGTCACCCCCTCTGTATCGCCGGTTTGTTCTTCCCCATTTGAAGCAAGATGCAGACATGGCCCACCAAGCCGGTGCGAAGTTTGGTTACATTATGACCGCCGCCACAACACCATTGCTGGGCCTTTTTATTGAGGCCGGAGTTGACGTCCTGATCGGTGTGGACCCTGCCCCCACCGCCCAGAACAACCTGGGCCTTATGCGGGAAAAATTGCGTGGCCGAGTCTGTTTATGGGGAGGTGTGAATGCAGCCCTGACTATCGAGCTGGGGACCCCCGAAGAAGTCCGTGCCAGTACCGAGGACGCAATCCGGAAACTCGGGCCGGACGGGTTCATCCTTTCCCCTGTTGACAACATTACTGAAGACACGCCGAGAACTTGGTCTAACATTCAGGTGATGATCGATACCTGGCAACATGGCTCACATGAGCTTATCCGCAGATGAAGGTAGCCGTGTAGCCACGCATGCCCTCCTGGGGCACCACGTAGCATGAATATGGTGGAGGGTCGCCCCCATAAGGGTCGCGACGGAGCGCGACCCTCCACCAACAATCGCATTTTCATATTTCTATCTTGGAAGGAGAACCTTAGAAATGAGAATTAAGAAACTTCTGTTGGCTGCTCTGGCTTGTTTTCTGGTTGGCCCACTTTTCCTGCATGCTCAGGTCGCAAAACCGAAGAACGATTCACCCTCTCGAACGAACTCTGTGAAGCCCTTCCTGGGACGTTGGGATTTGACACTGCAGGCGCCGGATCGGGAATATCCTTCATGGCTGGAAGTACGGCAGGAGGGCGGAGAGTTGAAGGCCCAAATGGTCGGCCGTTGGGGCAATGCCCGCCCCTTGCCAAAGATCGAAATCAAGGGCGAGCAAATCGAGTTTGTGTCCCCTAAGGAAGAAGAAGGGCTTTCTGATGACATGGTATTCAAGGGCAAGTATGCTGCGGGTTCGCTGGCAGGTACTACCACCGGTCCGAAGGGCGCTCTCTGGCAGTGGACAGGCAAGCGAGCTCCTTCGTTGAAACGAACCACAGTTCCTCAGTGGGGAGAGCCTATTCAGCTATTCAACGGGAAGGACGTAAGTGGATGGACTTTCGACAATCCTAGCCAGTCCAACAATTGGAAGGTACAAAATGCATCCCTGGTGACGACTGGGGCCGGGTGCAACATCATCACGACCCGAAAATTCGAAGATTTCAAGCTTCATATTGAATTCAACTGTCCAGCCAAAGCCAACAGTGGAGTCTACCTGCGGGGTCGTTACGAGGTTCAAGTAGAAGACGATTCCCTCCAGGAGCCGCCCAGCCATCACATGGGAGGTGTCTATGGCTTCCTGGCGCCATCTCCGGAATTACCGCGGAAGCCGGGGCAATGGCAGAGTTTCGACATTACCCTGATCGGGCGCAACGTCACTGTGGTACAGAACGGCCAAACCATTATTGACAACCGGGAAATTCCCGGCATTACGGGCGGCGCCCTGGACAGTCATGAGGGGTTGCCGGGACCTATTTATATGCAGGGCGACCACGGTGGCATCGCTTATCGGAATATCGTCATCACCCCTGCTGCAAAATGAAACTCACGTCCCTGTGGTTGACAATGGTTCTAGCAAGTTTCTGTCGCGAAACTTGGCAAGAAGGCTCCCCTCCTTGGATAAGGAGGGGCAGCCGCAGCCACAGGCCGCGGCGGGGTGGTTTGAACAATCCTTGAAAAGCCAAGCCCCTATCGGTGTTGCAACAACACCCACCACCCCCGCGGCGCTGCACGCCACGTCCCCTCCTCAGCCGAGGAGGGGACGTTTTCATGCAATCCTGCAGTTTCGTGACAGAAACTTGCTAGGGAGGCCTAATTTATAAAGGAGATCTTAAATCCATGGGAAAGCTAAAACATGTGTCCTATATGTTGATTTACCTTGGCTTGGCGGTGGCCGTGGCCCTGTCACAAACCCGAGAGCCATCGGCAGCCGCCGATCAGGGGTGGACTGTCCTGGCCGATATCCCGCACCCCCAGATTGGTTGTGCGGGGGCTGTGTTAGACAATAAGCTGCACATCATTGGCGGGGCCACCCTGGTCGGCGGCGCTTCCAGTGCCCATCAGGTCTATGACCCGGCTACGAATACCTGGACCGATAAAGCCCCTCTGCCCGACAAAGCGGGTTGGCCCGCGATTGCTGTCTATAACGGGAAGATTTACATTTTCGGCGGAGACAAGAAGGGGATTGATGCCAAGCAGACTGACCGGTCGTTCGTGTATGACCCCGCCAAAGATGCCTGGACGGAGATTGCACCTTTGCCGGCGCCACGCAGCTACGCCGCCGCCACGGCTGTGGGTGAGTTCATTTATGTTTTTGGTGCCAGGACCTTGACCCGAGACACCGCTGACCTCAGCACCTACCGGTACGACCCTGAGGATAATACCTACACCCGCATGGCTGATCTTCCTGAAGGGGCACGATTTATTACCCAGGGGTTTTACAACGGCAACATCTATGTCCTGCACGGGGAAACCAGCAAAGAAATCATGGCGGACGGAGTACTGCAATACGACATTGTTCACAATTCCTGGAAGAAACTGAATATTCCACGGATCATCAAGAGCAAATGGACACTGACGCAGCATTCCAGCCATGTCACGCAAGGGACGAGGCTCTTCGTGGCTGGTGGGAAACCGCCGGAAGCCAAGCGAACTCCCCTCGTCACCTACTTCGACATGCAGACAAAGAAATTCGGTCAGATTCACCCCTTGCCAGCAGGACGTTGCTGTGGAGCGGGTGGCTTCATCAACGACACACTGTATCTGGCTGGCGGATTCTGGGAGGAAGTCGATGACCTCGTCACCTGCAAGGTGACCTGGGGTTACAGAGTTCAATACTAAATAAGCGAGGAGATGGCATTATGCCAAGTTCGAAGCCTGTTTCTCGAAGGACGTTCCTGAAAACTACGGCTGCGGCTGGCGCTGCAGCAACAGCTCTTGCCAACCAGGATACCAAGAAGATCAAGGTCGGAGTTATTGGCTGCGGCAGCGTATCAGGCAGTTATCTGCCAGTCATGGTGGAGTCTCCTTACATCGAGTTGGTAAGCGCTTGTGACCTTATCATCCAGCGGGCCGCAGAACGCGCCAAGAGATTCAACATCCCCCACACCTATCCCAATATAGATGAAATGCTCAAAGGACCGAAGTTCGATTTTTTGGTCAACTTGACTTCCATGCCATCCCATTACCAGGTGAACCTTAAAGGGTTGGAATCGGGGTTGCACGTCTGGTCCGAGAAACCGCTGTCGGTTCATTCCGCCGATGCGAAAAAGCTACTGGCCTTGGCTCGCGAAAAAAAGGTGGGCTTCTGGGGTGCGCCTATTACCATACTCAGCCCGCAATTTAAGTTTATGGCCGAGACCCTGGCGAGCGGAAAGCTGGGGAAAGTGACCGCTGCCCATGCTCACTACGGCCATGAAGGCTTTTTATGGTCGGCCTGGTTCTTCCAGAAGGGAGGGGGCAGCCTGTACGACTTGGGTGTGTACAATGTGACGTCCTTGACCGGTCTGCTCGGCCCCGTGAAGGCGGTCGTGGGAATGACGCGCATCTGCACGCCGAAACGCAAATTGACAGATGGTACAGAGGTCGACGTGGAAGTATCTGACAATGACATGCTTATAATGGATCATGGTAACGGGGTCCTTTCGCATGTCCAGTCCGGGTACAACTACGGATCTGCCGATGGACACTCAGGGAGAACAGACCAATATACCATTGACTTCTGGGGCACAGAGGGGGATATGCATCTGTGCGGTTACGACTGGGGGCCGCACGGCGTGGATGTGTCTACAATGAAGGAAACGAGAAAACGTTATGCCGAGGATCCTGCGGGATATAAATGGCAGAACGGGGCCGCTCATATTGCCGAGTGCCTGGCTACCGGGAAAAAAACCATTATGACAATGGAACATGCCTTCCATGTGCTAGAGATTATGGAAGGCTGTCACAATTCACAACAAACCGGAAAGCGAGTCCCGATTCAGTCCACTTTCAAATGGCCTATTTTTTCTTAGGAGGTTCAATGCAGAAGACAAATGCGGACTCAAAGATGTCAAGGCGAAATTTTCTGGCCGGCGCGGCTACTGCCAGCACCTTTATGATTGTGCCCCGTTATGTGCTGGGAGCAAGCGGGTTCCCTGCTCCCAGTGACAAGCTGAACATCGCCTGTGTTGGGGCTGGCGGTCAAGCCGCCTGGGATATCGAACAACTGGATCAGGCAGGGGCACACATCGCGTTTCTTTGCGATGTCGATTGGAAACATGCAGAGGAAACCTTTGCCAAGTACCCACAGGCACCCAAGTATCGGGACTACCGGGAAATGCTCGAGAAGGAAAAAGACAAGATCGACGCAGTCCTGGTGGCTGTGCCCGATCATACTCATGCGCCGGCTTCGATGTATGCGATCAAGAAGGGCAAACACGTTTATTGTGAGAAACCGCTCACTCGCACTGTATACGAAGCTCGAGCCATCGGCAAAGCTGCCCGAGAGGCGAAGGTGGCTACGCAGATGGGGAATCAGGGAATGGCCTTCGAAGGAAACCGTTTGATCAACGAATGGATTTGGGATGGAGCCATCGGGTCGGTGCGGGAAGTCCATGTCTGGTCAGACCGGCCCACTCACCTGGGGAAAAAGGATCTGTATTGGGCCCAGGGTGTTGAACGTCCCAAGGATACTCCTCCTGTGCCTTCGACGCTGGATTGGGATCTATGGCTTGGCTCTGCGCCGTATCGGCCTTATCATCCAGCCTACGTCCCCTTTGCCTGGCGCGGATGGTGGGACTTCGGCTCCGGCGGACTTGGCGATATGGGAATTCACAATATCGCTCCAGCCTTCTCGGCCTTGAAGCTCACCGCTCCGACCAGTGTGCACGCCAGTTCTACTCCTGTTTTTGAAGAGACCCTTCCGGTTGCATCCATTGTTCATTACGAGTTTCCGGCGCGTGGAGAGATGCCTCCAGTGAAAATGCATTGGTACGATGGCGGCCTCTTGCCACCCCGCCCTCCTGAACTCGAAGATAACCGGGAGTTGAATCACGAGGACGGGCTGATCTTTGTGGGTGACAAGGGAACGATTCTGGTGGAAGGCTGGGGGGGGGAAAGCCCTCGATTGATCCCTGAGTCTAAGATGCTAGCTTATCAGCGGCCTCCCAAATCGTTGCCGCGTTCGATCGGGCACCATAAGGAGTGGCTAGAAGCCTGCAAAGGCAATGGCACCCCCCGATCTAATTTCCCTGACTTTGCCGGTCCCATGACGGAAGCCGTATTGCTCGGCACAATTTCAGTCCGTCTCATGGGAAAAAAGCTAATTTGGGACGCCGAGAACTTCAAGGTCACTAACAGCGACGAAGCCACCCAGCAGCTGCGCTATCAGTATCGGGAAGGCTGGAGCCTCTAGGTAAAAGCAGTCACAAGGCAGACCCCGTAAAAGTGCCCTATGGCCTTTTCAAATTCGCCACGCCGGATGAAAATGGCCTCCAGCCCACGAAGTGGGCGAAGGAGAGTAGCCCAGGGCGTCGCGGTCGGCGGTGCCCACCGGCACCTCGCCTTCGGCTCCTGTTTCTCGTGCCCCACGACCTTTATCAGGTCAACATGGTCGATGAAAATGCTGGAGGGCCCCGCTTCATCGGGGCCGCGGTCGCGACGGGGCGCGACCCTCCACCCCAAGCCGTATTCTCATAAAAGAAGTCCGAGCACGGATCGAAGTGCCGTCGGCTGATGAGATTCGTGCCATCCACGTGGGGTATATAATTGATTGCCATTGGTCTGGATGTGGGAGGAACCAAGATTGCAGGGGGGCTGGTGGATCTCGCTTCGGGGGAGATTCTACAGAAAAAAGTTATCCCGACATTGCCGAAACGCGGAGGCCGGCTTGTCCTTCGTGACGGTCTGAATCTGGCCCGGGAGTTGAAAGCCCACGCCGAGGTCTTAAATCTCTCTGTTGCAGGTATCGGCGTGGGTGTGGCTGAACTGGTGGATCCAGCAGGGAATGTGACAAGCTCGCACACCATTCACTGGTCGGACCTGCCGGTTCGAGCTGAATTCGGCGCACTGGCCCCGGCCATGATCGAGGCCGACGTCCGGGCTGCTGCCCTGGCAGAGGCGGTTTTGGGGACAGGGCGATCCTATAAAATATTTGCATATGTGACGGTCGGAACCGGCATCAGTTACAGCCTGGTTAAAGATGGGGTTCCTTATGCCGGTTCTCACGGCAACGCCCTGGTCCTCGCCAGTGGCCCCATAACGTCGGTATGCCCCCGATGCAATTTACAGTTTCAGTCTGTGCTGGAAGATCTGGCATCCGGTCCGGCCCTTCTTGCCAGATACAATGTAGGACGGCCTCGGCCAGCAGGACAGGCCGAAGACGTCCTAGCAGCCGTTGAGGATGGAGATGCCAGGGCGCTGCAGGTAGTGGGATCGGCAGGGGAAGCGCTGGGCTGCCATGTTGGCTTCCTAGTCAATGTGCTGGATCCCGAGGCTATCATTGTGGGAGGCGGACTGGGGATGGCGGGTGGACTCTACTGGGAGAGCTTTATCGGCTCGGTCCGACGCCATATCTGGTCAGATGTCTCGCAGAATCTCCCGATCCTGAAGGCCGGTTTGGGTCCTGACGCCGGCTTAATCGGAGCGGCACTGGCCAGTGCTGGGTGACAGATTCATGAAGCAGCCGCAAAGAGAGGCAGCATCATGATTTGATCTTCGCAATGAGAACAGATTCTAAGAGACTATGAGCAATACGAACGAAGGGTCGTTGCTGGGTGTCGACCTGGGTGGAACCAACGTCCGGGTTGGCTTGGTGCGGAACGGAAAGATAACGCGGCTAAAGTCCAGGCGGATCGACGCCAATGGTTCACTCGATCAAGTTCTGGAGGAAATCACCACGCTGATTGACACGCTCCATGGGCCGGATGTAGCGGGTATTGGGGTAGGAGTCCCTTCTGTGGTGGATTTGGATCGGGGTATCGTTTATGACACTCTGAATATCCCTTCGTGGACCGAGGTTCCTCTCCGGTCCCTCCTGGAGGATCGCTACCGAATCCCCGTGCTGATTAACAATGATGCCAATTGCTTTGTCCTGGGCGAAAAGCATTTTGGCAAAGCCAGGGGCTACAGAAATGCAGCGGGGATGGTCATTGGAACCGGCCTTGGGACTGGATTGATTCTCAATGGCCAGCTTTATTCCGGGAGCCATTGCGGAGCCGGAGAATTCGGGGTGGTTCCATATCGAGATGGGATTCTGGAGAATTATGCCAGCGGGCAGTTTTTTCAGAGGAATTACGGCGTGACTGGCGAAGTGCTTGCCGCGCAGGCCTCCCACGGGGATGTCGAGGCATGCCGGATTTTTGAGGAGTTTGGTCTCGTCCTGGGCGATGCCATCCAATTCGTGATGTATGCTGTTGACCCGGAAATCATCATCCTGGGAGGGTCTGTGAGCCGGGATTTCCAGTACTTTGAGAAGAGCCTCCGGAGGTCGCTTGAGAAGTTTCTCTATCAGCACGCTGCCCGAGCCCTGAAGATCGAGGTCTCTGAAATTGACCAGGTAGCCATCCTCGGCGCAGCAGCCTTGTGCCTTTGATGCCGGACAAGAAAGAAAATCCTATGCTCAGGACAATGGTTTTGGTGGTTTTGCTATTCACAACCCACGCCGCGGCGCAATCGCTGGAGATTGACAGGGCATTGGTGACTCGCCATGACACGCTGAAAGTCACACTGAAATTACCTTCCCCACTGAAAGGCCAGGGCACACTGAGGCTGGTCTGGAGTGACAGTTATGACCGAACCGTGGCCGTTGAGCAACGGGAGATGGCCGTTGACGGAAACACTGTGCGTGTCCTTCTCCCTTTGAGGCGGGCTGTCGCACTGCAGAATTACCTGGAGGCCGAACTGGCTGTGGGTTCCACGACGCTGAAGGCCCATCGAACGGAGTTCATTGTAACTCCTGCCGAACCCTGGGACGACTACCAGGTCATCATGTATTACCCTTATCGCCGCGAACAACAAGCAGGCTTGCGTGAACTGGGGGTCACGGCAGGACAAATCCAAAATGTAGCCAGCCGCACCCCGGAGGGGGCCGCCATCTGGTGGAAGAATGATTACCGTTTCTATTGTGACCAGATGGCTGACGAGTTCTATGCCCCCTACCATACGCCAGAACTGGATCCCAAGGACAAGTTGATGTTGGAGACCAAGGTTGCCTACAAGGCCGACCGGAGCCGAAAAGAGCCCTTCTTCCGCCGACCCTGCTTTCACGATACCGAAGCTGAATCCAGAGCTATGGCTAAGATACGTCAGGTGGTCCTGGCCCAGATGCGATTCAAGCCTTTCTTTTATTCTACCGACGAAACCGGAGTCGCCAACCTGATAGAAGCTTGGGATTTCTGCTTTTGCCCTCTGACGCTTAAGACTATGGGGAAGTGGCTACTGTCTCAGTATGGCTCCTTGCAGGCAATCAATCAGGAGTGGGGAACCGACTTTACGACTCTGGAGGATGTGACGCCTCTCACCACGGATGAAATGATGAAGCGCGGAGATGACAACCTCTCCCCCTGGGCTGACCATCGCACTTTCATGAATGTCACTTTTTCTGACGCGGCCAGAAAGGCCAGCGAAACTGTAAGATCGGTTGAACCAGGTGCCATCGCTGGTCTGGTCGGCTGTCAGGCGCCGAGCGCTTTTGGAGGTTACGACTACTGGCTGCTTTCGCAAGCCATCGATGTGGCGGAGCCTTACAACATTGGCTGCAACCGGGAGATCTGGCGATCGTTCGTGCCGCAAAAACCAGCCTTAACCACGGGATTCGGGGCCGACAACATGGAGATTTGGCGTCTCTGGTATCAGGCCCTGCATGGTGATCGGGGCGTGATCATCTATGACGAGGAGAATCGGTACCTGGATGCTGCCGGCAAACCGACCTCCTTAGGTGAGAAGGTTGCCCCGACTTATCAGGAATTAACTGGCGGGCTGGGCATGCAGCTTTGTCATATGGAGCGGGTCAACGACCCCATCGCTGTCCACTACTCTCAACCTTCCATAACCGCCCACTGGATGATTGAGCACGAGCCACTGGGAGAAGGGTGGGTGGACAAGCGCTCGAGGTATGAGTACACGGAATCAAGATTTCTCCGGCTGCGCCAGTCGACCCTCTACCTGCTCGAGGATAATCTGCGGCAATACACCTTCGTCTCCTACGCACAAATGGAAAACGGCGCATTTGACAGCAAGCCTGCCAGGGTCATGATCTTGCCGCAATCGATGGCCATGTCCAGGGGCGAATGTGCCGCCCTCAAGCGGTTTGTCGAACGAGGTGGGACATTGATCGCCGATTGTCGAACTGCCTTGATGGACAACCACTCTAAACGGCTACCGGAGGGGCAGCTGGACGGTCTTTTCGGCATTCAACGCTCAGACCAGAGATTTGACCCTGGCCCTCCTGGTCTGCAATACGTGGGGAAGGAAAAGGGATCTCAATACCCACTGACCCTGGACAACGTCTCAGCGGCTGAGCCGGGAATCAAAGTGGTATCTGGCGCAACGGTGCTTTACCGGGATGCCAAGGGCACACCGGCTGTAATTGTCAGCCAACACGGTAAGGGGAGGTCGATTTATCTCAATGCTGACATCACGAATTACCATTTTTGGAGGCTCCAGCCTTTGGAAGGGGAAAGCCTTCGCCATCTCGTAGCGGGGCTCTTGAAATCTGCCAATGTTCCCGGCCAATACACTCTCACACAGTCTGACGGCAAGGAGGTAACTGGCGTTGAAGCACATCCCTGGCAATGCGGGAGCCTTCGAATTCTGGGAATCCACCGGAACTACGGGTTGATGGTCTCGGAGTTAGGACCGGCAGACTACCAAAAACAGACGGCTTTGAAGAGACCCCTGGAGTTGAAGATCGATTTCGAACAGGACGTCGCGCTCTACGACGCCCGCTTGGGGATCTTCCTGGGGAAGAAAAAGACCCATATCTTCCCATTAGGTGAGATCCAGCCTACGATCCTAGCCATCCTCCCAGAACCTGTGAGGGGCCTGGTAATTAACGCTCCCAGACAAGTCAGCCCCGGGGAGTTGGTTGAGGTCCACCTGAATTTGAATGGCCCGGTGCTGGGTAATACTCATACATTTCGGGTTCAGCTGATTGATCCGGCAGGCCGCGAACTCTCGATGCTGACCCGGAATCTGGCCGCTCCCCAAGGGAGGGTTATATGGGAGCTGCCACTGGCTGTGAATTTGCCCAGGGGGGAATACAGCATAAAAGTTCACGATATCGCCACAGGATCTCGAGCCGAGCAGCGGCTGGCTGTAAACTAAGGTCTCGAGGGAGATCCTTTCGCCATTCCCGTATTTTTCTCTTGACAACGGTTAATCTGAGGAGTAATTTTGCCCCAAAGTTGAAGCGTTTCAAAGAGCGGTGGACAGTCGCCCTGCCACTTGGCTCGAACCGGAGAGGCAATCTCCCCGGCGGTTCCGAATTCAATTCCCGAATTTAACCAACTAAAGCTGCTGAGCAGCCGTAGTCAACATTATTGAAACCTTTCAGCCAAGGAGTTTGATCCATGGGCAAATACCTGAAATCATCTCTGATTCCGCTTTTGATGCTGGCTCTGGCGAGTGCTCCGGCCCTCGCTCAAGTGACCCTCAGGAGCACCATCCTGGGAACCGTTACCGACATCCAGAAAGCGGTCGTTCCCGTCGCAGAAGTACAGCTGAAGAACCTGGACACCGGTGGGACCTGGAAGGCCCAGACCGGACAGTCTGGTGAGTATGTGTTTTCCAATCTCATTGCAGGCAGGTACCAGGTAGAAATTACCAAGCAGGGATTCAAGAAGTCGCTCTCTGCACCTACCAGTCTTGAAAACGGAACCACTCAACGAATCGATATCTCCCTGGAGGTAGGTGAAGTGAGTCAGCAAGTGGAGGTCACGGCGGCGGCTCCACTCGTTCACACTGACGATGCTAATGTGGACCTGGTGATTGAAAACCGACTTGTTCAGGACATGCCAATCCAGGGCCGCAACTTTCTTAACTATGCAGTTTTGACCCCCATGTTCAATAGCGGTACCGGCGACAATTCCCGCGCCGATTGGGGTCTGGCCAGTGCCACCGCGCCGGGTAGCAAGGTCTACAACCTTGGAGGAACAGAATACGGAGTAGGCTATTACATTGATGGAATCAATAGCAACGATAACTGGGTGGAAGGTCCAACCACCAATGTCAACATGGATGCCGTACAGGAGGTTAAGACTGAGGTCGTCAACTACTCCGCTGAATACGGACGTGACGTGGGACAGATGAGTCTGACCACGAAATCCGGCACGAACAATCTGCATGGCAGTGTCTATGACTACAGGCAGGTGAACGGCCTCAATGCCCGCGATCCCTACAGCAAATATGAAGACCCTACTCGCGGACGGGACCCCGGCCACCAGGATCAATACGGGTTCACGGTGGGAGGACCGGTCTATATTCCCAGAGTACTTGACTTACGGAACAAGTTGTTTTTCTTTGCCAGCATGGAGCGACTACGCCGCCGCGGCCAGGATACCTACCTGACCTATGTTCCGACCGACCGCGAGCGGAACGGTGACTTTGGGGAATGGCTGGACCGTTTTCCTGGCGAACCGTCGATGATTATCTACGACCCGGCCACATTCGACCCGGCCACGCAAGAGCGCCGGCCTTACCTGAATAACATCATTACGAACGTGAATCCTAAGGCGGTGGCTTATGCCTCGCACTTCCCGCTCCCCAACTATGGCTCTGGCAACCCCGAGGATATCCGGAACTATAAAGGTCAGGCGACCACCGGAATCAACAACAACAACTGGAATCTCCGTTTCGATTACTACCTGACCCAGAAAGACCAGATTTTTTTCAAGTATAGCCGGGACAATGGCCAGAAGCTGTATGAGAACGGTGTCATTCCCGAGCTGACTCTGGGCAGTGGTCCAGTACACAATGTCGACATCTTTAACGGCAACTGGGTTCGCACTTTCAATCCGACGTTCTCCAATGAGCTGAAGTTCTCTTACATGAGAGCCAAGAACATGTCGGAGGATTCCAAGGTCATCAACAACTTCATGACGGTGGATTGGTACCGGAACCTGTTCCAGAACATCACTACCCCTGGCGCAGGACTTTCAGATTATGACAAGCAGCAGTTGGGAGTTCAGGATGACGGAGTTTTTGCTACCAACATCGGCACATATGACACAGGCAAGCTCAGCGATCAGCTCAACGGCTTGAGCCTAGGTCCCGGCGAGTACTGGTATCAAGCCATCCCCCAATGGCAGATCAGTGACAGCGCCATCAAGGTTTACAAGAAGCATACCTTCAAAATGGGCTTCCACCATTTCGGCCGTGACGAGCGGGACAACGACATCATTCGCACGGTTGGTTTCACCGGCTTTTACACTGGCCGCGGTCCATTTATCGAGGATGGTTCCGGTTGGAATAACCTGGCAGAGTTCATGACGGGAACGGTCACAGACATGACTCAAAGGACCTACATCAAGAATGGATCGGATGCCAGCCTCTGGTTCACCATGCCCGAGTGGGCGGCCTATTTCAACGACACCTGGCAATTCAGTCCCAAGTTGACCGTCAATTTGGGAGTCCGCTATGAATTAGCTCCCCAGGCCTGGAGCACCAACAGCTATTGGGCCGTTCTGGATAAGACCTATCCCGGCTGGCGAATGGTGATGCCGGGGACGACTCCAGGAACGCAAGCCAAGCCCTTTCCCGCGGATAAGAACAACTTTGCCCCACGCTTTGGCTTAGCTTATCGGGTCAACGACAAGTGGGTCGCCCGCGGCGGCTATGGGATCTTCTATGAGACCGGGCGCTACAAGTTCATGGATCAAATGTTCTTCAACAGCCCGGGCTATGGCGGGTCGCAGTACAGTTCTTCTGATTATTCCGCCATCAACGGGAATGATCCCAATGCCGTGTACTTTACGATGAACAATACCTTTCCTGAGGCCCAGGGTGTCGTCAAAGGGGAGTGGCCCATCCCGCTGGGAGATCTGGGTGGAATCCTTTACCCGCGCATGGACACTCCCACCATCGACGCTGATACCCCCACCACGTCTTATCTGCAGCGCTGGAGTCTGGACGTGGAAAGGGAACTCACCCCTTCAATGATGGTTTCGCTGGGTTACGTTGGCTCTAAAGGAACCAAGCTGGTCATTGCCGATGACATGAACCTCCCTCAGCAAGGGGTTTATTTGACCGGTGATGACTTTCAGCAGGCCAGGCCCTTGTGTCTTCAGAACGCCGCTTACTGCGACCGCTTCGGGTATGTGTGGGGAATTCACAAGAACGGGAATGACGCTTATCACGCCTTCACCGTCAAGTTCGACAAGCGGTTCTCCCATGGCTTGAGTATTCTGTCTCATTACACCTGGTCCAAACAGACCGATATCGTTTTCCTGAACAATGGATACAATAATGTCTCAGTCATTGGCGGACAGTGGCACCGCGACTGGTCTCATAGCGCCTCAGATGCCGATCATCCCCACCGGTTTGTAGCCGCTATCACCTATGAGTTGCCTTTTGGCAACACGATGAAAAGCGGTTGGGTCAAACGGCTTGTCGGAGACTGGCAGATCAACTCGATCACGACATTTGAAACCGGATCTCCAGTTTCAGTCACCAATGGCGACACGACATCGCACGACTACATGGGCGATGTCTCGTCGCGGCTGGGGGACGGGAACCTGCCTGGGGGGGATCGGACCTTCACGCGTTACTTTGACACCGGCGCTTTTGTGAATCCCCCCGACGCGAACGGGGACGGCATTGCCGACTACAGAGGTAATGCCGGACGCAACATCATCCGCTTGCCCGGCATCAACAATTGGGATATTTCGCTGTTTAAGAAGATCCTGATTCGAGAGAACCAGAACATCGAATTCCGCTGGGAGATGTTCAATGCCTTCAACCACACCCAGTGGTCCGGCGTCAACACTTACAACGACACGGCAACGAATCCTTTGAGCACATTTGGTCAAATTAACGCCGGTCGGCCTGGCCGTTACATTCAGTTCGCGCTGAAGTACATCTTCTAGACGTTATCGGGGTGGCACAGACATGGTCACTTTGCCATGTCTGTGATTGACCCATCAAACTTCAAAGCACGGGGATGGGGCGGAGACCCATTCCCCGTTTGTTCCGAGATTGGTAGCCACGATTGATGCGTTTTATGCGTTAATCGAGGACATTTGATACTGTATCGAAAAGCCTTCGGTTATTGCTCAAGGCAAGTGTCCGTGGCAAGCCCTACGGGCTTACGTAACAGGTTAAGCAGACTGAATCAAGGCTTGGGTGTTTCACCACTCAACTTTTCCAAAGATAAGGGACCCAACACCGCTGCAGTTTGGATGTCCTCGAGTTTCTTCAGGATCTTCTTTTCTCGAGCCACATCCGCCGTGCGCTTGGCCCTCACGTAAGCATTGAGCAAAGCCACGTGGACTTGGGGGCTTTCAGGCGCCAGTTTCTCAGCCAGTTCCAGCTTGGGAATGGCGTCATCGATCCTGGACTGCTGGAGCAGAATCTTCCCTTCGATCAAGTGCCCAGCAAACAGGTCGGGCGCCAGTTCTGTGGCCTGCCTGGCGAAGCGGAGGGCTTCTTGAGGATGGTCTCGCTGCATTTCTACCGCGGCCAACTGCAAAAGAAAGAACGGATCCTTGGGAGAGATTTCCAACCCATGGTGAAAAGCTGAATACGCATCGTCATAGAGGCCCGTTTGGGCCAGGAAATTTCCGTAGGCGTAATACAGACCAGGCAATCCCGTATGAGCTCGTAAGAGTTGTTCGAACCCGGCTCGGGCCCGCTCGGGCTCGCGATCAAAGGCCAGGAGAACAACTTGGCCGGTTTCTTTAAGAGCCTGAAGGGTCGCTGGATCAGATTGTCCCGGTAACGCCTGAATCCTCATGGCCGCCAAACCGCAGGCTTCAGCCAGATCTGCTCTTTTCATCCCGCGGCGGTAAAGCCATCCCAGGATCTTCTGGGCAGAGTCGAAATCCTGGCGCAGGATCATGACCAGGGCAAAATGATACTCAGATGAATGATGCAGGTCGGCACTGTGGAAAGGCAGGTTTCGCGCCTTGACGAAATGATTCAAGGCCAGGTTATATTGCTGTAGTCGAAATTCGGAGATGCCCAACAAAGCCCAACCGTCCCCCTGAGTCGGCTGACAGCGTACCAGGTTCTCGAATGCCGATCGTGCAGCGTGGAAGTCAGCGCGGTCCGCCAAGAGGACTCCCAAATTCTGCCAACCGGAGTCCCAGTCCCGATTGAGATTTAGAGCTTTCCGGTACAGATTAAGCGCAGAATCCAAATCCTTTCTGGCCAACGCTGCATCTGCCGCCTCGGCCAATGAATTAAAACTAGCAGGTTGACTGGAATCCTGGGCAAGAGATCCTGAGTGCCCGATAATGCAAATCGACACGCCAGTGAGCGATAACAAGCCTGGGAGGAGAAGACCGTGGAAAAGGCGGAGCCGAGCTACAATCATGCCGCAATAATAACACTTGGTAGCCACGATTAACGCGTTGTTTGCGTTTATCGTGGGCTTTTCGGAGCATCAGGGATCAACTGCTCCGCATTGCAACTCTCCCATCGGGCCTATGGGAAGAAAGAATCTTCACAGAGGCCGGATATTCTATCGACTCCATGCGTTGAATTTGGATCAGTTTTGACTCTAACAGGAGGCGCCATGAACACTCGGATACTCACGACAGCTCTTCTAGCATCACTATTGTTGGTCCCTGCCGGCTTACCCCAGCAGGGTCAGCCGTACATGATCCAAATGACACGCCAGGCCCTGGAAGACAGAATCCTTGGAGGCTGGGTGGGGAAGGCTTATGGGGTGGCCTTCGGGGGACCTACCGAGTTTAAGTCTCAAGGCAAGATCATCGAAGGGCCTCTCAAAATGGACCCGAAAGGATTAGCGCGCCTGGCAGGCCAGGATGACATGTACGTCAACATGGCTCTATTGAAGGCTGTGGCCGAGCACGGTCTCGATGCCCCCGCTTCTGCTTTCGCCAAGGAATTCACCTACGGCGGGTTCCTGCTCTGGCATGCGAACGGACAGGGACGCCAGAACCTGTTGGCAGGAATCCCTCCCGAAAAGGCAGGTCACCCACTCTACAACCCGCATGCTGACGATATCGACTTTCAGATTGAAGCTGACTTCATTGGATTAACCTCCCCCGGCCTCCCGCAAGCAGCCGCCAAGATTTGCGATCGAGCCGGCCATCTGATGAATTATGGGGATGGGTTCTACGGAGGCGTTTTTGTGTCCGCCATGTATGCTGCTGCCTTTGTAGAAAAGGATATTCATCAAGTAGTGCAATCAGGTGCGCAGGCTTTGCCCAATGACAGTGGATATGCTCGGATAATTAAGGACGTGCTGAAATGGCACCAGCAGTACCCGGCTGATTGGAAAACCACCTGGCAGGAACTGGAGAACAAGTACAATCATGACACCTGCCCGTGGGGCGCCAAAGACAAGTTCAACATCCAGGCACGCTTCAACGGCGCTTATATCGCTCTTGGGCTGCTGTATGGAAACGGCGACTTCCTCAAGACCATTGAAATCTCGACTCGAGCGGGTCAGGATTCCGACTGTAACCCGGCTAATGCAGGAGGTGTGCTCGGCACGCTGGTCGGCTTCAAGGGACTGCCCGAGGGCGTCAGAGCTGAGATGGAACCGCACCTTCAGACCAAGTTCGACTTCACCCCTTACTCGATTCAGTCTGCAACCAGCCAGTGCTTGCGCCTGGCATTAGACAATATCAAGTCACAGGGAGGTCAAGTCTCGGATGATGGAATTCAGATCCTACTGCAATCCTTCCGGGCAAAAGGTCCAGCGGAGGTTTCTTTTCCGACTTTGAAGCCTGTTGCCCGTTTTGAGGTTCGTGATCCCTATTTGCGGTGGAATGGCCAATGGAGCGCCCCACCGGCAAACCGGCCGGAAAGCCTGCGTTACTCCAACAACACGGGCGACAGTCTGGAGGTGCAATTCGAAGGGACCGCCGTATACGTGCAAGGAGACATCCGGCACGACTGTGGCATCCTTGAAACGGTGCTGGATGGGAAGAGCAAGGACAAGCGAGACATGTATCTGCCCAAACAATGGTCCCGTGCCGACCAGTCCACTGCTGTCTGGCTGACCGGGTTGGCTGATGGGCCTCACAAATTGCAGGTCCGCGTGACTGGTGAAAAGAACGTTCAGAGCAGCGGAACCTCCATCGGCTTGGGACGCGTCGTTGCCTATCGTGGAGACGTGGCAAAATAGCGGGGAACCAGATTCTAATTCAGAGCCCTTCACAATGTCCCGTGCGAAGAGATGTGAAGAGAGAGAAGGAGGACATCTGATGAAGATTGCAGGGAGTGGTGTGAGGAATCTCATTGCGCGAATCCTCTGGATTCTTCTCGTTGGCAGAGGCTTGGGCGGACTTCAGCCGCGTGAGTTGCAGGCCGCTCAGTCTCAGCAGAATCTCAGAAAAATGCCTGTGAAGATAGAGCTGGCGCACCCGTCCGAGGTAAAACTCAGTGGGATCTTGGGACAAGCCCTGGATGCCAGCTATAAAGGCCGTCTACAGCACTTCATTCGAGACAGTCAAAGTGAGCCTTTATTTCTTTTCAGTCCGGAAGCAGTCGCCAGGAACTATGCCGGAGACTGGTATGGCGAGCACGCAGGGAAATGGCTGGTGACGGCCGCCAGAGCAGCGCGGCGAACTGGTGATGAAGACCTTGCCCGACGGGCCCGAAGGGTGGCGGAATACTTGATCAGCCGACAGGAACCGAGTGGTTACCTGGGTACATATGCGCCAGATTCGCCCTCCCGCATGACAGCAGAGCAGGTGAACGAAAACCGGACCTGGGATGTTTGGGTGCATGCATATCTCATTCTGGGGTTCCTGGAGTTGAATCGCTACTACCCGGACCCCCGCTACGTGGCAACTGCCAGCAAAATCGGGGATCTATGTGTCGATCTCTTTGGGTTGGGGAAAAAGAGCCTTGCTAACATGGGTAACCACCTCGGACTTTCTGGAACCATTTTGCTCGAACCCATGGTCCAGTTGTACCGAGAAACCGGCCACAACCGGTATCTGCAACTGGCTGAGCAGATCATCCAGCAGATGGAAGACCGGCAGGGACTGCAGGTAGTTTCACGCAGCTTGCAGGGGTTGGACCTCGAACAGGTTGGCGATGGGAAGATTTATCAACTCTGTTGGAACTACCTGGGAATCACCCAACTATTTGAGGCGACTGGGAACCAGGACTACCTCAGGGCCGTAAAAAATGCCTGGCAAAATATTGTCGAATTCCACCTGACGCCGGGAGGCGGTCCCTGGGGAGGTATTGCCAAACATAAAGAGGTATTCAACTCCAAGGGCTACTTCAGCCCTTATGGGTTAGTAGAGACGTGCAGCACAATGTCCTGGATCCAACTGAACCGTGAACTGCTGCGGATCACCGGAGAAGCCAAGTATGCGGAAGAGATGGAGCGATCTGCCTATAATTCTCTGCTGGCGGCACAAGATCCCAACGGCGAAGACTGGTGCTACTTTATCTTCCCGAATGGGAAGAGGAACCGAACCTATTTTTGGGCCTGCTGTAAATCCAGTGGAGCTCTGGCCTTGGAGGAACTCCCCGCCATTGCGTATGGAAGGATGGGGAACGGTTTGGCCGTCAACCTCTATGAAGAAGGAGAATTCGCCGGCACCCTGCCTTCGGGGGGACGGGTCAAGCTGGTTCAGAGGACCAGTTACCCGTTCGAGCCCACAGTGAAACTCACGGTAATACCAGAGAATCCGGCTGCCTTTTCGTTGTATCTGAGGATCCCTTCATGGGCTGATCAGGCCACCCTAAGTCTTAACGGAAAGCCAGTGGGGGTACCCATCACTCCAGGGACATTCTTAGAACTTGACCGACCTTGGATGAAAGGCGACGAGTTGGTCTTAAACCTTCCTCTTAGATTGCGCATCCTTGAAAAGTCTGCCACGTTGGATCATCAAGGTCAGGAGATATTCCGTCTGGACTATCTGGCCATGGCTCGAGGTCCCTTGCTGTATGCAACCAGCTTAATCGAGGGATACAAACCAGAAGAAACCCTGAAAGTTCCAAAGACCCGCACTGAGTCCTGGTTTTCTGCCTGTCCAACTCCATCGGGCCAGAGAGGGCCTGCGTTTTCTCTCAATCTGCCCGGGAGAGATCCTATTGTCTTTTCACCCTATTACGAAGCAGGAGGGAGAGGTGATGGAACCTGGCGTCTAACCTGGATTCCGGTGGCTTGGCAGTAAGAAGCGACAAGAAGATAACTCTGGGAGGAAGGATCTCTTTGGTGAGTGGCCGAAGAATATGCCTTCACTTTATCGGTTGTTGGGTGCCGTCGCTCCTGGGTATAAATGTCCACACGAATTTGCTTATTGCCCAAGCTGGCGTGGCCTCGCCGACGCTGCTCGAGTTGTCCTTGTGCATGAAGAAGTTTGTGGCTCGAGGGACCATTGCCGGGGCTGTCACGCTCCTCGCTC
>JBGOTQ010000062.1:0-25096 GCA_041476565.1 Terriglobia bacterium | reverse complement strand
GGGTGAAATGGTGCGGCAAGAGCGCACCGGCTGTCCAGCAATGGGCAAGCCTGGCAAACCCCACACGGAGCAAATCCAAATAGGGATGAAGGCGTGACCCGCGCCGCTTGACATCCGGGTAGGACGCTGGACCTGAGGGGAGACTCTCAGGGTAGAGAAATGACTGTTGCCGGGTCAGGAGTTCCTCGGAACTTGTCTGGCCTGGTACAGAATTCGGCTTACAGGCCTGCTCACTTTTTCTTGAATAACCTCACCAGGGATTTCAGTCCCTTCCTTTGCTTTTTTTGAGAGGCGGCCATTTCTATAAGGGCCTCAGTGGCAGTCGGGTCTCCCGGTGAAAATTGCAGCGCGAGTTTGAATTGAGCTTCGGCCCTTTTGACCATACCTACTTCCCTGTAGAGCATTCCTAATCCTACATAATAAGCTGGCTTGAATTGCTCCAACTCGATGGCTTTGTGGAAGTGTTCTTCGGCTTCACGCCGCCATTTGGCGTTCTTGGAAAGGGCCATAGCCAGCCAGTAGCGGAAACGCCCCACTTCCGGTTCCAATCGCACACACTGCCGGAATGCCTGGATGGCACTCCAATAATCCTGTTCATCATAATAGCGGCGGCCCTGTCGGAAGTTTAGTTCCGCCAGTTTCTGGTGAGGGACTCCGGAAATTTCGACCTGAGGACCACCCCCAGGCTTTTCCGGAGAAGCGCCCTCCTTGGCCTCGGCCCTGAAGACCTTGGCGTCATAACTGGCTCGTGTAGCCGGGACCTTCAAGGTGTCATAGGCATGGGCCAGAGACGAGAAAATGGACTCCAGCGCACCCTTGACATCGGGTTCGGTGAACTGGGCATAACGGTCCGGATGGAATTGCTTGGCTAGCGTATAATAGGATTTTTTGATTTCGTCCAGAGAGGCATTACTGGGTACGTCGAGGAGGTCGTAGTAGTTTTTTGATCTCAGGCTGTCCAACATTGAAAAGATTTCCAATTTCAAAGCCTCAAGCTCCCTCTGGCTTGCAGCCTTCTCGCTTTGCTCCTGGACTGCCGCCTTCGGAGACACCGATTCCGAGTGGAAAGTTCGGTAAGCCTGGGAAACCCCGGTGCCGGTCGGAGTTGAGGTTTTGGGCTTCTCGGTACGCAACTCTACAATCCCGGTGGCCACCAAAGCGTAGAGAGTCTTCTGAGTTTTTTCCAATCCTAACGGTGAAATCTGCAGAACTTCCGAGATTCTGGAACAAGCCTCTACGCGGCTGAGGATAAACGCTTCTTCGGAGTCGAGTCCAGCCTCTGAGGCCTTGGCCTCATACTGGTCTGACAGCCGGATAAGAGTGTCATTCCCTTTCAGTCCCCGGTACACGGCCTCCAAGTTATTGATTCGGCGGATTCCTTCGAAAATCAGTGGAGGGAGTGACAATTTCAGTCGAAATCTGTCGTCGACGGTAACGGGGCCACTCTTGAAATTATGCTCCCCGGCAGTCCATTCCAGGACAGGATAAAGGATTTCCCGGACTTGCAGTTCTACGAATTCCTTGAGGGGATTGTTCTCAAAGAGTTTCATCTCTAGAAGAGTCTGGGCAAGGTAGGTCCCCGGTTTGGACAGACGCCGGGCTTGGTCGAGTTGGGGGGGAGAAATTCGTCCAATTCGAATTAGCAGTTCGCCGAAATCGTCCTGCTCGGCCGTACTGCTGGCAAATATGAGGCTCCCATTGTCGAACAATAGCTGTCTTTCTACGCGATCGCGGCGTAAAACAAGGGTGCCACTTTGCTGGCGCGAATGGATGGATCCCAGCAGTTCCGCAGGCAGGACTTGTGAGAAATCTCCACTCATCGGACTAGGTATGGTAACCGCAATCCCCCATTCTCCTCGTTGGAGTTATCGGCAACTTCGACGAGATCTCTGAACCATAATATCACAATGGAAACGGTCAGCTCGGGGTAGTTTCCAATTTGAATTCCTCCAACAATATGTTAGCTTTATCGGGCGTAGAAGTTTGGAAAAGCTTTGTTAACAGGGGGTAACAGGCGGCCATGCCAACTTACCTGGTCACCGGCGGAGCCGGTTTCATCGGGTCTAATCTTGTAGAACAATTAATCGCCGACGGGGCAGCTGTCCGGGTGATTGACAACTTCAGTACCGGGAAACGGGAGAACTTGGAGCCCTTTCGGAAACAAATCGATTTCAGGGAAGTCGACATCTGTAATCTTTCCGTTCTCCAGAAAGCCGTAGCAGACTGTGACACTATTTTCCATCAGGCGGCGATTCCTTCCGTGCCAAAGTCCGTGATCGACCCCATCAGCTCTCACAATGCCGATGTCACGGGAACGCTGCATGTGTTGTGGGCAGCCAAGGAAGCGGGAGTGAAACGAGTGGTCTATGCTGCTTCCTCCTCAGCATACGGCGACAGTGACGTATTACCCAAACGTGAGGATATGCCTCCCCGGCCGATATCTCCTTATGGCTTGATGAAATATGTGGGCGAGGAGTACTGCCGGCTCTTCACCTTGTTGTATGGAGTGGAAACCGTGTCTTTACGCTACTTCAATGTATTCGGGCCCCGTCAGGATCCAACTTCACAGTATTCGGGTGTCTTGTCACGGTTCATTACGAACATGCTTCGAGGTGACCGCCCCGTCATCTTTGGCGATGGAGAGCAGAGCCGGGATTTTACCTTTGTGTCGAATGTGGTTGCCGCCAACCTCCAGGCATGCCGTTCTCCCAAGGCAGTGGGACATGTCTACAACGTGGCCTGCGGCACCCGGATCACTTTGAAGGAAGTAGTCAGGGTCCTCAACCGCATCCTGGGAACGAACCTCGATCCGGTCTTTGAACCGCCTCGCGCCGGGGACATCAAGCACTCTATGGCAGATATTCAGCGGGCAGCGGGCGATTTGGGATATTCTCCACAAACTGGTTTTGAGAATGGCCTGATCAAAACGGTCGACTGGTACCGGAAGAATCTTTGAACGCAGGCTATTGCCTTGCCAAGTAATTAGTGAGTTCCTTCTGTAAATCTGAGTAATCCGACCGAATTACGGACTTGAGCGTTGTATTGAAGTCGGGAGATTTCCCTGCCTGATCGAGCAATCGCTGGATATCCTGTTCCCCGTAGGTTTTCATGATCATCTCTACAGCCAGGGCCGACTGTTTATATGCCCATCCTGCAAACCCCGCCGGAAGCGCCATGAAAGGCCCCTCCATGGAAGCTAAGGCTGGCATCTTGTTTTCCGAGGCGGCTTTCTTGAAAATCGGTAGAAAATCTCTCCAGGACTCATTTGCCAGAACCTGAGCCAGCCCTTCGTTAAGCCACACCGGGCAGGAATCCCCGGTCTTCAATCGGATAAAAGAATGGGTCAATTCGTGTCGTAGCATTTGCTGAAGGGGTTCATCCACTTGACTAACGCCTTTGATGGGTAGTCGAATTTTTCCATCGTTGAGAGCACTAACCCAATTGGGTGTCCGAGTGATGTCTCGGAATACCTCGTCTGGATACAGGATGACGGCGATCGACTCACGAGGCGAAAAGTCAAGGGCGGATTCCAATTGGGCGTAGGAGTTTTCGAGGCTGCTCAGGATGGCTGTCCCCAGAGACTCGCGGTTTTCATGGCCTTCGTACTTGACCACGAAGTGGAGGCTGTTGGCCTGTCTGAAGTTGTCCTCCACCCTGTTCTCCCCTTCAATCTTCTTTAGGAGCTGCTCAACCTCAGGTCTGTACTTTAGTTCCAGTGACCGCTGCAGGAACCTCCTGGCCAACTCGTTCTTCTCTTGGAGGTAGTAAGAATTACCCAGCAAGTAGTTCAATTCGGCGGAGTTCTCGTGTTTGATCCTGGCTGGAGAGAGGACACTCTCGGCCTGGGAATATTTCCCTTGTCTAAGGTACAGTGTTCCCAATGCCAGCAGAGGCGGAAGGTCGTCCGGTTTCCACGAGAGGTACTGTTGCAGGCGGTCAATAGCTTCAGCCTGCTCACCATGTTGAATTGCCAGAGCGGCGAGCTGCAACAAGGCGGAACTGTAAGCTGATCTCTTGTTGGGATCTTGGGGTGTTCGATGAGCTTCGACTTCCAGAGTCTCCAAGAGTTGGTGGTCGATTTTCCCGTTGTGAAGAATCGAACCCGTCTGGCTTGAGCTTTCTGCTCTTGGACTTTCATCAAGGAATTCGATGGGAAGGGTCTTTGAGAGCAATGGCGTGGTTTGATCCGAAGGCTCAAGGGAGCTAGCTGGATCAGTCTGGGTCACCTCAACCGTCCGCACCAGCTGCTTTGAAAATCCATAGATATTCCCGTTCTTCTCGTAGTGGACTTTATCTCCCTCCTCCCAGACCCGGTCCGCTTCGATCTGCTTTCCATTCTTTAGATGAATCACAGCTCCTAGGCTCTTTTCAGAGAAGGGCTGCAACGAAAAGAGAAGCGTAGCCAGAATCGGGGCAAGTTGAGACCAGCCTTGGAACGGGCGACAAAGCATGCGTCGAATCATACCATAGAAGTTAGTAATCTCCGTCTGATGATGACAATCGACTTTCAGCCAGGTTCGCTTTAGGCGGATTGAGAGGATATTTGCGAAAATTCGTGCCCTGTGGAGAAATACCTCTTATATAATATCTGCCAGTTCCAATTCGATCGCTTCGAAGGGGTGTCTGTGCCAAGCCGCATCCTGATTGTTGACCCGGAAGAACTGCCAAGGATGGAGCTGGCCATTCAGCTGCAAGAGATGGGGTTCAAGGTTGAATTAGCGGAGAACGGTGGGGAGGCTCTGGAGATTCTTGCGGAGTCTCATCCGGATCTGGTGATTACTGAATTGCTCCTGGGCCAGCTCAGCGGTTTCGATGTTTCGTCCCGCATCGCGGCTGATCCGAATTCCTCTTGTCCAGTGCTCTTTTATACCGGATTCTATCGCAGTGAATCTGCGCGCCAGGAGATCATTAAGAAGTACTCCGCAGTGGGTTATTTCATCAAGCCGTTCCAATTGCCGCAATTAAAGAAAGCTGTGGCCGGGATTATGAGACCCAAAGGGGACGATCACTTCGGAGTGGCGAACAAAGAAAGGACAGAGGCCAAGGGAGATCCAGCCCTGCCTATTGCTCAGACCCCGGCTGAATCAGTAGAAGGACCTTCGGCTCAGGTAATGATACCAAGTTTGTTTGCCCCCACGCCTGAGGGCGAGGAGAGGATCAAAGACGTAATCCAGAAGGGCCAGCAATCGTCTGATCTAATGAAAGAGGAGCCAATCATCGCAGGCCAGGTCATGGCCCCATGGATAGAGCCGACGATTAAACTGGGGGGCACGGAAGCCATTTTGAGAGAACTGGCCTCAGAGGCAGAACCCGAAAGACATATAGAGAGATCGGACCAGTCGGGAGGGCAAACACCCTCACCAGTTCGTTCCCCTCAACCGTCATTAACAGGTCTGGTTGAGGAGCCACTCCCGTCCTTCCTGAGTTCTGCAGCTCGACCAGCACGGCGTTACAAATCCATCCCAATCCTTCTGGCACTGGGGGTTGTCCTGATTGGGCTCTCTCTGGTCTACTTCTATCATCGGGAAATCTTTCCCGCCCGTCCTCTTAGAACCGTGCAGTCTTCTGCACAGCAACCTGCTTCCTCGTTGAACTTGAAGGGCGCAGAAGGTAATACTCAACCCGGTAACCAGCTCCTGCGTGAAGGGAAAATGGAGAAGTCGGCGGACCTCCTTCAGCCCTCAGAGGGAGCACAACCGGCGTCAAAACCCGTGGTGCAACCCATAAATCCTCAAGAAGCGGCACCCTTATCTCCAGGTCGTCTGAGCTCCCCAGTCGAAACGCGAGACCTGAACAGCGCCCAGCATCGCCTGCCTTCAATCTTGGCGGTCAAAGTCAGTGAAGTATCCGGACAAATTGGTCCTCCACATTTGCGGCGATCCCCCCGTCTGGAAATGCCCGCCACTGCTGCCAAAACAGTCACTAAACCGCTAGTAGTTCGGTTGGAGGTCAGTCCTGTGGGTAAGGTGGTTGGGTCACAGATTATCAATGAAAGCCAGGAGAACTCAGCACTGGTTCCAATTGTACAAGCCACTTTGTCTGAATGGGAGTTCACCTCTACGGGAGCCGCGCACGGAGAGACCCTTGTGAAGTACTTCAGCTTTAAGATAGTGCCAGCGGAAGATGCAACCGCAACCCCCCGGTGAAACACTCCTCAGAGGCAGAAGTTTACGGACAGACTGCCGTCCCTAGAATCACATTGACTAGAAGTTGGAGGTCAAGTACGTCCACCCTTCCATCCTGGTTCAGATCACCTCGTTGGGGAGTGGAACCGGAGAGAATGGTATTGACCAGCACTTGGAGATCGAGAACGTTGGTAGCGCCGTCCAGGTTGACGTCGCAACGGGCGATGGGATTACCCCCGCCCGCGAAAATGACGAAGAGTGTGATGCTCTGAGGCGGGAGGACTGTACTAAGCTGGTTGTCGGCAATGGGCACGTCTGCCAGCCGGATAATGGAATTAGCAGCGGTGAGCTGCCACACCTGGGCTGTTGTTGAGGGTTGAAAGTTAGCCAGCTGCACTGTGGTAGTGGTATTGCCGGAAAGCACTTTATTGATAACCGCCAGGCTCAAAGCCGCATCAGAGGATCGCAGGGCCGCAAAAGCGGATAGGGAGTCCGGAGTCGGTGCAGCGGCTGATATGCTGATATCGCCAAAGGTCGAATTCCTGCCATCGTAGTTCCGGAAAATCTTGATAGCCTTGTAGGTAGGGGAGGAGGGATCAGGGGTAGTCCAACGGGTAGCCATATCCAGACCTTCCCGGCCATAGATCCCCAGAATGTCAGCCTGCGCGGTGGCCCCGTTAATGTGGCCTTCGGCACCCCAATTGTATTCGGTGATGGCGATTTGGGTTCCTGGATAATAGGTGGTGACCCAGTCTTTGAGACGGGGAATCAGTTTGACCTGAGTCCCGATCCAGGTTTCATCGACGTAATTGGGGTCCCAAAGCGCGCGGGTCGAGCGGTTTCGTCGGAGTTGCGTTGAGCTTGACACATCGTCACTGAATTCACCGCCCTGCGGGTAAAAGTGCACGCTGAAGGTATCCAGCAGTCTCATTCCGGTACTGGCCTGAATTTGCTTGAACTGATCGAGCAGCCAGGGTAGATAGTCCCAGCCGGCGTGCAGGTTGCGGTCCGGCAAGTTTCCCCATCCGTGCTGGCCTCCATACTGCTGGTCGTATCCGCTAAAGAGGTAACCGCTCCACCCCCATTCTTCGGGTGCGACGATCAGGGCTGAAGGGTCGGCGGCCTTCACCCGCTCAGCATGTTGTACGATCAAGTCTCGGACCTGATCCATAGTCGCTCCCGTGGGTTGAACATCCCGATGGGTCGAGTGCCAGATGCTGGGCTCGTTGTCGAGGATGTAATAGCGCAAGCCCCCATTGACTGCAGTCCCCCACCTGGCCACAAGATGCTCGATCCAGCCCGACTGGAATGCCGGGCTGTTGGCGACATTGGCGTCATTGGGGTCATTTCCCGTGATCGGCTGACCATTCGACCGGATTCCATTGCCCGCATCGGGAAACCACTGCCAGTCATTTCCGGTCTGAGATCCGTATTTAGCAATCGAGAAACTGGCCAGCTTGCTCCGATTTGGACCCAGTTTCGCGACCCAGCCGCTCATAGGAATCGTCAACATGGCCTGAGCTCCGGCGGACCCGGTGTTAGCGATAATTGTGTCGCCGCGTTCTCCCGCCACGCTGCTGGGGTCGCCAATACTCTCGAAGTACCAGTCATTGCCACGGTTGTCGGCGTTGAGTTGCCAGTTGTAACGGCTCGAGTTGTTACCGCCATAACGGTTGAGCGGGCAGTTTAGGTCCTTCAAGATGGTGGTGCCGGCATAAGCCAGTCCGTAGATGTTGGGATTAATCAGGTGGCGGGACGAATTGGCATCCACGCGAATGGTCATGGCAGGATTCTGCGCCAATCCTGCAGAAGCAGCTAGCAACACGCATGTCCAGATCATCCCATTAAAGAAGAGATTAGAGCGTTTCGGAGAACCGAACTCCGTACACGCAGTCAGTCTTTCCAGCTTCGCAGAAGTCGGGCCTCCAGTATTCGAATCGGCTGTGCAATGATTGAATAAAGTCATAAGGCGCTTCCCCCGAAAAGACTGCTCGTTGAAGTGGCTTTTGGGCCCGATTCCTGGGAAGTTATGCGACTGTCCCACTTATTTGGTGCAATTATGCCACCAACGTTAGTGGGCTATTAAGGGTGAATGCTCAATATCATAGCTTGTTGGTGGACAATCCCAGACCACCGCAAGGCGAGGATTCAGAACTGATGAGCGGAAGTGAAAAGCAACGATCCGTCAGATTCCGGTAACCCTGATTACAGAGTTGAACTCGGCCGGGGACTCGGCGTACCCCTTGAGGAGACATCGGGTTCACTCTCCTTTAAACTACGGCAACTCTCTCGTGAAATTCCCAGATCCGCCTGCCCACCTCTAGGACAGCCATCAGCCATCATCCCCCGGAGGCGAGCAATTTGTGACTGAGGGCCGAAATATACCCTTGCGCCAAAAACTTCAGGATTGGAGTAAAATACGCCTGGCTTGGATTCTTGGAAGTAAGCATGTATTCATATTTTGAGATTTACTGGAGGAGACACAATGCAGGATCGAAGAGAATCGGAATTAGTACTTTGTTGTCCCCCTGACAGCAGGGTTAAAGGCCGAAGGCAGTTTCTGAAGCAGGTATGTAGCGGAACGGCCGCGGTCGTCGCTTCCCGTGGAGTGTTTTCCGAAGTGTCTCTGGCTGGAAGCCAGGGGGTCGCATCAACGCCTTTGCCCACCGTCCAGCTCGGCAAGCATCGCCTCACCCGACTGGTTGCAGGAGGCAACCCAATCGGTGGATGGTCTCATGCCACAAACAATCTCACCCGTCACATGCTGGAGTATTTCACGCTGGAGCGCACCATTGAATTCCTCGAGAAATGTGAGAAAGAGGGGATCAACACCTGGCAATTCGACCATGATAAGAAAGTGGTGTCAGCCCTTCGCACAGTCCGAGAACGAGGCTCGAAACTGCAGTTCATCTGCCTGCACGCTGAAAAGCGAGGCCCAATTAAGACTGCCATTGCCGAAACCAACGCCATCGCGGTAGTACATCATGGTGGAGTCACAGACAGTCTGTTTCGCGCGGGAAAGGCCCAGGAAGTGCATGACTTTGTCAAGCGGGTGCATGACCTCGGGGTTTTAGCCGGGGTATCGTCACACAGTCCCGCGAACATCCAGCGAATCTTCGACGAAGGATGGGAGAATGATCTTTTTATGACGTGTTTGTATTACGTCTCTCGTCCGTCAGAGGAGCAACAAAAGTCGCTGGGGAAGGTGGCCGTGGGTGAGCCGTTCTTTGAATCTGACCCCATAGAGATGACTGCGGTCATCCGAAAAGTGTCTAAACCTTGTCTGGCGTTTAAAATCCTGGCGGCGGGACGGCTATGCTGGGACCAGAACATGGTAGAAAAGGCTTTTAAGTTTGCTTTCCAGAACATCAAGCCCACTGATGCGGTCATTGTGGGGATGTTTCCACGCTACGAGGATGAAGTGCGACTCAACGTCGGATACGCGCAGAAACATACCCTTGTGGCGTAATCTGCGGAAGGTGAACTTGAATAAGGGCATGGGGCACTTTCATGAATCTGACGGATATCCATTTTCTTTTTCGGTATAACTGTTGGGCCAAGTTCCGCGTTCTTGAGGCTGCTTCAATCCTCAAGCCGGAGCAGTTCTCTCAAGATCTTGCAGCATGTGTGGAATCATTCTACCTACCATCGCGGGCAGGTAATCGGCATGTTGCGTCAACTTGGTGCGCAGGCAGTAATAACCGACTTGCTAGTCTATGTTGACCAGAACGCTCGGGGTTGAAGCTCTTTCCTAAGGAGGGGAAATGGGACTGGAGACATTCCGCCTGGATGGACGCGTTTCGATTGTTACGGGCGGCAGTAAAGGACTAGGGGAAGCCATGGCGATGGCTCTGGCCAAGGCCGGGTCCCGGGTGGTCATCGTCAGCCGAAACCTGGAGGGATCTCAGCAGGTGACCAGGCGCATCAACGAAGCAACTCAGCAAGAGACCCTGGCCCTGAGGGTGGACGTGACCCGGAAACATGACGTAGACCAGATGGCCAAGGAGATAATGGCGCGATTCGGTAGAATTGATGTCCTGGTTAACAACGCGGGGATCAACATCCGCAAGCCATTATTGGAGATTGAAGATTCGGATTGGGAGACAGTTATCGAGGTGAATTTGAAGGGCCCCATGCTCTGCAGCCGCGCAGTGGGACAAGTCATGGTGGGGCAACGATCCGGCAGCATCATCAATATGGCATCCATGATGAGTTTCGTTTCGATTCCGGGTCGGGCGTCCTATTCCACCAGCAAAGCGGGTCTTGTCGGGATGACCAGGGCGCTTGCGTTGGAATGGGCTCCCTACAACGTTCGGGTTAACGCGCTTTGTCCAGGCCCATTTGCCACGCCTATGAACAAGACTCTCCTCGAAAACAAAGAAACCCATGATTTCTTTATCTCGCGTATTCCTCTCGGCCGATTTGGGAACCCGCAGGAACTCGACGGAGCGGTTGTCTTTCTTGCATCGGACGCTTCGTCTTTTATGACAGGCAGTACCCTTGTGATCGACGGGGGATGGACGGCGCAATAGGGATGGTCCGGGATGAAGATACAGTGCAAGAAAGTCGCTGCCATTTTGATATCAGTTATTCTTGCTTTCCTGTTTCAGGCTTCTGCCGACGACAAAATTGTCCCGCCAGTCCGTGACGACTCCAATCTGGGTCAGGCAACTTTTCCAGCTAGCTATGACCGGGTGTGGAATATCCTGGTTCAAATTTTGTCTGACTACCAGTTTGAAGTGAAGACAAAAGACAAAGCCGCTGGCAGATTGGAGACAGGGGTCGTCGTCTTCTCCCGCAATCCTCACCTCTCGAAGCTCAACACCGGCGTTAAGGCTTATTCCACTCCTCCTAAGAGTTTTCTACACAAGTGGCTGGACGGCCGAATGCGAATTCGACTGCTGATGACCAGGATGTCAGCCGATTCGACCCATGTCGGAGTGGAAATCGAGATTCAGGGTTTTGAAAATTCTGTCTTCGACGATTCAACAGTGTCTGGAGATTGGAAAGAGTGCCGGTCCAATGGGAAATTTGAGTTTGAATTACTTAACGATGTGGCCACTCGTCTCAGGAGGAAGTCGACACAGCTACTTGAGGAAGGAAATATTCCCGTTGCGACCCCCAAGTCGGTTTCCTCCAAAGCAGCGGAGAAAGAAAGGGAAGACCTGGCCAACTTGATGCTCCAATCTGTTCCCGAAGGAGCAGACATCTATCTGAATGGAAATCTGGTTGGGATGACTCCATCCCGCCTCTCGCTAGCCGCCGGTGAGTACAAGATCCTCTTCCGCAAAGAGAGCTACAAAGAATTCTCCCGTACTCTTACAATCCTAAAGCGCAGCGACCTCACCATCACCTCTGAATTGGAGCCTCTCCCGCCGCCTCAGCAGCAGGAATCTGCCCCGTAGAGTGCACATCCCAACGTGTGCGAGGTCCATTGAAAGAGCCAGGTTCAATGAATCGGATATTGACTTCAGGGCTCTTGATAAGTCCTATTCTTTTAAAGTGAACAGAACGTCTTCCTTGCTGGAAAGAGTCTCGAGCCAATGTTGAATGCGCGATACCAGCTGTTTCTTGGTCACCCGGCCGGAAGGTGCGATAAGTGGAAGGGGTGAGTCGAGCTGTTCTTCCATCACTTGGCCGCCCATGAAGCTGGAGAGTTGGCTTATCACGCCTTGACTTAGATCGGGAATCGGGTCATCTCTGAGCAAGGATTGGATGGTCTCGAAGTTATCGATCACTTTTCCGTCGTGTGCAATCAGTTGCGGCTCGATGATGTGGCGGTAGTAGGCGAGGGCTTCCCGGTGGTGGGCCACACCCAGGTTCAGGAACGCCTTGAGGTCCTGGGTGATTTCGGCGACGTTGAGTGGACGCGCCAGTTTGAAGGCACAACTGCAGGAAGGTTTTGATTGTAGGAGGTCACGAACCGGTAAAGAGCATTGATAATCCCTGAAACCTGCAATCCATTCGTCGAGGTAATTGACATAGCTGGGATCGCCCAAGGGGAGGCTAGTGAGCAATTGCAGATTACGGAATTGCCGGGAACTTTGCATTTCATGAAGTCGCGAAAACTCGCCCAAGGGGCCGATACTTAGGTCATGTCGACTGGCATAATATTGGATGTAGCGGTCCTTAAAATTCCGAAACTGGCTCTCGAACTGGTTGGCTTTCTCGGTGCCCAAAAGTTCGTGAATCGAATCCAACCCCTTGAGCAGATGAGCCTTCTCACCCTCCAGCTCTGGACTGTCCGTCTTTTCGGCGGCCAACAGGTAGTCCCTGGATTCAGACAATCGTTCCATCCAATGAAGGAAGTGCGAGAGTTCGACGAGATTCTGAGATGCCTTTTCCAGCAAGCTCAGATTCTCAGCAAATAGTTCGATGATTCGTCCCATGCCCTGAATCAGCAGGGTCTCGTTCTCCAGCACACTGCCCACGATTTCGGCCAACTTCTCGAAGCGTCGTTTCGTCCAGGCCATCTTGCGCCACATGTGAGTGGTCAGAAATTCGTTGGGAAGGGAATCGAGCCGTTTGGGGATATCCAACTCCTGCCAGTGATGGAGCCACTCGCCAAGGGCGGCTGTGGCAGCAATGCGGCCACGGCTGGTAGAGATATCGGAGAGTTCTTGTTTGCCGGTAATTAAGCGGCACCATTGAGTCAGCACCTCAACCGGATACTCCTTATGCGTCTGGATCTTTCGGATGTGGGAGAATTTCAGGATGTTCTCGAGCGCCACCAGGTTCTCGCGGGCAATCGTACTATTGGCCTCGGGGTCAAAGAGTTCTATCTGCCCGTCAGCAACCAATGCCGTCAGAATTAAATACAAAGGGTTCCAGGTCAATCCAAATGGGGGACGATGCACAATTTCGTATAGCGATTGAACATGTCGCTCTGTCGCATCCAGCGTGTCCAGGTACTGGATGAGGTGGCTCAGAAACAGGGGAGGAGTAATACTGAGGTTGAGTTCGTAAAGCCCTTCGGAACGGCTTACCAACCCGAGGGGCACCGCAAACTGGCTGGCCAGTCGTTGGACTTCGTTGTTCGTGGGATCCTGGTTGGCGAACAGTTTGCGGGTGATTGCCATCACCTGGTTCATAGAGGGTGAATCAGGAGAAAAGTTGGGATGCAATGAATAGAGCTGATCGAAATTAGGCTTGAAGAAGTAATTCAAGAGTGACCGAAAAGTGCGGCATTCCAGATGTCCTTGATTCAGGGCCAGCGTTTGCGTACTGGTCACGATTCTGCCCTGGTTCAGATAAAAATCCTGAAAGAGGCTTGCCAACCGGGAATCTAACTCCTCGTGGAATGACGCCAGGTCTGAGGCACTGAAGTCGCTGCTAGAGGATTTTTCTGTCAACTGCAAAGCAATGATCCGTTTGACCTCGAGAAATTGTTCCTCAGTGGGCCGGGCGGGAATCCAATGAATTTCAGTCGTCTTCTGCGAGCGGATGATGTGTTCCTGCTCGGGTGTCAGACCAACCGGCTCAATCCATAGAATCCATTCAATCAGCGTCTGTCCTTCTCCAGTGGCGATAGGGGACTCAACGACAGCCTCGTCATTGAACTCGAACTCCTCAACCTGCGGGAGTCGAGTCGACTGTGTTATATCGTCCGACTCTGAATAGACTTGGTACTCCCTCCTTCGAAAGCGCTCTGAGGGCATCATCAACCCAGGACGTTCGGTCCCTTTCCAATTGACCTGAAGCAGAACCTGCTGATCCATCATGGATTGCAACGGATCATGATGTAACGGCCAGTCGGGAAAATATTTGCGGGCAGCAGAAAGCAAGGTTTCGGCAATCCTCGGGTTGGAGTCGGGGATTTGGGAGGCAATCGACAAAAGGTATTTGTTGAGTTCCTCGCGAAGGTCGGCGCCACCCAGCCTGTACGTCCGATCGAGGCGATCATCGGTGGTAGTGAAGCCATGAGCCATGGCTTTCTCCATCTGTCCCAGGATCATCCCGACTACGTTGTAGCTCAAGCCGGTTTCACTGTCTTCGAAGAGCAGGAGCGAATCAGCCAGTTCCCGGACCGTGGGAGCTCGATCGGCGAGTGTAAACAGGAAGGTGGATTTCAAGAGCATTTTTCCCCACAACCGCCAACGGTCTTCCAGTCGCAGCACCGCCTGGTCTGCCAGGTCCCGGTAAATCCCGTAGAGTCGCGTACACTTGGGATTCCGTTTGATCTCAAACTCCATCCGGTCGAACAGTGAATCGATCGTGACCAGGCTGATTGCGCGTCGACTCGAGATTTTAGGGTAAGTACTGATCACAAACTCCAGCAGAGAGAAGGTGGGAATCTTCGCCTTCAGTTTCTCTGCCAAGTCAAAGATCAATGGGTGAAAGGGGTAAGATTCATAAAACTCGTTTTCCGAAAACTGGAAACTGGGCAACTTGGCTTTTATGAAAGCAAACAGCTTTCGCAGATCAAGCTGCTGGCGGGAATTCTTCTTCAGGACGTGCCGGCAAATGACTTCTTTGAGATTCGTCCGATCAATCCACTCGATCCGGAAGTTTTCCAGCGTTTGCGCCATCAAAGTCGCGTCAATGCCTAGCGGACTCTTGGGCGAGAAAAAATCCTCGTGGGCTGCGACGAGCAAAAACAACTGCGTGGACCTGGAGCTGTAAGCAATGAAACTCAAGAATTCAATGTCTTCGTTGAGCTGCTGGACGGTTCGGAACTGAGCTCTCTGGGAAAGGCCATCCACCATTAACAGGACCGGTGCATCACACGCCATATTGAAAGTGATCAGCTCGTGGGCTTTGATGGTCTCAATGCCCTGGATGACGGAGGGGTCAAAGACATCCCGATCGTAGCGTTTCCGGAATTCATCATAGAACCGGGACAAAACAACTTCAGGCAACGAAGCGTCAGTGTTCTCACCCAGCTCCAACCAGATTACAATCGGCTCAATATCCCACAGGGCACTGCGGCGATGCTGAATTCGAGGGTCAGTCAGTCCCGGGGCCTGCTTCTCCTTCCCTCTTTCCGTAATTAACGAGTAAATCAGGGACATCAAATGGGTCTTGCCGACCCCATTGGCTCCGGTCAGGAGAATTGAGGTCGCATCTGTCGACGAGATATGTTCATTCCTGAACTTCTTCACGATTGAATCCAATACCCGATTAAGCAATTCGATCAGGGCATCGGTCGGCAGGAAAGTTCGCAAAGAATCTGTCAGGTTGTCAGATGAGACCTGGCTGAGGTACTCAACCTTGCGGAAATCTACAAAGTCCTTGATCAGCGGAGGCACAGATTGAATCCCCCGAATTCTGTGGCCTTCAGAATGGTGAAAGGGTCAGCACGCACCACTCCGGGCAAATTGTTGCTAATCCGAATTATCGTCAGTTCCCAGGGACAACATAAGGTGCAATTCATCCGAAGATCTTGGAGAAGAATTTCTTAATCGGGTTGGTTTTCTTCTCGACCGGAGGTACCAGTGGTACGAGCTTGGCGGGTTCCTGGCTCGAGAAAACCTGCAATTCCTGGGCCGAACCCGCTGGGGCATGTTGCAGGCCCGCAATCCACTCATGGGCTGCAGCACTACAAAACTGCTTGGGCTCGACTCCGGAAATGTAGTACTCCGCGATCACCTCTTGACAGTCCGCTCCGGCAATTAATCCGGTATTCGAGTCAATTTGGACTGTCGTGATTCCCTCTCCGGGGGGGACAAACGCAGAACTAGCCAGCCAGGGGCGCGCCGCCACAGCTTTTTTCATGAACTCGGTCCAAATGGGAAGGGCCGAACTGGCGCCGTCCAAGCCCAGTTCCCGGTTATCATCGAAACCGACCCAAACGATACAAAGCAAGCCGTTGGTATAGCCGGCAAACCAGCCATCATGAGACGTGCCTGTCTTGCCGGCGGCAGGAGGAGTGAATCCCAAGCCCCGAGCCCTGGCGCCAGTCCCATGATTGATCACACCCTCTAAGAGATTAGTCATGAGGTAAGCGATCTTCGGATCCAGGACCTCCTTCGTCTTCGGTTCACTTTTTTCCAGTACTTTTCCCATGGCCTCGGTTAGGGTCCGAATGAAGACAGGTTCAACCCGAACCCCATTGTTGGCAAAGATGGTGAAGGCACGGGCCATCTCCAGCGGCGTCACCTCATAGGCACCAAGAGCCAGGGCAGGTGTCGCCAGCAGCTTTTCGTTCATTCCGGCTTCACGCGCCAACGCCACGACTTTATCCAGCCCCGCAATTTCGGCGAACTTGACAGTAGCCACGTTGAGAGACCTGGTGAGAGCCTTGCGTAAAGTGACCGGGCCGTAAAACTTCTCGCCGTAGTTGTTGGGTTCGTAGGTCTTGTCGTCAAACTCAAACACGGTGGGAGCGTCTTCGACGATTGTGGAGGCGGTGATCAATGGTTCTGAACCGGTCAAGGCGGAGTTCAAACAGGTCGCAAACACAAAGGGCTTAAATATCGAGCCAGGTTGGCGCTTGGCGTACACCACCCGATTGAGCTGACTGGCCCCATAATCACGTCCGCCCACCAGTGCTCGGATCTCGCCGGTGTGAGGATCCAGCGCAACCAGACACGATTGGACCCGATCCTTCGAATCAATCTGAATTGCGGCTTGCGGGTCTGCTCTTTTCACCCGCATCTTCCGCAAGCGCCGTTTGGCCAGAATTTGGTCGACATTCTCGGCCCCTTCTCTGACAGACTGTACGGCAAACCGTTGGAGTTCCAAATCCAGGGTGGTGTAAATCTTGTATTGTTGACTCAGCAACACCTTTTCCGAATACCGCTCCAATAATTGGTCTTTGATCAAATCCACAAAGTAAGGAGCGTCACTAGCATCCATGCTAGTCGGGAGTACGTTGAGGGGAGATCTCACCGCGGCTTGATACTGCTCGCGATTAAGGCTGCGGGTATCCAGCATCGCCATCAAAACCACGTTGCGGCGTTGCAGCGCCCGTTCCGGGTACTTGTTGGGATTGAACCGGTTGGGAGTCTGAATGAGTCCGGCTATCAGAGCGGCTTCAGGCAGAGTCAAGCCCTTGATGTCTTTCCCGAAATAGGCGGTAGCGGCCTCGCCAAACCCATTGATGCTGAAAGATCCCCGTTGTCCCAGGTAAACGTCGTTGGCATAAAGGGTAAAGATTTCCTCCTTGTTCAACCTGGTCTCCAGGATAATGGACATGTAGATCTCTTTAAGCTTCCGGATCGCCCGCCTTTCCGGGGAAAGCCAGAAGCTTCGGACTAACTGCTGGGTAAGGGTGCTGGCTCCCTGCGCCCGTTCCCAGCGCGTGAGGTCGACAAAGGTCGCCCTCAGCATCCCGATCGGATCAAATCCCCTGTGCTCAAAAAACCTCCGGTCCTCGATGGCAAGAACCGCATCCCTGAGAACTTGGGGAATGTCTTCATATTTGATCAGTCGCCGTTTCTCACGAGTCTTATCAAAGAGGTTGGTGACAATGAGTGGTTCAACGTCATATGAGTCCGTAGGATTCCTGGTGGACAAGTCGACGATCCGGCTAATTCCCCTCTCATTAAACTCAATTCGGACCGGTGGACCGCCATATCCATAATAAGATTCCTCGTGAGGGACAATTTCCAGCCCCTCCCTTGAGTACTGGTATTCCCCAATTCGGCTCTGCCCTTTATTTTTCTCGATATACCCGGCCTTCTTCAGATAATTGGTGATATCCCAGGGGCGAGCTTTCTGCCCGGGAAACAGGGTTAGCGGAGCAGAAAAGACTTGAGCCGTATTCTGAAAGACCTCGCCCGAGATCTTCCTGTCTATCATGTGCGAGAAGGTTACATAGGCATTAATCAAGATGACACCACTGCCGATGAACAGAACAATTCCCACCGCCAGCAGGATCCTTGACCACATCGAAGAAAACCAGGGCCATTGCCACCAGCGAGTTTTCTTCCTCTTCTTGGAGGACTTCGCTCGCTGTCCAGGGGGGGTGGCATGGGTTGTCTTTTTCATCACGCAGAGTGCCAAGTCACGACCGTATTCAAGATGTTGAGATTATAGCATAGCCGAGGCGTGTTCTTGGCTCAGCAAGCGTTCAATCAAGAGGGGCGTATGCCGTAGAATTTTAGAGGATGTCCAAAAAGTGGCATTTCTAGGGACGTAACCTTGTGGCAGTTGGTGGAGGGTCGCGCTCCGTAGCGACCCCCAACGCGCCGACGGCGCGGCGCCCTCCATTTGCGAGTACTCAGTAATCCCCAGAGGAGATTAATCTAAATAGTCACAGCTGAAGCGCTGAGACCTCAGTCCCAAAGCGGAACCCGTGGTTCACTTTCACCCTGGTGTTCCTGCAAGACAGTGTGGCAAGGAATGTTACGCTAACATCGATCAGCGCTGCCCAAAACTTCCCGATTCTTGTGGACGATGAGTTTCTGTAGTTCGTCGCGGGCAGGACCAAGGTACTTGCGCGGATCAAACTCCTTGGGGCTCTCCGCCAGGATCTTGCGCAAAACAGCAGTCACAGCCAGTCTCCCGTCTGAATCAATGTTAACCTTGCAGACAGATGACCGGGCAGCGCGCCGCAACTGGTCTTCAGACACCCCCACAGCACCTTCCAGTTTACCTCCATATTTGTTGATCAGCTCAACGTACGCCGGGACCACAGAGGACGCTCCATGCAATACGATCGGGAAACCTGGAATCCGCCTTTCAACTTCCTCCAGGATATCGAATCGTAGAGGAGGGGCCGATTCTCCGGGTTTGACCTTAAACTTGAAGGCGCCGTGTGAAGTGCCGATGGAGATAGCCAGGCTGTCAACTCCTGTCTGTTTTACAAAATCCTCCACATCATCAGGATTGGTATAGTGCGATCTGGCGTGCGAGACTTCATCTTCAATTCCCGCCAGAACCCCCAGTTCTCCTTCGACGCTGACGTCATAGCGGTGTGCGAACTCGACCACCTTGCGGGTCAGGGCGACATTCTCTTCGTATGGATGCCCGGACCCGTCGATCATGACGGAAGAAAAGCCGGTTTCAATGCAGGAAACGCAAAGATCGTAAGAATCTCCATGATCCAGGTGCAGTGCAACCTGAATTGGATGAGGGGATAATCTGACGATTTCCATTGCCCCCTGGGCCATATATCGAAGCAGGGTCTGGTTGGCATATTGGCGGGCTCCTTTGGAAACCTGCAGGATTACCGGAGACCGGGTCTCCAGGCAACCCGTGATGATAGCCTGCAATTGTTCCAGGTTGTTGAAGTTGTAAGCCGGTATGGCGTAGCCCCCTTCGATGGCTTTTCGGAACATTTCCTTGGTATTAACTAACCCCAGTTCCTTGTAATGAACCATTAAGAGATCTCCTTTCAAATAAATCCGTGCAATATTAAGCGTCTCAACCGTCACTGTCAAGTTCATGGGCATTCGGGATCCCCGCAAAGCAAGTTCATTGGGATTCATCGTCTAGAGTTCATGCTTCAGTGTTCTAGCAACTTGGAGGTTGAACTCGGAACCCTCGAATTGTTTGGAGTTCACACATCAGCACCCTTGCAAAACCCGATGATTCCTAATAGCTACAAACCGGACATTTCTAATCGGGTGCAATTCAAAGTGCGACAGGTTATTGGGGAAAACCTTCAATTTTATTGTCCCGAAGGGACAACGGAGAGTAGCCGGTGGTTACGCGCTAATGCGCGTTACCACCGGAATTTTCACCCCAGAATCTGTTGGAACTCCAGCAGGGGTTCCAGAAATCCCGCGGCCCCGCCGGGACGCCAGGAAACTCAGGGAAACGTTAAGGGACCAGTGACGGCACACCTCGTCCAGCGGGGTGGACTCGGCGCTTGTCACTGGCTACTCTCCGGGGTCCCCCTGGGACCTGTCGCACTTTGAATTACATCCACTCTGAACGCTCGAATTGAAGTTTTCAAGGGGATATGATACAAGTAGCGGCACGTGGCGCTATGGTGTAATTGGTTAACACGCCGCCCTCTCAAGGCGGAGAGTACGGGTTCGATCCCCGTTAGCGCTACCAACACACTAAACAGTTTCAAACCAGTTGGGTCAATAGCTTCCAAGCCATGTAACGTTCTCGTAACATAGACTGTCAGTTTGAATTTGAAGTTCGCTTGTTGCGAGAGTATCTTCAAATTGAACATCGCCTAGTTAGCCCCCTCTTCCTGATCATTATTCCTTTAGAGGGAGACTAATAAATCCCTAAGTGCAGGCCAACTGCTCAGGTTGGGGCCATCCATCCTGCACTGTTCAGGGGTGATCCTTCGACGCTTGACTCTTTGGTTCTCCCGGAAAGGATGGTCACCGTGAAGAGCACGGTCTTCTGGACATTGCTTGCTGCATGGTTGTTGACCTTCACCCTTCGTGCCGAAACAACCAGCCGTAACATGGAAAAAGAAAGAATCATTTGGGCTCAGCTTCAACTCTTGGCACCGAGTGCAGTCGAGAACTTCAAGGAAGCTACGGCGCTGATGGATAAGGGAGAAAATAAAGAGGCGGCGCGGCTATACCAGCAGGTTGTGGATGCGGCACCTCAGTTCGATCCCGGGCTACGAAGGTTAGGCACTTGCCTGTTTTTCAATGGCGATGCGGAGCGCGGGATGAGTCTACTGGAAAAGGCTGTCCAGCTTAATCGCTCTCCTGAAAACCTGTTGACCATTGCCTACCATATTGCCTTCTCAGGAAAAGGGAAACAGGAGAAGCGAGCACTAGGTCTGGCAACCGAGGCTGACCAGAAGAATAAGGAGAAGGACTTTAGCTACCCGGCGCTGGTTGCTCAGTTGGCCCTCGGACTGGACCGCCAGAAGGAATTTCGGGAAGCGACACTTCGTCTTGTTCTCCAGTACCCCGACCAGATGGTCACCCACTACTTCAATGCGAGTCGGGCCGCCATGGACGAGCAATGGGCTCTTGCGGAAAGCGAGATCAAGAAGGCAGAAGACGTCGGACTACCTCATGAAGCCGTGAAGAAGTTCCTGGATTCCGGGGTCCACAGCCGAGCCACAGTTTGGCGGTATGCACATTATTCACTCAATGTTCTCCTGGCATGGGCTGCCGGGCTTTATCTCCTGTTTATGCTAGGTAAATCGCTCTCGAATCTCACACTGAGCGCGATCAACAAAAATACCGATCCCAACGCCGCCATTACGCCAAAGGAACTGGCTTTGCGCAGAATTTACAGAAAGCTGATCAGCGTTGCCGGATTCTATTACTACCTTTCCCAGCCTGTGGTAATTCTGCTTGTAATAGCAGTAACCGGTTCCGTAATTTATGGGTTCTTGATGCTGGGTCGAATTCCTATCAAGCTGACGGCATTTCTGGTGGTCGGTACTCTCGTCACTGTTTATAAGATGATTCAGTCTTTATTCATTAAGGTGAAGGCGGAAGACCCGGGCCGGAGCCTGACTCGCGAGGAGGCGCCGGGACTCTGGACATTGACAGAGGAGGTGGCCAGAGACATCGGTACGCGACCGATTGATGAAATTCGAATGACACCGAGTACAGAACTCGCAGTTTACGAACGTGGGAGCCGGAGAGAGAAGTCTCAGGACAAGGCCCGGCGGATTCTAATCCTCGGCACAGGTGTCCTCAACGATTTCAGAGAAAACGCCTTTCGGGCAGTGCTGGCCCACGAGTATGGTCATTTTGCACATCGTGATACTGCCGGGGGAGACGTGGCGATGCGCGTCAACAACGACATGATGAAATTTGCACACGCGATGATCCTTAGCGGCCAGGCTGTTTGGTGGAATCTGGCTTTTCATTTCCTTCGCCTCTACCACTTTATCTTTCGACGCATCGGCCATGGTGCCTCGCGCCTCCAGGAAGTGCTGGCCGATCGCATGGCTGCACTGAAATATGGAGCCGAATCATTCGAAGAGGGTCTCCTTCATGTCATTCGCCGCTCTGTTGAGTTCGACCATCTGGCAAACCGCGAGATCAATGAAGCAGTAAAGGCCGGTCGAGTCTTGCAGAATCTTTACGACCTAACTCCGCAAAGTAACGTGACTGTGGAAGAGGAAGTCAACAGCTCGCTCAGCCGTCAGACTTCTGAGGATGACACCCATCCCAGTCCGATGGATCGGTTCCGCCTGGTCCGGCAAATGAATACCGCGAGAAGTCCCGCGCCAACTGGAATGGTTTGGAGTCTCTTTCTCAATCGCGACGGCTTGACTAAGGAGATGAGCCTTTGGGTGAACCAAAGAGTGAATGACTCTGCCGCGTAGGGAGGTTCTGAGAGAGGATCGAGTTCGCTCACCACAAGGAGACACTTAAAGGTTTCTATGCGCTTCGAGCGAATCCTTGCAGCTACGAGTTGGTTTCTTCGTGCCGAGAACTGAATCGATGGTTGGCGCAGACATGAGTCATGTGCACGTCTGCGCTACCCAGCTAGCTGCTTCCTTCAGTCGTGATTGACCAGGAAAAACCCCGCATGCGTGAACTGGCTTATCGTTCAATGGCGCTTTGGCTCTCTTTTTTCGTATTGGCTGATACAGACTGTTCCGGCAAGTGGCATACTTTAGCAGAAGTGAATTCTGAACCTTGAAGTTTGAAATGGGAGGGGAAAATGAGAAAATCCGCTGCAATTCTCATCCTGGCAGTAGCGACATCCACCGCATGGGCCGGCACAAAGATTTACCGCGACCGAGATGCCTTTGAGAAAGACACCGGGTCAGACGCTATCCTGAATTTAACTGATGTGGCTGATATGGCCACTGATCAGGCTCCTCCACCATTCACTTCGGAGGGAGTTCTTTTTACGCAAGGGTTGGTCCAAAGCCAGGTCGTTGGGCTCCCTGCATCCTTTTGGTTCCCGGGAGTTAATTCCTCACCCAAGTTTATCGTCGGCCCACTCGTTGTTGCCACTTTTCCTGGTGATGTGAATTCCGCAGGCGCCGACTTCACGTGTTTTGCTTGTGATGTTGCCCCCAATGACACATCCATGAATTGGACATTACTGTCCAGCTCGGGTTCTATAATTGACTCTGGTTCTACTGTCTATGATTTTAGTTCCTGGAATTACAGTTACACCCCTTTTCTAGGTATCACATCCGACACGCCATTTCGCTCGATTGTGCTCAGTCGCGCGGATATTAGCCAGGACACCATTCCCAACTGGTTTGCATACCATCTTCGATATACTCCCATCCCTTCCAACAAGATCTTGCTTCTGCCTGCGGCAGTTCGAGCTCATGGTCTCTTGAATACGTACTTCACGACGGATGCCTGGATTTCAAATGGGTCCAATTCGGCTCTGACAGTCAAGGTTGACTTTCTCCGTGCGGGAGGCTTTGATAATACGACTCCCCCAGTGACCAATACCATTGCTCTCGAACCTCATGAAACGAGGGTCATCCCTGACATTTTAGGAACCATGTTTTCAGTTTCTGAAGAGTATGGTCCATTACGATTCATAGCCACGGGGGAGGGGGTCGATCATCTGGTAGTCGGGTCTCATACTTCAACGATTTTGGGTGGAGGCCAGTCGAGCACCTATGGGCTTTCCATCGATGCACGTGAAGAGGATATCTACGATATTTCCCCAATTCATTTGATCGGGTTGCCTCAGAATGCCGCCTACCGAACTAACATAGGAATTATCAACCTGGGCTCCAGTGTTGCGGAATTTGCCCTTACTTTGATTGACTCAGCCGGGAATTTGCTGGAAACGGTCGACGGAAGCTTGCCACCTTTTGGCACCACTCAATCCCGTCTGATTTCGCTCTTCCAGGGTGCCTTGGGCCTGGGATCTTCTTATGACGGCCTCGCTGTCACGGCATCGTCCAGGAATGGCTCCCCCCTGGCGGCTTATGCGATTGCGGTCGACAACAATACAGGGGACAGCACCTTCATTGATGGAGTACATACCATTGGAAACGTCACCGCCGGGGTAACCTACCTGCCTGCTGCCACAAAAATGAACGGGATGTTTGGGACTCGGACGTCTTCGAGATTGGCAGTTCGAAATGTTGACGCCCAACAATCGGTCAAACTGTCATTTTCTCTCCAGGTTCCGAATTCTCAAAATCAAGGTGAAACGCGAACCACCCGGACCCTCGCGCCTGGTGCAACGTTAGTTGTCTCTGATGTCATTCGAAATCTATTCGGCCTCTCTACCGGACATTACGGCTCTCTGCGTGTTGAGTGGACTTCTTCAGGGGAAATGGCCCCGGTGTTCTCAAGCCAGTTCATGTAGGCAATGATCGACCGGGTTCGGGCTCTGAGAAGCTAATGCTGCCGTAAGAAAGATTGCGAATCGGCTGCACGGAACTATCGTAAACGTTCCCTCGCTAGATTTGCAGGGCCCGAATGAATAAGCAATTTCGAGGGCTGGCACAGCCATGCGTTGTATGCATGTCTGCGAAAGGAGAATCCGCCGAAAGGAGACGGAATCTTGTTTCCGGACCCCCTAATTAGACAATCCTGCGGTTTGAACTTGGTCATGCTGGATCTTGACATTCAGTTGCCTCCTTTGTGAATGTATCTCGTGGAATGGAAAGGATCAGGACTATGGAATTCAACCGGAGAAGCATTCTTTGGATGGGCGGGAGTGTGTTGGTTGCCCGGGGCGCACCCTCGGACCAGATCGCGCTGGGCGTGATCGGCAGCGGAGGTCGTGGCACACTGGTAATGACGATCTTCCAGAAAGATAGGGCTGTTCGGGTTGCGGCCATCTGTGATGTTTACGAGCCGAATCTTCATAATGCCCTCTCCGAGGCATCGAAGGTGCCGGGGACCCAGCCCAAAGCTTACCGTCACTACAAAGAACTGCTTGAGGATAGGAACATTCAAGCTGTTTTGATCGCCACGCCCGAGCACTGGCACCACCGCATGGTGCTCGACGCTCTGGCTGCCGGCAAAGATGTCTATGTGGAGAAACCGCTATGCCAGACGCCGGAGCAAGGAGTCGAACTTTTGGAGGCCGGAAAGACATCAAAGAATATTGTCCAGGTTGGTACCCAGCGCCGCAGTTACGATCTGTACTTGGAAGGCCGCAAAATTGTGGCGGCGGGCACCTTGGGCGACGTCCGGATGATCCGCTCT
>JBGOTQ010000061.1:0-25183 GCA_041476565.1 Terriglobia bacterium | reverse complement strand
TACGAGGCCGACGATGTGATTGGCACATTGGCCCGGAAAGCCGAACGGGAAAATTTCGATGTTGTGATTGTCTCCAACGACAAAGACATGTTCCAACTCGTCGATGATCGAGTCCAGGTCCTGCACCAGGCGAAAGAGGACGTGCTCTTTGATCCTGCTAAGGTCAAGGACTTCTTTGGGGTTCCTCCGGACCAGGTCGTGGATGTGCTCGGATTGATGGGCGATAGCGTCGACAATGTTCCAGGTGCCCCTGGAATTGGGGAGAAGGGGGCTCGGGATATGATATCACGGTTTGGCAGTTTGGAGAATCTGTTGGCTCATCCGGAGGAGGTTGAACGAAAGACCTACCGGGAATCGTTACAGACTCACCGTGAACAAATCATGAAAAGTCGGGAATTGGTGACCATTGACACTCATACACCTGTGGAGGTCGAGTGGCATGACCTCGAAGCGCGGCCGCCCGAAATAGCTCGGTTGATAGAATTGTTAACCGAACTGGGCTTCCAATCTATGCTGAAAGAATTTGTAGCGGAGTCTGAATCTCCAGCTTCGGCACCAATGGCCGGCACTTTCGAGAGAATCGATTCGACTGAACGGCTTGCTGGAATTGTGAAAGATCTGAAGAAATGTACCCGCGTCAACTGCTACCTGGAAGTTGACAACCTGGAACCTATGTTGGCCAGGGCTTCGTGCCTGGCTGTGCAGGGGATTCGCAAGGATACGCAGAGTGCCCCGGGCTGGATGGCACAGTTTGACGCGGATGGCCAGGTCAAGCTGGAAGAGTGGCAGGGGTTTTGGGAGGCCACTGATATACCCAAGGTCCTGCATAATGCCAAGGCGGCTTCTGTACTGTTGAAGAAACACGGCCTGGGAATGGGTGGTTTGGCCTGGGACACCATGCTGCTCTCCTACCTGGTTCATCCTAACCGAAGTAATCACAACTTCGAGGAGATCGCTTTTGCCCTCTTTGAGAAAGCTCCGACTCCTGCACCGGATCAACGATGCGTGATCACCGGACAACTGCTGGCTGCCTTGCGTCCGAAGCTGGAGGAACTGAAGCTAGAAAGAGTGTATGAGACTATTGAATTGCCCCTGGTGGATGTGCTGGCCCAGATGGAGTGGAATGGAGTACGCATAGACACTTCGGTCCTCGAGCTCATGTCGCAGGAAATGGAGCGACAGATCGATGTGCTGGCACAGCAGATTTACCAGGCGGCTGGAACCGAATTCAACATGAATTCCCCCAGGCAGCTGGGAGAGATCCTCTTCGAAAAACTCAATCTACCGGCTCCCAAGAAATTGAAGAAATCCGGTCAATATTCCACATCGGTTGAAATCCTTGAGCAACTGGCGGCTGACTATGAATTGCCCCGCTTGATGCTGGAATACCGTCAGCTAGCCAAACTGAAATCGACGTATATCGATGCCTTGCCGAAACTGGTCAATCCCGGGACGGGGCGCGTCCACACCTCCTTCAACCAAACCGTGGCTGCCACAGGACGATTGTCCAGCAGCAATCCGAATCTCCAGAACATTCCCATCCGTACGGATGAAGGAATGAAAATCCGCTCAGCCTTCATTCCCAGCGATGGATGTGTCTTGCTGGCTGCCGATTACTCCCAAATCGAGCTGAGGATTCTGGCCCACCTTTCGCAGGATTCAGTCTTGATGGAATCGTTTCGTAAAGGGGAAGATATTCACACCCGGACTGCATTGGAGGTTTTTGGAATCCATGCCGAGATGCAAACCCGCGAACTTCGTCGCCGTGCCAAGGCCATCAATTTTGGGATCGTCTATGGTCAAACAGCCTTTGGACTCGCCAAAGAATTAGGAATTTCCAACAAGGAAGCCCAGCAGTTTATTCAACGCTATTTTGAGCGCTACCATGGGGTCAAAGAATTCATTGATCGAACCATCGCTGAGACTAAGGAAACGCTCATTACTCGCACCCTGTTCGGGCGGTTAAGACAGATCCCGGAGATCAATAGCAAGAATCCGGCACTCAGGAATTTTGCAGAGCGGACGGCGGTGAACTCTCCTATACAGGGAACTGCCGCTGACATTATCAAACTGGCCATGATTTCAATTCACGGCGAATTACAGCGTCGGGAATTGCAGACAAGAATGATACTGCAGGTCCATGATGAACTGGTGTTTGATGTTCCGGAAAACGAGTTAGATAAGATCCAGGACCTTGTGAAGGCCAGCATGGAGGATGTATATAAGCTTTCCATCCCGCTGGTGGTTGAGATAGGGACAGGAAAGAACTGGATGGAAACGTAAGAAATTCTGAATTATAAATTCTGAATGCTAAAGGATGAGCACGCTGAGGCTTAATGGGCTTTATTGCAGAACCGTGGAGACCTTCTATGATTCAGGTCCGGTTTTACCGATTTCATAATTCAGAACTCAGCATTCATAATTTCTATTGAGGAGGTCGATTAGTGAATCGCGAATCCGCGTTCGAATTGCTGCGGGAATACACTCGGAACGAAAGCCTGATCAAACATGCGTTGACGGTGGAAGCTTGTCTGCGGTGCTATGCAGGGAGATTCGGGGAGGACGTGGAAAAATGGGGAATCGTAGGGTTGCTGCATGACCTCGATTACGAAATGTACCCGAATCCGCCCGACCATCCCGAGAAAGGGGCACTGATTTTGACTGAGAAGAGTTATCCGGATGATGTCGTTTATGCCATCCGGTCGCACGCGGAGTGGACCAACTGTCCGCGGAGGAGCCAGCTGGACAAAGCCCTGTTTGCCTGTGATGAATTGGCCGGGTTCATTACAGCTGTGGCTCTGGTTCGACCCGATAAGAGGATTCAAGGAATGGAGTCCCGGTCCGTGCGGAAGAAGATGAAGGACAAGGCCTTCGCGCGGGCCGTTAGCCGGGAAGATATTTTCAAAGGGGCTCAAGAGTTGGGCGTGGACCTGGACGAGCACATTGACATTTGTATTCGAGCCATGGAGGGTGCGGCGAATCAGTTAGGCCTATAAAACGTTGCCACAGAGGTGCAGAGGCACAGAGGCCGATTGGTCAAAGCCCATCTGGTTTGGTTTTTCGCGCGCTCTCTATAACTCTGTAATACAGGGGCGAAACCTCTTGTTTTTTTGGAAAGAATTTGTCCAAGAATGGCTCCCCTCCTAGCTCAGGAGGGGTTGGGGGGTGGTCGATACAATGGCGGGTTTACCTCCCCCTGCCCCCCCTCCTAAAATAGGAAGGGAGTTTGGTTGCGGCCAACGGCCGCGTTAGGCCTCTGTGGCTCGTGAGGCAGGAAATGAAAAAAGCGAGTATCCCTCAAAATGTTTCTGAACGCTGGGTTAGTTACTGGCCCAAGTCGGAACAACCTCGAGAACGGCTGATGACAAGAGGGCCTGGAGCACTCAGCGACGCAGAACTGCTAGCCATCTTCCTCAGGGTTGGGGTGAAGGGAATGAATGTACTCGACCTCGCCAGGAAGCTATTGCTGGACTTTGGAGGGTTGCGGGGGCTTTTTAAAGCCGGTGAGCCTGAATTGAGGAAGGTCAAGGGGCTGGGAACTGCCAAGATCGCTACTTTGCGTGCGATTGCGGAGCTGAATGAACGACTCCTGGAAGAGAGGGTCCAGGGTGGGGCTTTTCTCGAGTGCTCCGGCGATGTGCATCGGCTGCTGGCGCAGAAATTCCGTGACCTGGACCATGAAGTCTTCAGCGTCGTATTTCTAGATACGAAGCATAGGGTTTTGTCCATTGAAGAGTTATTCCGTGGAACCATTGACACCGCGAGTGTATTTCCCCGCGAGATTGTGAAGCGGGCTCTGGCTCAGGGAGCTGCGGCCCTTATCGCCGTGCACAACCATCCCTCCGGGAATCCTGAGCCAAGCAGCGAAGACCGCCGCGTCACCGAGGACCTCAAGAATGCCTGCCATTTGATGGGGATTTCCCTGCTGGATCACATTGTAGTGGGTAGCAATGCTTACTTCAGCTTTACCGATCAGCGGGTCTTGTGAGCACTTCCGGCTGCGGAATGAATATTGCGTGGATCTGGGAAGCGCGCTTTAGAGCGCTTGAGAGTGTTTACGAATGAGCCGCTGGATCTCGTCAAAGGTGGCTTGAGCTGTGGTTCCTCCGAGACCTTGAGTCGAGAGCGCACCGGCGGCGTTACCGATCAGCAGCGATTTGCGCAGGTCAAGACCATTAAGCTGGGCAAACACGAATCCCGCATCAAATGACTCCCCGACCCCGGTAAGATCAACCGGTTTGATTTTGAATGCCGGAAGCTGCACAACTTGGCCGCGACTCTTGGCCAAAGCACCTTTGGAACCCAGTTTGATGACTACCGTCGGCACCTTTTGAGCAAAAACCTCCAGGGCCCGGTTCAAACTCTTGGCTTTGGCAATATTGATGGCTTCCATCTCATCCAACAGCAGCAGGTCCACGTATTCGAGACACTTCCAGATCCCTGAATTCCACTGATTCTTATTATCGGAGTTCGGATCCAGCGAGATCGTCATGCCGATCTGTTTAGCATCCTGGAACAACTGAGGGAAAGAACTAACCATCCCTTCTTGCAGGAAGAAGGAGGAGATGTGCAAGTGATCATGTTCGCGAAACACCTTCTGTGAGACGTCCTTGTAATAAAGGTGCGGAATGGTGCCTGGAAAAGTGACTTGGGCTTTGTCGTCCCGGAAATTCAGCGAGATTGTAATCCCGGTCCGCAGTTTGGAATCTCGAAGGATGTTGCTCGTCTTAACCTTCCTGGCCTCGAGTTCTTCCAGACAGTAGGATCCAAAATCGTCTTTCCCCACTTTGCTGATGAAAGTCAGAGGGACGCCCAGCTTGGCCAAACCGCAGGCAAGAATGGCAGAGGGGCTCCCCAGGGTGAGAACCATCTCCTGAGCTAAAATCTCACGACCCAACACCGGAAACGTCTGCAGGTTGCTCCCAATAATGTCTACATTCAACTCACCTACCACCAGGACTTTCTTCTTTTTCTTAGCAATCAACTCGAGTTCCTCCCGTACATATCAGCCGTTCACCAGCCCTCATAGATAACGAATAAAGGTGTCTCCAAGGTACAAGCCAATCTGATATCTTCTCTCAATTTCCCCTTATCAGTCAAGGAGTTATTGGTTTGAATGCGGAATTCCTTAGACATTTGGGCACCCTCATACTATCTTTTGGGCCTTGGAGTTTGACGGGATGTGTGCTGAACCTAAAGGAGATAGCAATTGATGAGACAACCTGGCAGAACTGCGTTTCCGAATCAGAGAGGTGTGACTCCTCTGGCGTTGCTATTACTATTGGTCGTGATTCTTGGCGCGGCCTTGATAATGCTCACTTATTCGCGCTGGGAGGGCAGAGCACCACAGTTGACTTTTGACCATGACTTCAAAGCGCTTGGCCGGCATCCGACCCTCAACCTCAAAGTGGAAGACGCAGAAACGGGGATTCATCAGCTTTCCGTCCTGTTGCGGCAAAAGGATCAGCAAGCCATCCTTGTAGATGAGAAACTGCCGGGGCCGTCTGTTTTCAGGTTTTGGGCTTCCGGGTCCGTCAAGGTCAGGCAAATTGATCTAGGGAATCTAATCTCAACCAATTTCAAGGCACAGGAGGGCCCTGCGACTCTGGTTATCACGGCTTCTGACCACTCTTTGCGGAATTTCTTCCGTGGGAACCGGGTCGAATTGCAAAAGGAATTTGTCTTCGATCTATATCCGCCCAGACTCGAGGCACTGTCAAGCCAGCATTACATCAATCAGGGGGGCTCAGAATGCGTGGTTTATAAAGTCTCTCCTAATGCTGAAGTCTCTGGTGTTCAAGCCGGTCCCTACTTTTTCCCGGGCTTTATTGTGGGCACCGCCGATCCTGGTCTACGTTTCAGCCTCTTTGCATTCGCTTACAACATCCCCGCTGATAGCCCGCTCAAGGTCATAGCCCGCGATGCTGCAGGCAACGAAGCGGTGGCGGGATTTTGGAACAAGCTGTTCCCCAAAAAGTTCCGCAGCCGGGACATCCAGCTTGAGGATGGTTTTCTGCAAAAGGTAGTTCCGGAAATCGTGTCTCGCACTCCCAATGTCCGGGATCAAGGCGACTTGCTGAGGACTTTCCTGGATATCAACTCCAACCTCAGGAAAGCCAATCACCAGTTCATTGCGGAGTTGTCAAAGAAGTCGCCTCCACGTTTTCTTTGGAATGGTCCATTTCTCCAGCTCAGCAACTCACAAGTCGAATCATTATTTGCGGATCATCGGACCTATATTTATCAGGGTAAGGAAGTCGACCGCCAGGATCATGTGGGCTTTGATCTTTCGGTCACCCAACAGTATCCAATCGAGGCCGCTAACGACGGGGTTGTCGTCTATGCCGATTACTTCGGGATCTATGGCAATGCAGTCATCCTGGATCATGGCTGCGGACTGCTTTCACTTTACGGGCACATGAGTTCCATCAATGTGAAAGTCGGCCAGGAAGTGAAGAAAAAAGACGTCTTGGGGCGAAGCGGGGCCACTGGTTTGGCCGGCGGCGACCACCTTCATTTCGGGATGTTCTTGCAGGGTGTGCCCATAAACCCCACCGAATGGTGGGACGGAAAGTGGATTAAGGACCACGTCCTGGACCGCCTGAAGCAGTAGATGGGTGTACCTGCTGTACTTTCCTGTGAATGTGAACGTGCGCCTCTTTGCCCACCCCCCAACCCTCCACTCCTCTCTCCCGGTCGGCCACCTGAATCACCAAGATAACTAATGGTTTCGCCCTTTGCTGGAGGCCGGCAAGAGCATAAAGATCCGGTGAATTTAGACCGATAAACATAATGGAAGGTCGGTTGGCCTGGAATTGCAGTTCGATGGACTCGGGAAAACTGTGCCTAATCTTAGTCGGAGAACTGTGTTGATGAGTTCGCATGGATCGTTGAAACCACTGCAAATCCTCTTGGGAATCGTCCTGTTCAGTGGCTTTGCTCTTACAGCAAACGCCCAGGATCCCGGGATCACCGGATTGGCCCCGACCTATCAGGTGGCAGGCGGACCTGGCTTTAACCTGACGGTCGATGGAAACAATTTTGTCGCGGGCTCCGCGATTAGATGGAATGGCAACTCCCTCACCACGACATTTGTCTCCGCAATCCAACTGTGGGCCATTATACCAGCCAGTTACATTGCTATCCCAGCTAACCCGACTGCCACCATCACCGTTGTCAACCCGGACCCGGGTGGCAGGACCTCCAATGCAGTCACCTTTACGATCAACCAGGTTCCTTCTATCACTGGGATGTCTCCGAGTTTTGAAATTTCTGGCCAACCGGCGTTCGAACTAACAGTAAGCGGATCCAATTTCATGCCCGGTTCCAAGGTTAGATGGAATGGAGCCGAGCGCACCACGACCTACGTTGACCCTAATCAACTCCGGGCGGACATCTCGGACAGCGACATCGCCCCCCCCCCTCCACGGGGGGGGACGGCAAACATCACTGTAAAGAACCCGGATCCAGGCGGCGGCACGTCTAATCAGGTGACGTTCACAATTTATGATTCCACCCCCAACCCGGTTCCGCAGGTCACGACCCTTTCGCCCAGCTTTAATCTGGCCGGCGGCGCCCCTTTCACCCTGACTGTTGCGGGCACCGGATTTGTCAATGGTTCAGTGGTGCGCTGGAACCTCTCTCCCCGATCGACTACCTTGGTCAGCTCAACACAATTGCGGGCGGATATCCTGGCCAGCGACATTGCGACAGCGGTTCCGGTTTCAGTTACTGTACTGAATCCAGTACCAGGCGGTGGCATCTCGACTTCTCTGGAATTCACGATTAGCGTCAATAGCCCGGTTCCGACGGTCAGCAATTTAAATCCTACAACGGTGACTCGTCTGGGGCCATCTTTCGTGCTGACGGTGAGCGGTTCCAATTTCGTTTCGGGATCCACTGTCTACTGGAACGGGTCGGTGCGACTGACTACTTTTGTGGACAATGCCACCCTGAGAGCCAATATTGCTGACAGTGACATCACAACTGCCGGAAGCGCTGCGGTCAACGTGGTGAATGCCCCGCCTGGTGGGGGCTCATCCAACAACCTGAACCTCACCATTAGTGACGCCAGCTTGCCTCCGGTGGCCAGTTCGCTCAGTCCAACATCCATCACTGCAGGTGTATCCGGCCTTCAGCTGACGGTGAGGGGGTTGAATTTTGTCCCGAATTCCGTCATCCGTTGGAATGGCCTGGATCGCACTACCACGTTTGTCAGCGGCACGGAGTTGCGGGCAGCAATCCCGTCTGCCGATGTAGCCGCGGTGGGAACGGCCAGCGTGTCGGTGTTCACACCTCCTCCGGGTGGAGGGCCATCCGCTATCTTGACGTTTTCGATCGACAACCCCCTGCCGTCCATAACGGGATTAAGCCCTTCCTCCGCTTTGGTGGGAAGTTCAGCGGTGAGTGTAACTGTCAATGGATTCAATTTCGTGAACGGGTCCCAGGTGCGGTGGAATGGATCGGGCCTGGCTACTCTTTTCGTCAGTACCACTCGGCTCACAGCCACGATCCCTGCGGCCAACCTGACCTCGGCGGGCCAGGCCGACGTCACCGTAGTGAACCTTCCGACTGGCGGTGGAACCTCTGCTTCGGAACCTTTCACCATCAGCAACGCAGTCCCTTCCATTACCAGTTTGGTGCCTGCGACTGCGACTGCCTATGGTTCTGCATTCACTTTGACCATCAATGGCGCCAGGTTCCTGGCCGTGTCAAGAGTCCGATGGAACGGCATCCTGAGAAGTGTCACTTTTGTCAACGATACCTTAATCCGAGTCGATGTCGCGGCTGCTGACCTTGCTCAGCCAGGGACGATTGGGATTACGGTCAACAACCCGGCGCCAGGGGGAGGAGATTCGGCGCCTTCCAATTTGATTGTTGCCAATCCCGTGCCTTCCGTCTCGAGCCTGAGTCCAAATTCTGCGGGGGTGGGGACTCTGGGACTGCCGGTGATCGTCAATGGCGGCAGCTTTGTGTCGGGCTCCAAAGTCCGATGGAACGGGACAGACCGGGTCACGGCTTTCCTCAGTCAAACTCAACTAAAAGTTTCATTGACTGCTGCAGACTTGGCAAAAGCGGGGATTTACAGCATCTCCGTATTTAATGGGACGCCGGGTGGGGGCCTGTCTGACACGTTGCCTTTTTCAGTCAACTACGGCCAGCCCACCATCTCCAGTATTTCTCCGGATTCCGGGGCTGCCGGAAGCACCAGTATTGCTTTGACTGTTAACGGAAGTAATTTCATCAATGGATCGGTGATCCGTTGGAACAATAACGATTTGACCACGAAATTTGTCACTTCCGCCAAGTTGACAGCCACCCTGACTCCCACAGAACTACCGCAAACCGGGACGGCCACCGTGACCGTGTTTAATCCAGCCCCGGGAGGTGGCACTTCCAATGCAGTCACCTTCACGATCACACCGACGAATCCTGTCCCAACAATCTCCAGTCTGGACCCAACGGCTCTCCAGGCAGGGGGTGCATCTCAGAAGCTGACGGTGAACGGGAGTAATTTCGTGAGCGGGTCCAAGGTGCGCTGGAACGGCTCGGACCGCGATACGGAGTACGTAAGCAGTTCTGCTTTGAAGGCTTCAATTCAGGATAGTGACATTGCCAAGACAGGAACCGCCAGTGTGACGGTTTTTAATCCCACCCCAGGTGGAGGAGTATCAGCGCCCAAATCGATCACCATTGGCAATCCCGTGCCGGAAGTCACAGGACTTACCCCCAGTGCCGCTCCCATTGGAAGTCCCAACGTGACCCTGACGGTCGATGGTAAGAACTTTATTAATGTCTCCAAAGTTCGCTGGAAAGGGGCCGATCTTGCAACTAAATATGTAAGTGGGACACAACTGAGTGCCACTGTGCCTTCAGCTAACCTGACCCAGGAAGGCACGGCGGATGTGACCGTGTTCAATCCTTCCCCCGGCGGTGGCACCTCAGCTCCCAAGACTTTCACAGTGGCCTACAGCAACCCAATGCCATCGCTTTCCAGCGTGAGCCCTACTTCGGCCCATGCAGGTGGCCCCTCCTTTACGATCACGGTCACTGGCACCAATTTTGTCACGAACTCGAAAGTCCGATGGAACGATACAGACCGGGAGACTGCGTATATCAGTAGTTCCCGCCTGACGGCGACAATTCTCGGAACAGATATTATGGCAACCGGGACTGCTAACCTTACGGTCTTTAGTCCAGCGCCTGGTGGCGGGAGTTCAAGCGCCAAGACCTTTACTATCTCCAATCCTCTTCCCGTCATCACGAGCTTGAGCCCGGGCGCAGTTGTGGCCGGGAACCCGGATCTAACGCTCACCGTGAATGGTAATAACTTCCTTTCCACAGCTAAGGTTCGGTGGAATGGAGCGGACCGGTCTACCAATTTCATTAGTAGCACGCAGTTGACAGCTAAGATTCCTGCCGCAGATATCTCTAAAGTAGGGACCGATAGCGTGACGGTAGTGAACCAACCCACTGACGGGCCCTCCAATCCAATTACCTTTCTGGTCAATAGCCTGATGCTCAGCAGACTGACACTCAACCCTACCAGTGCAAAATCAGGATGGACTGTTAATGGAACGATTCTGTTGAATGGACCTGCACGTAACGGTGGCGTTGTCGTCACTCTCGCCAGCAACAACGTCAAGGCGGCAATGGTCCCACCGGTCGTGTCTGTCGCCTCCGGTATGTCTAGCGCGACCTTTCCGGTCACAATCATGAATGTGTCTCAGACTTGTTCGGTCTCTATTTCAGCGTCGTACGGAGGGATTTCCAGCCGCTCAACGTTGGTGGTGGCCGATTCCACGGTTGGAGATGCAAACTCAGACACTTCGCAATTCGTTCCTATCTTGCTTTGGACCGCAGGGGCCAACAACTCGTTCTACACTTCCGCCCTAACGCTGACGAACCGCGGCGACAAGCCCGCGATAATGGACCTCATATACACTGCGGCAATCAGCACGGGCAGTGGGACCGCCTCCGACTTTCTGCTCCCTGGGGGACAACGCGTCTTATCTAACGCAATTACTTACCTAAAGACTCTGGGAATTCCGATACCGGATTCCGGTAACCGAGGGGGTACGCTGCAGATTCATTTCTGGGGAATCGAGTCTCCTCTGGATGTGGCTGCTACCGTGCGGACAACCACACAGGTGACCAATGGCCGAGCTGGGTTATCGTATCAAGGGGTTCCGCCGACAGGAGCACTGACTAAGCCTGCCTACATATTTGGACTCCGGCAGAACGCCACTGACCGGTCCAACTTGGCCATTCAAAACGCCGGCACCGACGTCGATGGAGACGTGGTCCTGAGTATCACGATCTACCCCGGTGATCCAGGTCAAACCATGGCTATCAACCTGCCCGATGAGGTTCTCCTTCCCGGAGGCTTCAAACAATTCAACTCCATTCTTGGCATGGACGGTGTTGGCCTTTCCAACGGATTTGTCCGAGTTGAACGGATTAGCGGAGCAGCTCCGTACTACGCTTATGGCGTCATCAACGACCAGGCAACCTCAGATGGCTCGTTTGTGCCCCCGATCCCTGAATCAGAATTGTCTGGGCCGTTAGGGCTGACACTGCCCGCCATTGTGGAGAACGCTACGTTTAACAGCGAACTCGTGCTCACAAATGCCTCTGGCACAACGCGAAAACTCCGATGCACTTACGTTGCGGAAAGCATCAGCGCGGCCAATAACTCGTTCAGCTTTACTGTGGAGTTGCGCCCGGGGCAGCAACTACTCTATTCCAACCTCCTGCAGAGACTCAGGGACTTGGGCGCCACTGGCATTCCGCGCGGGCCTGGCTATGCGGGGGCCCTCTTTGTTACCGACGATTCGCGAGATGTGAGTGGCATCTTTGTTGGAGCACGAACAGCGTCTCCAGGGGGCGGTGGCTGTTATGGCCTTTTCTACACAGGCGTCCCCTTTGGCAAGTCGGCGAAGTCCTCGGCATGGATTTATGGATTGCAGCAAGACATGGAGAACCGCAGTAATCTGGCTATTGTCAACACAGGAGAGCTGGATTCCAGCACCGACATGTTCAGTATAGAGGTTTACAATGGGGAGACCGGTGAACTGGTACGCACGGTGGCTGGAGTCAGCGTCCTGCCTCGGCATTTTCTTCAAATTGCGATGATACTCGACCGTTACGCTCCTGGCGTGACCCAGGGGTATCTGCGGGTCAGGAAAGTCTCAGGGAATAACCCATTTGTCACCTATGGGGTCATCAACGATGGGGGTGAACCCGGCGCCCGGACCGGGGATGGCACCTATGTCGCCATGACCCTTGAACAGTAGAGAGCTCAAAAAACCCTACTCATCGCCGTCCTCACAATCGTTCTCGTCGTCGTACTTGTCGTCAAGAGGGTGTCAATCCGCAAAGTGTTGCCCTGACTCGTCCAGGAAAGCTAGAATCTCCCTGCAAAGCGCCAGGGGATCAAGCAGCTATTCCTGGTATCACAAAGAATCATTACGAGACGAAAGAGGTTCTTAAAAGCGATGAGAGAAACACAGGATTTTCTTAGGCAACTCGGCTTTCCTTTCCGCGACTGTTCGGAACTGACAGCCTCGCCAAAGCGCTTTCCCGACGGGGCACAATACCGCTTTGAGATCCCCAGCGTGGAAGGCCCGAACTGTCTGAAAGCAGTGATCGAGGAAGCAAGGAAATACCAGTTGACCATTCATCGAATCAGCCAGGGCAGTGGGATCATGCTGCTGACCGACGATGAGATTCGGGAGATGGGACGAATAGCCAGGGACCAGCAAATGGAAGTGAGTCTGTTTGTAGGGCCACGGGCAACCTTCGATATCGGTGCCCAACCTCTTACCCCTGCAGGCAAAAACATTGGTCTGGGCCTGCGTGGTGCCAACCAGTTGGTCTATGCTCTTGAGGATATCCGACGCGCCTGTGACCTGGGGATTCGCGGCGTTTTAGTTGCCGACCTTGGGTTGCTTTGGGTAACCAATGAGATGAAGAAAGCCGGTAAACTACCGGCAAACCTGGTCATCAAGATCTCTGTACAGCTGAGTGCCAGCAATCCTGTTGCAGTTAGAATCCTGGAAGATTTTGGGGCGGGCACGTTCAATGTCTCTTCCGACCTGCCTTTGTCGCTGTTGGCCTCCATTCGCCAGTCGGTGTCTATTCCTCTGGACCTCTACGTGGAGGCCCCTGATCCTTTGGGGGGCTTTATCCGGCATTATGAGATTCCGGAATTTATCCATGCACTTTCCCCAATCTACGTAAAACTGGGCTTGAGAAACGCACCTGACGTTTACCCCAGCGGAAGTCATCTGGAAGCCACGGCTGTGGCTCTCACCAGGGAACGGGTCCGGCGGGCCAAATTGGCCTTTGACATGATCCAACGTTACAGTCCGGAGTCAGTGATGTCTTTGGCGGGTGCCAGCGGACTGGCCATACCCGAGTTATGATCCGCGGCTTTTGAGTTTTTCCCCCTCTTCGAATAAGTCACGAGGCCCAATACTAATATCCTCTCACCTTGTCAACCACATTGAGTAATGGGAGGCCCAAGGAATAGCGGCGCAGGTTTTCAGCCGCGAGGGCTACCAGGCGGACCTCACGGATCGGAGCAGCCCCCGAATTGTGTGGGGTGATGACAAGGTTGGGACAACTCCACAGCGGGTCTTCGGGGGGAAGGGGTTCCGGGGTCGTGACGTCAAGGCCCGCTCCGCGGATCCAACCTTCCTTCAGGGCTTTGGCTAACGCCTTCTGGTCAACCAATCCCCCTCTGGAAACATTAATGAAATAGGCGCTTTTCTTCATTTGGTGAAAGACGGCTTCGTTAAACATCTTGACGGTCTCGCGGGTGTGAGGGGCACAGCTGACCAGCACATCCACATGTGGGATCATTTCGAGAAGCTTGGCCGGCTCGGAAAGCTCCGCTACAAATTCCGGTTTCGGCAACGGTTTAGGGTCCAGGGCCAGCACTTTCATGTTGAACCCATAATAGGCTCGCCGTGCGGTCTCGGTGCCAATTCCGCCCAGCCCGACTATCCCCATCGTTTTCTGATACAGATCCTCCAGGGGGCAAGTTGCTTCCGCCCAACGCCGCTCCCTAAAATTCGGGATTGCGCTCTGGGCTAGTCCTCGCGTTAGGCTCAATAGCAACGCAATGGCGGATTCAGCGATGACCGGCGCAATGATCCGTTGCATGTTTGTCAGAACACAAGGGTGCTCTCTCAATTCCTTCGGAAGGCCCTCAACACCTGCGTACCAGAGTTGCACCCACTTGAGACCCTTTGCTCTCTGCGCAGTCTGCCCGTCAATCGTTCCTAGAATCACTTCTGCTTCTTGAGCCCGTTCCCGCAATTCCGCCTGGTTGCACACAACCAGGTCAATATTCCCGCTCGCGGAGCGGATCTTCTCCATCTCCGCGGGGGCCAGAGACTCTAAACAGAACACCTTGATGGGGCCCCCTGCCGGTTTGGGTTCGTAGAGCGGGTAATTCTCAGCTACAACCGGTTCGCGTGTGGACAAGGCATGAGCAGACCTGGCCACGCCGGCAATCGCTCCACCTGCCGAGGCTCCCGCAATGAACTGTCGACGCGAGACTAAGTTATTGGACATAGAGTTTCTCCTTGACTGGGCTATCCAAATCCATCAGATATGAAAAATAGTGAGTCAGTTACAAGTGGAGGGCCGAGATCTGCGAGGCCACGTTTGCCACGTTGTTTGCGGCTTCGCGGGGTGAAAAAGGTCACCCGCCCAGCCCTCCAGAATTCCCCGTTTAGCTGGCCCAATACAATCAAAGCCGTTTTTCGATTTCTTCCAATCCCTGAACCCATGGTAAACTTCGACAGAGGTAGCTTTATATTTGCACATACTCATTGATATAAGAACCGATATTGTCGTCTCTCCTGAAAATCGTTCTCGTCGTCGTGCACGTCCTCGTCCTCGACATGAAGCCTTTCATGAAAATGCGGTTCTTGGTGGAGGGTCGCGCTCCGTCGCGACCCTTATGGCGGCGACCTCCAGTCTTTTCATCGGCGGAGGTGAACTTGAAAAGGTCATGGGGCACTTTCATGAAAATGAGGGTTTTAAGGTAGGAGCAGCGCTCCTGCGCGGCGACCTCCTGGTTTAAACTGGCGGAAAGGAAGAACCATGCGAGCAGCATTTTCCCTCCTTGGAGTTGTGATTGCCTTGGCCATTACATATTACTTAATAACAGCACAATGGTCACCTAAGGAGAATTCTCCTATTCTGCCACAGAGGCAGATTGATATTACAGGGATTAAGAGTGACCTTCTCTCCATTGCCCAGGCCGAGCGGCTTTATCTCGCCAGTCATGCCAGTTATGGAACACTGGACCAAATCCAACAGGACGGGGCACTTTCCTTTACAGGGTCCAGCCGACGAGGCTACGCTTTCAGCGCCCAAGTGGACGGTGGGGCGCATTTCACTGTCACTGCAACGCCGTCGGATCCGGCCAAGTCCGGCTGGCCGACCCTCACCATTGACGAAACCCTCGAAGTATCTACAAAGTAGAATCGAGGTCCGCTATCCCCACGTGCTTTTTTGGAACTTTTTCCCAGTTTTCCATGAAATAGTAAAAGAAGGCAGTTGCTGAAAAGAAAACAAACCACAGGTTGCCGAACAGCGGATGAAGCCGCCAAGATCAGGAACTAGCGAAAGTGATTTGCTCCAGAAGGTGAAGCAGGGTGACGAGGAAGCCTTCACTTTGCTCTACCGCCGCTTTCAGGGCCCGGTATATCGCTATGCGCTCCAAATGAGCGGTTCCGCAGAACTGGCTGAGGAGGTGACGCAGGAAGTGTTTATGGCCGTAATCAAGGGGAAGACTCGATTTGACCCGGAGGTCGGCACTTTGGGCGGATACCTGGTCGGGATTGCAAGAAATCACTTGTTGCGCGGTAAAGAGCACAATGCCCGATGGGTCTCTATCGATCAGGAGGATGATGAGGGTCGCTTTAATTACCATGACCCCTTAGTTTCTTCCCAGAACTCTCTTGCGGAATTGACCAACGCTCAGGCAATTGAACTTCTACAAAAAGGAATTCTGGGATTGCCGGAACACTATCGAGAAGTGGTGATCCTGTGTGATCTGGAGGAATTATCTTACAGTGACTGAGAAACAGCGGACCCTGAAGAATTTGGAAGTGGAGACTGCCTATTTCGAACCTGAAGTGGCGACGGAGTTCATCCCGTTTATGGCGGTGGGTGGGATTTCTCCGGAGGAACAACAGCAACTGGTTCGCGTGAAGCTTCCTCGCTCTGCATTGGAGACCTTTGGCCTCCCGGTGAATCGGGAGCGGGCGAGAGACCCCGTTCAAGCCGACGTGTTGCTTGGAGAAGACGGGATGGTACGAGCCATTCGGTTTGTCCGCTGATTTGGGCTCTGGCGTCTACGCCGGGCTGTAAAGAAGACGATGGGCTGGCTGAAGTTTGGGGGACAATAGATAGCTTAGGGGATCAATCACGGAACTTGGTGTCCCGGCATTGAATCGAATCTTATTCTTTGGAAGCGGAGGAATTAGTGAGAAACAGAAAAGTATGGATCATTGGAGCCATTGTATTGGCGACCATATTGGATGCTTACTTGAAACTTGCCGCCCAGGAAGGCGGTTCAAAATTCGATGTTCAGGTTCAAGGGGATGTTCTCTTCAAACATGTGGAAGGACAAGGACCGGGACCACTTTTCAATGAACCTATGACGCCTGGCGAACCGGCCGACTTCACCTTCGGTTTCGTATCTTCGGAAATGAGCTTCGGGGACGGAGCGGTCAAAGGAGCCCCCTTTTCTTCAGATACAGCTACCGAAATGATTCAGACACTCAGCGATAGGAATCGGATCATCCGTAAGTCCAGTGGGAAACTGTATCGAGATAGTGATGGTCGGACTCGCAGGGAGCAAACCTTGGGAACGCTGGGCTTCTGGATGCCTGCAGATGAACCCCAGCAATTGATCTTCATCAATGACCCGGTTGCCGGAGTCAACTATGTACTGGAAACCAATAATAAAATTGCCCGGAAGCTTCCTTCTCATTTGTCGGGTAACAAGGAGGTTATGCAAGCAACACTTCCTGCGGGAGAGACCAAGGCGGTTCGGGTATTGCCAGGAGAGAAGGTGAACGTGATGCCATTCCCTGCAGAGACGAAGACTGAAGCTCTTGGTAAACAGGTGATTGAGGGAGTGGAGGCCGAAGGAACCCGAAATACGATGACCATTCCAGCAGGCAAAATCGGGAACGAACTTCCGATTCAAGTCATCTCAGAACGATGGTTCTCCCCGGAGTTGAAAATGATAGTGAGAAGCGAACACAATGATCCGAGGCTTGGGAAGACCGTTTATCAACTGACCAACATCAATCGGGATGAACCGGCTCACTCGCTCTTTAAGGTTCCCGCGGATTACACTGCTAAAGACGAGCCTCAAATCTTCTTTCGCAAGGTTATTCCGCATAGCGCCGGGGGAAATAATTAAAGCACTTCCACAGGTGCGCGGCATGCTGCGCACCTGTCCCATCATAAATTCGGCCATACGAAAGGCCATGTTATGAAACGAAAAGTCGTCAAGATAGACGAGGAAAAGTGCAACGGATGCGGGGTATGCATCCCGAACTGCCCGGAGGGTGCTATTCAAATCAACAACGGGAAGGCAAGATTGGTCGGAGAATCACTCTGTGACGGGTTGGGAGCGTGCGTGGGGCATTGCCCCGAAGGAGCAATCACGGTGGAAAACAGGGAAGCCGATGCTTACGACGAGCGGAGAGTCATGGAAAACGTGTTCCAAGAGGGCGAAGGGGTTGTCGTCTCCCATTTGAAGCATTTAGAGGAACACCAACAGCATGAGTCCTTGCACAAGGCCCTGGAATTCCTGAATGAACGTAACCTGCCAGCAGTCCTATCCAGCACTCCTCTTTCAAGCCGCCAATACACCCACAGTTCTGGTTGCCCGGGTACCAGGCCTGTCGAATTTGTCAGGCCCTCATCCGGATGCTCCGAGGCGCCAAACAGCGGCTGTCGGTCCGAACTGACCCAATGGCCGATTCAACTGCATTTGATCTCGCCTATCGCCCCGCATTTCCAGGGAAGAGAGGTCGTGCTGGCGGCTGATTGCGTGGCTTATGCGATGGGTGATTTTCACGGGGATTACCTCAAAGGCCATGCCCTCACGATTGCCTGTCCAAAATTGGACGAAGGTCAGGGGCGATACTTGGAGAAAATCACAGCCCTGATCGAGCAGGCCCAGATTAAGACATTAACGGTTCTTATCATGCAGGTTCCTTGCTGTCAGGGATTGCTACGTCTTGCCCAGGTTGCCAATTCCAGGTCCTCTCGCAAAGTCCCGCTCAAGTCAGTAGTGGTCAGCCTCCGAGGGGAGGTGCTCGAGGAGCAATGGGTGCCAGAAAAGGGGATAGGGAACAAGGATTAGCGGATAGGTGCGCGGCGAATCAATGCCGGATGTACCCCTTCTATGAAAATGCGTGCTTTGGTAGCCACGCCGACCGCTTTTTTCCGGGAGGCGTGGGCTTCCTGATTCCACGAAAAACCCACGGCTCACATGAAGCGCTCGCCGTGGCTACCCCTGCCATTTTCACACGTCGTGGTGACCTGAAAAAGGTCATGGGGCACTCTCTTGAAAATCCCCTCCCCTGGAGGAGGTGGAGCCGCTTGCGGCTCCGGGGGTGGGTTCGTTATGATCGAATCAACCCACCCCTGCACCCCTCCGGCGGAGGGGAATAAGCATTTTCATGCCACGTGGCGCCCCTGGAAGGGGCATGAATGGCTTCTATCAAAATGCGAGTCTTCAGAGGCTGAAGCAAGCATAATCATCAACTATGCCATTTTCACTTCCACTTCGATTGCGTCCAGGACAATTCGCAAAACCAGGGGATCGATCTCTACCAGGAACCCACGCTTTCCGCCATTTATGTAAATCCGAGAAAGTTCGAAAATAGTCTTCTCCGCATACACTGGAAAGAGTATACGAGTTCCAAAGGGGCTAATCCCGCCGACCTGGTAGCCCGTGTGCTTTTCAGCTGCCGCCATGTCGCACGGAGTCACCCGCTTCATCCCCAGGATTCGGGCCAACTGCTTGGTCGAGACTTCCCAGTCTCCATGCATTAAAACTAAGAGGGGGCGGCGCTGATCAGTCTCCATGACCAGGGTCTTGACGACTGCGTGTTCGGGAACATGAAGACACTCGGCTGCATGTTTCGTCCCGCCATGCTCCTCGAAATGGTACAGATGAGGATTGAAGGGAATCTTACGACTCTCCAGGAATCGCACAGCCTGAGTGGTTGGAAAATCCGTCTTAGACACAAGCGGAATCCACCTCCTGCAGTCAAGAGTTTACTCGTTCTCATCCTTATCGCATTCGTATCTTCCACGCTGTTGATGGATCCTATTTGTGTCCCAAGTAAATTAACACCATGATCACGGACAACAAGAACAGAACCAGTCCGGCAATTTTCCAAGCGCTGTATGGACGGTCCCCTTGCACTTCCCCTGTTCGTGCATTAACCAGGACCTGGTAGACTTTCTTGTTGAATTGGTAGGCGCCGATCCAAGTAGGAAGCAACAGGTACTTGAAGGTGACTGCCGAGTAGGAAGTGGCAAGCTGATGAATCCGCTGCTCATCTCCTCCGATGTCTTGTCGAACATCGCCACGTATGACGGCTTGCATCGTCCCCTTCGCGTGTTCGAATCCCTCGGAAAGGGAAACCTGGTAGGACTGCGCCTTAAAGCCCACCAGAAAGGCCGGATCATAGAGCATCAAGTCCTTGAGATCCCAAGGCTGTAATGCGTTCAGACGCCCCTCCGAAACAGACGTGGTGCCCGGGACCAGCACATCATCAAACCAGCGGGAGACCGTTCCGGAGGCAGGATACCAGCGTGTCTTCTGGACCTGCCGGGTGCGGGTATTTCGTCTGCCTTCCGAATCCGTCTCTTCATACGTTTCAGTCACCCAGTAGTGTTCCCCCCGTTCTCCAGTGTAGTGGCTTACGGTATAGGCATCATAGGTCCAAAAGGGGAGATACACTCCCTCAATGGACTCCTGCCTTGCCAGGTCCTTCAAGGCGCTTGGCGCCAGCCAGCGGGAGGCCAGCCAGGATCGAATGGAACCTACAGCCTGGGGCCGCGTGACTTTGAATGGAAGGAGCCCTCCCGGAGCAATCACCGGATTAGCGGACTTTGGCTGGGCCACGATACCGGTGCCGCAAAAAGGGCACTGGTCAGCCACAGACGGGGGAGCAAAAACCACCGCTGACCCGCAATTGGGGCAGTTGACCTCCAGGGCATTGTCGGCAAGGGTCCGAGTTGGTTTCAAGCTCTGGCCCAAATACTCCTGGTAGGATTGCTCCTTGACTTCATCCAGACTGGAAGGGATCTGTTCTTTCCGGCCGCAGTACGGGCAGACCAGGCAGCCGTCCTTAGGCTCAAAGGCGAGGTCGGCTGCGCAACCGGGGCAAGTGTAACGACGGGTCTTTTCTTCGATTGGCACGCTGGGCGGTTGGTTCATAACCGTTTTACCACTTCAAGACTTGAAACAGGTTGCTGTAATCATCGGTCCAGAGGCGGAGGTGACGAGTGTTGCTCTCTTGAGGGGTGCTGGCTTTCACAATCTCAGGCAACCCTAAAAGCGTGTTGTTCCAGGCCAGCAGCATCCAGTAGCTTTCCCAGGCAAGATCGCCAACAGACTCCGAACTCACAAACCTGGACTGAAGTCCAAAGTGCCCGGCCAATTGCCAGACCACAGGTTTCAAGTCCAGGTAGCGGTTAGTGACATGAAATGCAAGGACGCCATCGGGTTTGTGCAGGTGCTTCAGATACACCTGCACAGCCTCCTCGGTCAGAAGATGAGCAGGAATCGAATCGCTGCTGAAAGCGTCAATGGCCAAAAGATCAAAGTCTTGTGGATTGCCCTGAGCAAGTTCCCGTTCCATGGCCAGCCGTGCATCTCCGGCAATAACCTCCACTTGGCCGCGGCTTTCCTTCAGATAGTGGAAATACAGAGGGCTGCTCAAAGAGATCCGAATGACATCTGGATTGATCTCATAAAACCGCAGCGTATCGCCCGGCCTCGCGTAGGCAGCGATCGTACCGACCCCGAGTCCCACGACACCGATGCGCAGTGCTCTGGCAGGGCTTGAACCATTAATCATCGAAGACCGTCCTGGGTGAAGCTGCAGGGCCAACCCAACACCGCTGGTTAATCCATAGTAGGTCGTAGGCAGGTGCCGTTTCGCCGGGTCCTGGAATTGCAAGCCATGAGTGATGCGCCCGTGTCGTAAACGAAGATGATGATCGAGTGCGTTTTCCCTATCTTCATCTAAGACCACTAACACCCCGTAAAAGCTTCGCGCTGTCCAGACTGAATCCTCCAAGTAGGCCCGAACCCTCGAATGGAGCAGGACTCCCAGAAGCGCCAAGCTCAGAGTCATTGAGACGATGACCCCCTGTGGTCGTTTCAGGTGCGCGATGAACCACCAGAAACACCACATAATGATTCCGGAACCGAGGCCCAATAAACACAACAGGCCCCATGACGGGAGCATGGTCATCAACCCTGACTCGATCAACCGATCCTGAATGTCCTCCTGCCAGTAATATCCTGCCATCGCCAATAGGATCACAGGCAGCAAACAGGCAGGACCTGGATGGCCGCGGTAGATCCAGGAAGTGCGGTCTTTCAAAAGAGCAATACATACCAACAGGCCACAGAACCAGAGCCCCCAATGCAACTCCCAGAACCCACTAAAGATCAGGGGCGCCAATAGTCCGACAAACCCGCCACCCATTGCGCCACCCAGGGCAATCATTAAATAGAAGGCAGTCAGACGCGACGGGTCGGGCTTCAACCTGGACAACTCCCCGTGACAAACCATGCAACAACTAGCGAGGATGAAGGAGTAAGACAAGACCTGTCCTGGGATCCGGATTTTTACACCTCTGAACAGGATGAAGCACGCCAGCACAAGGGCAACTGCCAAGGCTGCCAGAAAGATGCTTCGGCGATAGATCCGATCGCTTTCAAAACAGACGATGAATGACAGAAGATAAATGGCAAGCGGCAGAACCCAGAGAAACGGTACCACCGCCACTTCCTGGCACAATTGGTTGGTAATCGCCAATAAGAGGACTGAAGGGCCGGCCGAAAGTCCCAGCCACAAGGCATAGTCCGCCGAGCCGGGAGCACTACTTGCCACAACTACGCCAGTTCTGGTGCCTTCAGCCTGGCTGGGAGGTTCTGACGGATCTGGGGACCTGGACATCTGCACGGCGCATGCCCCGCAGGTTAAGACAAAAACCAGGTATCCGGCGGTCCACCAGAAGGCTTGGGCTCGCAAGGGAAGGAACGGTTCAATCAACAATGGATAACCAATCAAGGCAAGCAACGATCCCAGGTTGGAAAGCGCATAGAGTCGATAAGGCGATCGTCCGGCAAAAGAGCGACTAAACCATCGCTGAACGAGAGGAGCCGTACTTGAAAGGATGAAGAAAGGTCCTCCAACACTGACCGTCAGGAAGAGCATGACTCTCCACACGGGATGGGAACTATCTTCCGGTTTCCAGTGGGCGTCCGGCAATAGCGGTGAATTCCAGATCGCTTGCCTCCCCACCAGCAGAACGATGGAGAGCGCCAGCAGGCCAAGATGAAAAGACCGCTGATACCTGGACCTGCACCGATTGCTGAGGAAATGGGCATAGGCATAGCCGACGAGCAGCAGTCCCTGAAAGAATAGGATGCACGTGGTCCAAACGGCAGGTGCTCCTCCAAACCAGGGGAGCAGAAATTTGCCGATCAGAGGCTGGACGGAGAATAAGAGAAAGGCCGAGCAAAAGACGGTTAACGCATAGAGCAGCACGGGGGGAATCTTACCGCAAAGATTGAAATCAGTGCACTATGATTTGGCGGTTGCCCAGGAAGATATCGAGCATGATGTATAATCTAGAAGGTTCAGGAGGAGGTCACGATCCAGACTCCTCGGTGAACCACGATTTGCAGAAGGAGCGCTGTCCTATGCAACTCAAAATTAAGAATTCTGAAATTCATCTAATCCAAGGCGACATCACCGAGATGGAAACAGATGCCATTGTCAATGCTGCTAACGAGCAATTAGTCCTCGGAGGTGGTGTGGCCGGGGCCATCCGTCGCAAAGGCGGCCCCCTCATCCAGGAAGAATGTGACCTGATCGGCGGAACCTATGTGGGAGGCGCGGTCATCACCACAGGGGGCAAACTCAAAGTCAAATACGTCATTCATGCCGTTGGGCCGCGCATGGGAGAAGGTAATGAAGATGAAAAGCTCCGCAATGCAACCTTGAATTCTCTGAAGCAGGCAGAGGAGAAAGGATTGAAGAGTATTGCCTTTCCGGCCATCAGCACCGGGATCTTCGGCTTTCCGCGTGAACGCTGTGCTCCCATCATGCTCGAGGTTACAAGGGCCTACCTTGAGGGACCTACCAAATTGCAAAAAGTAGTCTTTTGCCTTTTCGATCAGGAGACTCTCGCAATCTTCCAGCAATCCGCGCGGAGACTTTGATAGTGGCCCCCAAAGAATCACCGCGCGGCTTGTAGTGGCAATCAAAACAATTAGCCACAGAGACACGGAGTCACTGAGAAGGAGTGGTGGCCACGGTTGCACACGGAGAGCACAGAGCGCATAGGGATGCAGATTGACATATAGCGCACTTTCACGAAAATGCGCCATATGTTGAGAGCCGCGCTCCGTCGCGGCGATTCAGCCAACCCTGGGTCAGTGCAGTTCGGTTAAGTCGCGATCAGGGTAGCTGCCAAACAGTCGATGGTAGGTAGAAGTCCAAGCATCAGGAAGACACCCCAGCTCTTCTATTCCCCGCCAGCCAGGCCGACAAGCCATCGAATCTGCCGCGACGGGTCGGTGCTCTCGCCGTCCGACAGGTTCCCGCTGCTTGGACAGGCGCACCCGTAAAGAGCATACAGAGCCTCGTTCTGGCTCTCTCCTCACAAGATTAAGGGCAGGTTTGAAACCTGCCCGACTACTACAAACGTGTGGCCTCAGTCATCATGATCGTCATCATGATCATCATCATGATCGTGATCGACATCGTTGACAGGTCGCAAGAAGTGCGCGAAAGCCCATTGGGCCACGTGCCTGCCCTGCCTCCGCGCTGTTGTGTCGTCAAATCGGAAGTGGATGCCCTGGTAGATGCGGACGTTGACCACATCCTCTGCCGCGTCCGAAAAACGGCTATACGTACGGGTCTTCTGGACGGCCAGTGGATAGTTGCTAGTCAGTGAAAAGGTCATGTGGTCTGTCCCAAAGAAGAGCGCGAGCGCACGGGTAACGGCGCCGGTAACATTGTTTGCGCCCGATGTGTAAGTAGGATAATTCGGGGTGTTGATCAGTGGTGTCCATGTCGGGTCGCCGGCCGTTCGCTTGTTGCCGTCGTTGTCCCCTTCCTGAATGGCCGTGACCTGTCGCCAGAGGACGAAATGCTTCTTGCTGTCCCAGGCGGTGATTGCCGCATCGGCCATTGCCAGGTTGGCCAAGGCGAAAAGCCGGGCACTATCTCCAATATTGTTAACGTACATACCTACAATCGACTGGAGGGCACGGTTCCAGATCGCAATAAAGTTATCGGCGTAGAAATAACCGAGGTCCGTTTGCTCGGCGGTGCGGAAGCTGCTGGAGAGCGATCCCAGGGCTTTAACCTCGTTATAGGCTCGGGTGTATTCGTGGCTGGTCAAAGCCGGCGGCGGTTCGGCGCGGAACTGCGTGGGGTCCTTGAGGGTGAAAGGAGTGACGGCACCCAGCCACGGAACCGCCATGGGCGCGAGGCTCGGGGGTGGCCCTGGTGGCGTTCCGGCAGGCGCCCCGGGCGGCAGGTTGTAGGAGATCGTCGGGCGCCAGACGCCGGTGCCGGTGCCGCCTGTGAATGGGGGCGGGTTGGGCGGGAAACTCCCGTCATTAGCCCGGAAGGCGATGATGCCAGCAGCAGCTTGCTGGCCCACGGCTACGCCGGGGTCGCCCGGGGCCAAGCCATTATTGGCCAGATAGTTGGTGTAGGCCGTGTCGATGGTCGCGGCCTGCGCAGGGAAGCGGTTGACGAGCACATCGTGCGCGGCCTTGGCGACGGCCGCCACTGGTGAGCCGGAAGCTCCCGGGATCTCTACGTGGTACGGTTTGAACCGTCTATCAAATGCCTCTACGGCGTCGTACACG
>JBGOTQ010000060.1:0-25445 GCA_041476565.1 Terriglobia bacterium | reverse complement strand
CAATTCCAGGCCATCAGTTCTAGCGTCGACGAGGTCCAGGACCCTGGATGAGTCTCAGCTGTCCAACCCGGCACTGCCCTCCATCGAGCAAAGCCGACTCCGGAGCCATTATTCACCATGGCTTCTACAAGACTAGATGAGGCAAGCGTCGCCGCTACCAGTGCCAGATTTGTGCGAAGACGTTCTGCTCGACAACCTGGGTGCGCGAAGAACCCGGTTCTCCTCGCGAAGGTAATCGATCATCAGTAGTTGGCGTTGATTCACCCATCCGGCAACAGAAATCAATAGGAAGCGGAACGGATCCAGTTTTCGGCCCATACGGGATCAAAGGAGAGTGTTGGAGCAATCGGCCAAGGCGAATCAGCCCCTCAGTACCTTCGAGTTTCTTGACCAGACGGGATGCAACGCCCCGACCGCACTCAGATTGCCTTTCCGAATAGAGTTGTGCCGTGTTGCGGCATGAAGGTCGTGACCTACTTCTCCAAGCCCTGTGTCCATGAGGGCGCTTTGCGTGTCTCATCATCATCCCACTTTCCGATTAAGCGCTCCGTGGCAACGTCCCGCAGTTCGTAGTGTGCCACCGGATCACCGTGAGGGAACGATTGAAAAAACGCAACCTGCTTTCCGCGGCCCACAAAATTCCAACCGAAGATCGCCCTTCCATCACCCGTGAAATGGCGCAGCGGCTTCCCCGGCCTGTAGACGACAAGCATCAATTGTAGCGGGTACGATGTGCAACAGTTGTCATGATCAACCAACCATCCAGCTGCACTTTTGTCTTCGGAAATCCGAGGAGAGCTACATCCCACTTGTTCCTTCTCTTTTGGCGGCTCGATTTCTCTGCCGTCGCCCTGAACTATGTGGAGAGCCGGATGATCGCAAAACTCTGGTGACACGTCAGAACAGAGGGTGTAGACGGCGGCAATTGTTCCTGCGGTATTCAGCGATGGAGCCATTGTTGTCGAGTTCGTGCTAGATGGTAATCCGATCATTTGAATCGGACCCAGAACATGGACCATCGGCTCATGTTTGGCAGTGAATTGCAGGACAATGTTTCCCATTTCCACCGCTTGCCCGTCCACGACTTCTATTGTCCCGATCCCTTTGAAAACAGGCGGCGCTTCCGAAGCAATCAGATTTGTCTCGTAGAGGACGTGCCTTGCAGCGGAAAACGTGAACATTCCTTTCTGGTCCGTCTTCACCGGACTATCTTCGACTCGGTGCCGCAGTATGGTGAGATTCCTAAAGTTAACGGTCTGACCTGGGATTGGTGCGCCAGCGGAATCAACGATTCGACCCGAGATGGGAATCGTCTTGACCGGCTCATCGGACTTCACCTGCCCGACGGCCACATCGAACAGCACGACGGCAAGAATGGTAGCGACCGTCTTTATCCTCGTAATCATCAACCCTATGCTACTCCCTTGGTGCTTTCGTATTCTACTGTTGCCGATTTGTCTTCATCTCCTTCTGGCAAAAGGCTTGCCCACAATTTTGAGCACAACGGAACTGGCGGGCTCAATCTTAAGTATAACTTGTTACAGCATATAGCTTTATGATAACCTCACCAACAAATGATGACGGAAGCACCATGTCAGGAGCTAAATCCCCTTGGAACCAGGTTTCCTGGATCCCATCTCCGACTCAGATTCTCTGTCCGGGAACACGGGAACGTATCATGATTCGAAGGGGCTATGTCCGGAGGTCTGAACTTTGAGACTGACAAAGACCCATGTCAGGACCCGAAATGCATTAACTTGACAATGCCTCTTCAGTTGGCAACGAGGATTTCGCCCAGACGGTAACGATGCTGGCCATCCTCATTGGCAAGGGGAAGCGCGATTTTAGGCGTGCCCGTGCGATTCCCCATGGAAACCCACACTGTATACCGGCCTGGTTTGAGGATCTGGGGTGGCGGCAGAATGAAGGCGGCGAGAGGCTTTGATGCCTGCGAGAGACTCTTTTCCTCGCGGCCCACAGATTCCGCCTTCCCCGGAGATGCCACCGGCAGAGTGCGCAGATCGAACTCTTCATCGACAAATACACCGGCAATTCCCCCCGAGGAGTCTTTGAGCGTGACGGCCGGATAACCTCCCGGCAGACATGGCGCCACACCTGCATTCCTCCAGCGATAACCAACAGTCAACAGCTCACCGCGCCGCACCTGAGCTGGCCAGGAAGCCTCAAGTAATTGCAGCCGGTAACCGAGCCGGAGGTTGATTTGGTCAATCAGCGGGCGACACTCTCTGAGAAACTCGCGTGGATACCAGTGGCAGGTGACATAGCTGGCGTGATAGTCTTCGACGGCATCCAGGTAACGTTTGCCATCCCCCCAGCATTTCCGTTCTTTTGATCCGCCATAATGTTCCGATTCCAACACCACCGGTACATCCATCCAGAACAGAGGTGCGAGGTAGGAATGGAAGTAAGCATTTTCGCCTCCCTCCACCAGAATACTGTCATCTCTCAAGGTCAACCCGCGTTGCCGCGCGTATTGGATGACTTCTAATCCTCGCCCCTGGTTGGAGAAATCGTCATTGGCAGTGAGCAGTGTATGCCTGAAATGCTTCCGGTAGAGATCGATGTGCCGCCGCACTGTATCCGCCGAATAAGACAGCTGCGAAGTCGCATACGTATGCCCTTCCCCCCACACTCCGAACGACCCCACATCGAGATAAGCCACTTAGGGACTGCCATCATAGCGTGCCGCGGCCGCCGCTAGAAAGTGGTCCAATTTCTCCAGAAAGACCGGATCATCGTAATCTGGTTCCCAAATCGTTCCCTCGAGAGACACACCCTTTCCTGGAATCACAAAATGCCCTTTGGCGCCTGCCTTACGAACCCATTCCGGCGTAGCGTAGGGCTGATCGTGATCCGATTCCGCGCAACTGATGCGGAGTGCCACCTGCTTGCCCTTGGCGATCCAGCGAGCCGCCGGAGTATCCACAATGGCCCAATTGAATCTTCCTTCCTCTGGTTCGAGATAGGACCAAGCCAACCGAAGATAGATTGAGCTCAATCCCGGGAACTCCTCCACTGTATCGGAGGGATCGAGCTTCAGGCCGTAATGCACCAAGTCGTTGTCGTAATGGTGCAATTGCCAGCCCATGCCAGGATTGACCAATGCCAAACCCGTGTCTTGCGGGTGAACTACAGTCCGAACTTTTCCAGCTTGTCCAACCAGGGGAACAGCCCCTCCCATCAGAATTGTTACAAGCATCAGAAATACGACTGCCTTGGTCCTCACTGCATTTGGACTAACACGAATTTGCGGGTGCATCCTATTCCCCTCCTCCAGTGGTGCTTCCACATTCTACTGTTGGTGATTTGCCTTCATCTCCTTTTGACAAGAACACTTGCCCACGATTTTGTGCATGATAGAACTGATGGCGTCAATCTCCAGTGTAATATGTTACAGCATATAGCTTTATGATAATCTCACCAACAATTGATGACCGAAGCACCAAATATAGCTTGACAGGAGACCGCTAGTTATCTCATTTCAGACAAGAGCTTAGTGATGAGGCCCAGCAGAAATCGAAGTCCGGGTCATTTGCCTTATTCCAGCCGAGAAGTCATGACCTGTGAATGGAGAGAGAAATCATGAAACGTATCCGTCCGTATTTGTTCATGTTGTTATGCCTGGGCACGATACTGGTTGCCCTTTCGCCCTGGCGTTCTGCTGCGGGAACCTCTTCTGTAAGGCTATGGGAGGAAGACACGATAATCCCCACCTATTTGGCCGGCCCCCCCGAGCCAAATCCAATCTTCCATTTTGGTCGGAATTCTCAGGGCGCCCAAGGAAGAGTCTATCCTTATCCGCTCTATGACATTCTTACCCATCGGAAAGTGGACAAGAGCTATAAAATCGTCTACCTCGAAAATGAGTACATCCGGATTGGCATCCTACCGGAAATCGGGGGGCGCCTATTCGAAGGAATTGACAAGACCAACAACTACAATTTCATTTACCGCCAGCACGTGATTAAACCGGCGCTTATTGGATTAATCGGGGCCTGGATTTCCGGTGGCGTGGAGTGGAACATCCCGCATCATCACCGAGCGACTACGTTCCTCCCCGTGCAGTACCGCGTCGAGGAGAATCCCGATGGCAGTAAGACCGTGTGGGTGGGTGAATTGGAGGTGCGCCACCGCACGCGGTGGGCGGTCGGTTACACCTTGCGGCCCGGCACATCCTGCTTCGAAGCTCGCGTGCGGATTTTGAACCGCACTCCGGTTGTCAATTCCATGCTTTGTTTCGCCAATGTGGCTGTGCATGTGAACGAGAATTACCAAGTCATTTTCCCGCCGAGCACGCAGTACGGCACCTATCACGCGAAGATTGAATTCATCAAATGGCCCATTGCCGACTCCATCTATAACGGCGCAGACTTCTCCAAAGGAGTGGATGTGAGTTGGTACAAGAACCACATCCTGGCGAATTCGATCTTTGCCTGGAACTATGCCGACGACTTCTTCGCCGGCTATGACCACGGCCAGCAGGCCGGAACGATGAGCGTGGCCGACCACCATATTGTGCCGGGCAAAAAAGTCTGGACCTGGGGCAGCGGTCCCAGGGGCCGGATGTGGGATCACATCTTGACGGACTCCGACGGCCCCTACGACGAGCTGATGGTGGGCGCCTATTCTGATAACCAGCCCGACTATAGCTGGCTCCAACCCTACGACGTGAAATCTTTCTCGATGAACTGGTATCCATTCCGCGATATCGGCGGCGCGAAGAATGCCAATCTGGATGCCGCGGTCAATCTCGAGGTCGACAAGAACGGCACAGCAAAAGTCGGATTTTATACAACTGCCCCACATCCATCGGCCATCGTCTTGATCAAGGCAGGATCCAAGGTGCTGCTGCAGGGGACAGTCGCCATCGATCCCGGAAAACCCTGGGTAGGGCGGGTGCCTCTACCGGCTGGTATTGACGAGCACGATCTGCGAGCGTCGATCTCGGCAGACGGGAAGGAACTGGTATCCTATTCTCCCATCCGGCTGACGCCGGAGGCTATGCCGAAAGCAGTGACACCTCCTCTACCACCCCGGGAAATCAAGACCAACGAGGAGCTTTACCTCATCGGCCTGCGCGCCGAGCAGTTTCATGATCCCTCGGTGGAGCCCGAGCCGTACTGGGAGGAAGCCCTGCGCCGCGATCCCGGTGATAGCCGAGTGAACAACGCGCTCGGCATCAATTACTTCAAGAAGGCGCGTTTTGCAGACGCCGAAAAGCTCTTCCGCAGAGCGCTGGAACGGCTCACCAATAACTACACCACCGTGAAGGACGCTGAGCCGTTTTACTACCTGGGGCTCACTTTGAAAGCCCAGGGAAAATTGGGCGAAGCGTACCCGTATTTTTTTAAGGCGACCTGGGATCTGCTTTGGCGGGGAGCCAGTTATTACGAACTGGCCGAGATCGCCACTCTGCGCGGTGACCTCACTGCCGCTCTCAAATCCGTGGAGCATTCGCTTGAAAATAATGCTCTGAACATCCGGGCATTGAATCTGAAAGCCGCCATACTGCGCCATCTAGGAAACCGGGAGGAAGCCTTGCAGGTGCTGGCAAGAGCGCACCTTATTTCAGATCCCCTGGATGTCCGCTCTATGGCAGAACTCTGGCTGGCTTCCAAGAGCCCAGAGGTGCGCCAGTTGATGGTGGCCACAATGAACGAGCATCCGGCCACGGCGGCGGAAACAGCCGCGGAATACCTGAATGCCGGCCTATGGCAGGACGGCACGACTGTCCTTTCGCAGGTGGTTGCGGACGCTCCGGACAAGGCTAAAATCCATCCATTTGTTTACTATTACTTGGGCTACTTTGCGGAGAAGATGCAACAGCCACAAGCGGCATCGCAATGCTACGCCCAGGCAGTGCAACTGACTCCGGACTATGTGTTCCCCTTTCAGTACGAAGCCGTTGAAGTACTTCGACACGCGATGAAGGCGAACGCCCACGATGCACGAGCACCTTACTACCTGGGCAACCTGCTCTTCGACTGGCAGCCTGCCGAAGCGGTCAAGCTTTGGGAGATCGCGGCGGCACTTGATCCTTCGTTTTCCATTGTCCCTCGTAATCTGGCAATAGCCTTTTCACACATGGAGTCCGGGAATTCCATCGACAAAGCTATCGCACAATTGGAAAAGGCTGTGTCGCTCCAACACAGGTACGCCCTCCACTTTGCCGAATTGGATGAGTTGTATGAATCTGCCGGCATCGCTCCTGAAAAGCGGCTGGAAATGTTGGAGAAGAATCAGGCCGTAGTCGAGGAACGCGACGATTCACTAGCACGAGAAATTGCGTTGCTGATCACCCTGGGAAAATACGACAAGGCGATCCAGTACCTGACCGGGCGAGAGTTTTCAGTCTGGGAGGGAGGGAATCTAAACGTGGCTGAAAGCTGGACCGACGCCCACCTGCTGCGGGGACAGATGCAATTCGCAGCCAAACAGTACCAGGATGCATTGGCCGAATTCAAGACGGCCCTGCAAATTCCAGCGAACCTGCCCTCGGAAAGGGCTGACGCCGATGCCCGACGGTCGGAGGTGGAATTTTGGACTGGAAGAGCGTACGAGGCGCTGGGTGAGGGGGAACAGGCGAAACGGTGCTGGCAGGAGTCTGTTGCCGCCAGACCGGGGAATCCACGATCTCGACACCTGGCTGAACGTCACCTCTCGTCGCAAGCCGTCCAAGATTATTACCGGGCTCTCTCGCTCCGAAAACTGGGCCAAACGGACAAAGTCACCGCCCTGTTGCGTGGGCTGATCGAGGCCGCCGGCCGTGAACTCCAGCGAACCCCGACAGAGCTTGACTTGAGTGCATCGTATGCCAAAATCCGGCTTCAGCGTGCCAGGCTGGCCACGGCCCATTATGTCGCCGGCCTCGGCTATCTGGGGCTCGAGGACAAACAAAAGGCTAGGCAGGAACTGGCCGCGGCCCTGAAGGCCAGCCCCGACCATGTGGGGGCCAGGTGGATGTTGGCGGAACTCGACTGACAGAGACGCATTAGGAATGTTTGGAACATATCCAAAACAATAATCATTGGAAGATCCAAGGCGGTTGTCTCTGCTGCCGACCCAGATCCTAGAGTTCAGGGTCAGATACAGAGCCTTTGATTTTGTAAATGGACTCTAATTGGCTCAAAGTTCATGGAAAAAGGCTTCCAAGACCTCGCTAAAGATGAATTGAGGGTAGCAGAGCTCAACCTGTAATGGCGAGTGAAACGAAGCCATCCCGTGTGGTAAAAAACTCGTGCGGAGTATTGATGGAGCTTGGGCGGTGTTTTAAGACCGCAAGATACAACTCGAGTCAGTTACTCTCTACTTTTGGCAAGACGAAAGTCCGAAGAGACCTGCTTGCCCAGGCGAGAGACGAACGTCTTCAAGAGCCAAGATCCGGTCATTATGAAATAGGAATCTATGCATGCGTTGTGGTTCCTCGCGGCTTTTAAACAACTGAAAATCTCGTCACCAGTGTCCTGAGTCATAAGTTCACTGACAAAGTCTAGCGATACTGGAGAAGATCTGATCTGCCGTCTTTGTCCAGACGAAGAGTTTGGGGCTCCGGTTGTGCTGGTCGAGGTAGTGCACGAATGGCGGCTTCCAGTTCCCGTGTGCTGCGATGCACTCCGCGGTGGAGTTACCGCCCCGTCAACCGATCCGGTTGCCGCCGCTGAGCAGGTGACGACCGGGCCAAGATAGAGCCGGGCATCCTTTAGCGACTTCGGATGCACTGCAGGCGCTGAAGCCGGTTCCAAACGACCAATTGGGTTGGTGGCACCGGCGGCAAGATTACCACGGATGGATTCGAGTTCTATAAGAAGGTCATCGGGCGCGTCTTTGGGCCAGCGTGTCTCTATGGTCAGGTCATCAAGACACGCCGAAACGATCGCATCGTGAAGGTTGAGCGAAGGATGGTGATTGGGGGTGCGTGGGGACTGCAACAGGCATTGCGTGATTCCGAAGACTCTTCGAAACTAAACACGTCGTTTGTCGAACGTCTGAATCTCACGATCCGACAGGGTTCGGCGTATCTTTTTCGGCAGACTATCTGCCAGGCGCGCTGGAAGGAACGTCTCGCAGATCATCTGGAGTTACTTCGCTGCTATTACAACTTCGTCAGGCCTCACCGGGAGTTGAAATTTGGGCGCGAAGTTAGGACACCAGCCGTGCAGGCGGGATTGACCAGGAAGCGGCTAACGTTCAGGAAGATTTTCTCCTCGGCGATGCATTTTGGGGGGCTGCGAAATGTCACGTTCGTGTTCTTCGGCTCCGCCTTGCTGGTCAAGATGGACAATTCGCGTCTTTCTATGGCGGCTTAGCAACATTTGATGACGGAAGCACCCCAATCGTAACTCACATGCGTGGTGTAGTTTGAGACTCAGTTCCAGCCGATGGTTGAGGTTCGCCAAATTTCCATCCTCCTATAAAAGTACGTTACATCACCGTTAAATGCCGACGGGCAAGCCCATTATTTTCAAGCAGATCTTGTTTTGGCGAACCACAGGGGAAGATATTTGTAGTTCTTTCTTTGTATTATATCAATGCCCACTCAAAACCCGCTTAACAATGTGGCGGTAATATTTTCCTTTTAAAGGTCATCCACTCAGGTGTCCAAAGAATGGGAGACCTTGACGCTCGCTACGGCTTGCCACAACGTCACCTCCGTGCGGGTTTTCCTGGGTAGGAATGACCGCCCTTCCGGTGGTCTTTTCTTCGGCGGATTGCCTTTTCATAGATGAGACACTATGATTTGGCTGTTCCTGAGCACCCACCAATGGGAACAGAGCCATAGGTCACAACCGCGATGGACCAAAACAATCACCACACATCGAGTATCCCTACGTCGGCCACATGCACGCCCGGGCATAGTGGCTTTATATCTCCGGACTCTCTCGGACCCATAGTCATACCCGTGTCGCAGACTCCAACGGCGCTAATAAACGCGGTCTCGAAGATACACTTAGTGGACGATGGCGATGGTCATGAGCGCCAAAGTACTATCTGCGCTGTTGCCCATCAGAACTTCGATGGCGGTAAGTTGACCTCAGGTTTAAGCCCGGGGTCGACTGGCTGCTCGAACCCTGGCAGAAAGGAAGGAATCCGTGATCTCACACGGGATTTACTGGAAGGCGCTGCATTTAATCCTGCTCACCCTGGGTTCGAGTCTTGGCTTTCCAGCAATCGGCCAGGAAGTGGCCGTCTACGTGACATCGAAGGCAGGTGACCGACTGGCCCCCAAGTCTCCGCTGCATTTCGTTGAGAAGTCTGCCCGTCTTGAGTCGGGGTTTCGCCTGGACGACGCAATCGCACACCAGAAGATCGACGGGTTCGGAGCCTCGTTCCTCGAAGCCGGATCGGTCTGCCTCCAAAGCCTGGACGCTTCAGCACAGGCGTCTGTCCTGCGGGCGGTGTTCGATGCCCGGCAAGGAGCCGGATTTTCCGCCATGAAGACCGCCATCGGGGCCACGGATTTTCAGTCCGCGGGTCCATTCTATTCTTACGACGATGTACCGGGCGACCAGAAGCTCCTTCACTTCTCCATCGCGCGTGATCTCGAGCCCACGGGGTTGATTCCCTATATCAAGCGTGCCCACGAATATGGCAACTTCGTCCTTCAGGCGCCCATGGACTATCCGCCGGACTGGATGCTCATGGACGTTCAAAAGAACCAGGACGTCGACCCCAAGTACTACGATGCGCTCTCTCTCTACTACCTGCGCTACGTCCAGGAGTACCAGAAGCAGGGCGTGTTTGTTGACTACGTCAGCCCGTTCAACGAACCCGGAATCTATACAAAGATTCCTGCGGAGAAGATTCGTGATCTAATCCGGGACTTTGTGGGCCCCCTCTTCGCGAAAGAGCATGTCGAGACCAAAATTCAAGTGTGCGACCTTGGGAATCGGGAGGACGCTGCAAAAAGCCTGCCGGTCATTCTCGATGATCCCAACGTCCGGAAGTACATCAGCTGCATTTCGTATCACGGATATGGATTCAAGGACTACCACAAGATCGCAGGCCTCCGCGAACGCTATCCGGATCTCCCGTTTTGGATGACGGAAGTGGATCACTCCTATGGCACGGATACTCCGCGCAGCCAGCCTCTTCCCCGCTACGATTACGAGGACGGTGATTTCTGGGGATCCCAGATTTTTTCCGATTTGGAATCCGGAGCTTCCGCCTGGATCTATTGGAATCTGATTCTGGATGAGAGAGGCGGCCCGTACCTGCTTTCCGAAGTCCACGGCGACGGCCCCGACAATTACCAGCACCCAGTGATCGTCATCAACCGTAAGACGAAGCAGGTGACCTACACGGCTCTTTATTACTACCTTGCTCATTTTAGCAAGTTCGTGAGACCAGGCGCCCATCGGATCCGAACGGAGGGAGCGGTGGAGGGAGTTCGCTGCATTGCCTTCAAGTCACCGACGGGAGACATGGTCACGGAGGTTTTGAATAGCCAGACTCGCCAAGTCAGGACGGAACTGCGTTGGCGAGGGAAAGCCCTCTCGATAACCTTATCGCCGCTGTCGATCACCACGTGTTTGTGGAACACAACCGATTGAAGCGGTGCAACACCCTGAAACACCTGGGGCCTGACTTGTGAAACCTGATCTGGGGAATTCCTGCTATCACTCAGTCCAATGAATCCTCCTCGAGATGAATACGGGATGCGAAGGCTCCGCCCGATCAAACGGCTTCGCTGGTGGATTGGTGGAGTCCTCTTTGCGTCAACCGTGATCAACTTCATTGACAGGCAATCCCTGAACGTGCTGGCACCCATCCTGAAAGTCGAGCATGGTTGGACCAACACCGATTTTGCCCTGATCCTGATTGCCTTCCGCGTTGCCTACACGATTATGCAGGCTGTAGGCGGGCGAATTCTGGACTGGTTGGGGACTCGCAAGGGGCTTTCCCTCACCGTGGCGTTTTATTCCCTGGTGGCGGCGCTGACCTCTACGGCCCAGGGTATGGCAAGCTTCGGCATATTTCGATTCCTCTTGGGGGTTGGCGAAGGACCCAACTGGCCGGGGGCAACAAAAGCCGTCTCCGAATGGTTTCCTGACAAAGAGCGCGGCTGGGCAGTGGCCTTGTTTGACAGCGGTTCCTCGGTAGGCGGCGCCCTCGCGCCATTTATTGTGCTTTTCGCTTACCGGACTTTCCACAGTTGGCGCCTTGTCTTCTTGATCACTGGTTCGCTGGGGTTCCTGTGGCTCCTTGTATGGCGATCCCTGTACCATTCCCCCGAAGTTCATCCGCGTCTTTCCGCCCAAGAGCTTGCTTATATTCAGCACGGACGCGACCGTCCCATCGCAACTTCGGGGGGGGCCACCTCCGCCGGCTGGGGCCGATTGCTGCGCTACCGCCAGACATGGGGGATTGTCCTGGGGCGCTTCCTCCTCGACCCTTACTGGTATCTCATGTCGGAGTGGTTCGCGATTTATCTGGTGAGTAGAGGGTTTAAGCTCGAGCGGAGCATCCTGGGGTTCTGGTTGCCTTTCGTGGCAGCGGACCTCGGAAACTTTCTCGGAGGCGCTCTGTCGAGTTTCTGGATTTCTCGCGGTTGGCCCGTGGGCCGTTCGCGGCGCAGCGTCCTTCTCATTTTCGGACCGAGCATGCTCGTCCTCATTGGAGCGGGGTTCACCTCGAACTACGCCCTGCTCGTGGGTCTCTTCGGTTACGCCTCCCTGGCTTACTCAGCTTGTTCGACTATGTTTCTGTCGTTGCCGGCCGATGCTTTCCAAACTCGCGCCGTGGCTTCGGTCAGCGGACTGGGAGGAACTGGCGCGGGCATCGGAACATTGATCTCCACGTACTTGATCGGACGCATCAGCGACCGCTTCACTTTCCAGCCGATCGTGATTGCGGCGTCGGTGATTCCCTGTGTAGCGACGGCGGTTTTTGTTTACCTTGTTCGCGCCTCCAAGCGCCCGGACCCAACGGGTGTTCTACTCGATTTTTGATTCAACCAGTGGGCTTCTTGCCTACTCGACTGGCATATTCCCGACTGTATTGGGGAGGGGTTTCCAAACCGCTGTCATAATCGAAACCGCGGGCAGCTTCAGTTGCAGGGAGCGGCGGACCGTGTTCAGCTCAAAGTCCACCTGCACCTGCGCGTCCGTCGGGCGATCGTTCAGCAGTTCCACCACCCAATGCCAGCCACCCTTCACCTCGGGGGAGAGAAAAGCCAGGCCACGAATCCCCGGATATTTTCCTTCCATCAGAACCCGCACCGCTCCCGGCCGCACGAACTTGCTGAAATGCCCCAGATAGTAATACAGCCCCGTGTAATGCACCTTCTTGGTCTCCCGGTTGATGACCACCACCGGATGCTGCGCGTTGGGATCCGGGTCGCGATGCACGGGAGAAACCATCCAGGGCCCGCCGCGCTCGTCCAAAATCATATTCCAATAAATCCACGCCGAAGCCCCCGCTTCAATGTCCGACACGATCATGTTCCCCCAAAAGGCCCCGTCCTCCCAGGCGTAGTTCGGTATGGGCATGGTGCGCGCCGCCCCCGCTTCATAGGCATGGCACACTTCCGTCATCCACAGGCGCAGGTCCGGATGGGCCTGGTGCAGCGCTGCCAGCTTGTCGAAGTTCTCCGGACCTTTCAAGAAATCGTACCCGTGGTAAGGCAGTTCGCGAATGTATTGCCGTGCCTGCGGGTCGTCGAGCACCGCGGGATAATACTTGTAAGCCTCCAGCCGGACCGGAGCCTCGCTCAACATGAGCAGGTTTTCCACCTTCGCCTTCTTGAACAGTGGGCCCACGTGGTTCTTGAGCAGGTCCAGAATCTCTTTATAATTTATCCTGGTATAACCTCCGTCATCATTGCGAGGTTCGTTAAACAGGCTGACGTAGTCAACAAACACGCCCTGCTTCTGGTACTCCTGGACGTAGCGCAGGTAGTAGAGGGCCAGCGAGTCGTAGTACTTGGGGTCGATGTCCTGGTTCTTCTCCGCGTCAAGCAGCATCCAATCTGGCGGGTAATCCATGGGCGCCTGGAGTACGAATTTCCCATAGCGCCGGGCGCGTTTGATGTACGTGATGAGCCCGTTCGGTCCCAGGTCCCGCTGGATGGAGAAATGCTTCATCTCCACGTCGCCCGGCGTATCGTCGTAGGTGTAGTACGGCCCCGCCGACATGAAATCGGTGCCGGCCAGAGGAGTCTTCATCGCCGAGAAACTCACGCCTTGTTCGGGATCGAACAAAGCCTTCAGAACGGCTTCCTGCTCTCGCTGGGGGAGATCGTTCAGACAGACCATCCCGGCCTCAAGAAACGAGGCCCCGAATCCCACCATCTTCTGGAGCATATTTCCGGTCAAAATGTGAAAAACGGGGACAGTGGTGAGCTTTAGCTGTTCAAACCGGACGGGCCTTCTCAACGTAAGACGGTCGCCGGCCTGGGAGGATACGTAGATCTCTACTTCCTGCCCAAGCGCAGAGGCAGCCCCCAAGCACGCCAGAAAACCCCAAAGCAGCCACCTGAGTGCTTTCCGTAGGAAACACTCGCGGCCCGATTTGAACGCCAGCAGTTTCATGGTTATTTCCCTCATTACAATTACAGCCTCGTGGCGTGAGTCCAGAAAGGATCCAAAACAGGTCTCCGTCTTTCAGCTCGTATGTAAACACCCTCATACCGACTTGCGCTTGGGCCGGCCTACGGATTGAACTCGTACGCGCCCACATCATAGCCTGCGCCCTGAGGGCGCGGCACCCCCCGAATGTCTACTGTAACGTCCTTCAGTGCGACCCCTGCATCCACCAGCGGCGAGTTCGGCAAAAGACGCAAGTCCCGAGCGGTGACATTCACGAATTTCGGATCGACTCCCCAGAGATCATGGGGATAAGGGGCGTGGCTCCCGAGCGTGCCGGGCGGGCGACCATCGCTCATGGCGTGCGCATTGTAGCCAATCACCATGCCCTTGGAGTCCGCGCCCAAGACCACGTAGCTGTCCTTGTGGCTGCCCACGTCGAAGAAGGCATTGTTCTGCAGGCGGCCGGACGACGGACCCTCAAGCAGAATGCCTTGGTGGGTAATCTTATAAAACGTGTTATTGACCATTTCCACCGAAGTGATGTCCGTACTTCCCAGCTTTTCCACGTGAATCCCCACGCGGACATTCATGAAAATGTTGTTTCGGAAGGTTATGTGATTGACCACTCCGGAGCCATTTTCTATCTGCGCCCCTTGCACGGGGAGAAAGTCGGTGTCTTCGGCATCGCAAATGTTCTGCTCAAAGAGCATGTCGGTTGCCGGACCCCAAGTTTCAATGCAGTCGATGTGAGGATCGAGATTTCCCAGGTCATCGGACCGGATATCATGTACGCGGTTCTTGCGAAAGATGTGGCCCGTCCCGAAGGGCCGCAGCCCATCCGCATCCGCACCGTCATAAGCCGGCCCATCCGGAAGGTATTGGATGATGTGGCTGATGTCGTTCCCTTCGATAAGATTCTTCACCCCCTCCACGGTGATGCCGGAACTGCTGGCGCGAGAGATCCGGTTCCCTCTCACCACGTTGTACGCGGTGGGCGGAGAAGGCGGGCCGCCCTCGCCCGCCAGCATGATCCCGTCGTGGTAAATGTCATGAATGTAGTTGTCCAGGACCTCGTTGTGCTGGCCTCGGAGGTACACTCCGTAGCTCTCCTCAATGAGTCTGATTTGGCTCGTGATTTCAAATCCTTTTACACGAATATAGTCAGCGGTGATCCTGAACCCTTCCATGACGACCTTTCCGTCCGCTTGATAGGTAATGGGGTTACCTGCCGAACCGGAGCGCGTTACATGAATTCGCTCTCGGTACTCGCCCTCCGACACCAGCGCCGTATCACCAGGCTGCAAAGTGGCAGATGCCTTTTGGAGGGTTCTCCAGGGTGCGTTCCGCGTTCCGGGATTGGTGTCTTGCCCCCTCTGGCCATCCACATAAAACGTGTTGGCCGAGGCGATCGAGACGAACAAGATGGCTAATGCCAGAAGCATGACTTGCATGGGAGTTCTTCTTCTACTGCTTGACGATCTTCACTCAACTGTCTCGTTTCCGCCGAAGTCCAATAACCAAGTGGAGTCGTCTGACTCGCGCGCAGCGGTCGCTTATCCCGGCAGTGCTTCATGGAGCCCAAACGAGCCTTCACGGAGCGCGCTTCGGGATCCGCCCCAGGAGGGGGAGGCGGTCCGCCGGTGACCGACATTGACTGTCACCGTAGCAACGGTCTGTGCGAGAGATTCCACCGGTGCGACGGTCGTAAGAGAACTAATGGCGAGTACGAGTGTGAGGTATCTCATCTGATTCTCCACTTCGTACCAGCAAAGGCAGGAAGAACGCGAGGCTCACAAATGAGTTCAAAAGGATTCTTTGCTCAGGCACAACCAGTCCCTCGCCTCATCTGGCCTCAAACCTCAAAACCTTCGTTCGTGGAGCAAGCTCTACAAGTGCCACTCGCAGACTCGAACTTGTGGACATTGAAGGCACCAGAGGGCGGCCGTCCGCCTCCGCACGGCAGTCTGTCCAGTCTGGGGGCAATTCCCATTTGAGGGTCAGCGGCAAGTCGTAGATCTTCGGGTCCAACGGCCAACCGAGCGCGAATTGAACCCGCCGAGTGTCCATTTCCGTTGCCCGGACCTCGAGTGCTTTGCGCTCTTGAATATAGCGAACCACATCTCCGAAGGTCGCGCACCAGATTTCGTTGTGCTCCTCAAGATAAGAAGCTAGAGTTTCAAAGGCTTCTCTGGTCACCGCGAGCTCGTCGCCGCCCACTCCATGAAAAGTCAACACGCCCCACTGGTGGGTTTGCACGGCGGGTTCCATCAACGCGAGAAGATGAGAAAAGTCGCTCCCTACCGTGCGCCCAAGGCCGTGCACGGTCAGTGGGCTCAATTCCGGGGGGTTTACTGGCACGCCGTGATCCTCTCGCGCAGCAAAATAGAACTCTGCCACGTAACCCAAATAGAGCACCTCGTTGCGCACTTGGTCCGCGGGAGGTCCAAAGGTCATCGTTGCGCAAGGGTAGGCGAATGTTAGGCCACGCTGAACTCCCAGGCGCGCGATGATATCCTGGGCACTGTCGCCTACCTCCGCCCGCATCATTTCAGGAGTGTAACCGAGAGAATTAGGCTTGATCTGTGGCAGCAAACACGGGTGGTGTACCGTGTGGCTGCCAATTTCGTTTCCCTCCGCCGCCATGCGTCGCCAGTCGTCAAGGCGCCTGCGCCACGTCTCATTGCCGGTCACAACATAGAATGTTCCGTTCAGATGGTGCTTCTTCAGAATCGGGCCGACTATGTCAAGATGGCTCGGCGTGCCGTCATCAAACGTGAGGGAAATGGCTGCCGTGCGATCCTGCGGCCAGGGCGTTACCTTCGGCAAGGACGCACTTTGTGCCCACATAGCGGCTGGTGCGAGAAGGAAACACCACCATCTCACCGTGAGAATCAGAAAATCTGACTGGACGAGTTGTTTTGAAAAGAAGTGAAAAAAAGTACGCAGAATATGGTTATCAAGTGTCATCGCTCCTCACAAAATTCCAGACACTCGGCGCAATGCTGCATAGGTTGTGCTCTCTTCGAATCCAAACTCCGGTGGCCAACCCCAATACCTCAGACCGAGATCCACTGCTTCCCCGGTTGAATCAAAACAGCCCTTTCGGTGATTGATGGAATTTTCGTGTCCGGCCTAAATTTGGATAACGTATTTGTGACTATGCAGCGCAATTCCTACACCCTAGACCTGGCTTTGTCAAGAGATCTATCCTGATCTGCACAGGCGTACAAACTCTCGGCGCATCCTTAAAACCGGTGTGTGTCGTCAAAACTCCGTGTGGCAGCACATTCAAGCAATTAGTGCGGGCGCCGGTACGGACCCCTATGCTATAAATCCGGTCTCATGGTTCCATTTTTCTTCGACTTGCTCACCTGCCTCAGCGCTTTCTTTCGTTCCCGCTACAACCTCGGCCTGGAGATCCTGGCCCTCCGACAGCAGGTGGGCATACTCAAACGGCAAATCCCTCGCCCGCGGCTGCGAATCCAGGATCGGATATTTTGGATTCTGCTCCGCCGCCTTTGACCTGCATGGAGCCGCGTCCTGGTTATCGTCAAACCAGAGACCGTGGTCGTCTGGCATCGGGCTGGCTTTCGGTTGTTCTGGCGCCTTCGCTCGCGGCCAAAGAGCCTTGGCAGGCCAATAATCGATGCCGAGGTTCGAGCTCTCATCCTGCGGATGGTGAACGAGAATGCAACGTGGGGGGCTCCGAGAATTCACGGGGAGCTTCTGAAACTCGGCTTCGACGTCTCTGAACGCACCGTTTCTCGCTATCTCCGGTGCTTGTCTCCCCCCGAGCAGGCACGGAAACTCTGGGCTGCATTCCTGCGCAATCACCGCGAGGTCATCACGGCCATGGACTTCTTCACCGTGCCGACCCTCAATTTTCGAATCTTGTATTGTTTCTTCGTTATCGAACACGATCGGCGCAAGACTCTCCATTTCAACGTCACAGAACACCCCACCGGCCCCTGGATAGTGCAGCAACTGAGAGAAGCGTTTCCGGAATCCTGTCGGTACCGCTACGCTATTCTGGATGGTGATGCCAAGTTTGGCCAGGGGGTGACCGAGGTGCTGAGAGCAGACGGCATTAAACCCGTGCGCATCAGCCCTGCAAGCCCTGCAGAATGGAGTCGTGGAACGCTGGATTGGGAGCTGTCGCCGAGAGCTTCGCGATCACCTGATCGTCCTTAATGACGTTCATCTGCGCCGTCTGATCCGGGATTACCTCTCTTATTATCACGCCGACCGAATCCACGATTCTCTTGAGAAAGATACGCCGGCGATGCGACCTGTTTCTCCCAAGCCAGACCAATCTGCACGTTTGGTTTCACTCCGGCGCCTCGGTGGCTTGCATCATCGATACGACTGGCAGCAGGCTGCTTAAAGGGCTCTTCGTAGATGCAGAACCTTTCGAGTTTGCATGGATCGGTGTCTGATTCTGCAGCGGACACCCAAACTTGCTTCCCTCCCGACAGGTGTCCTGGACTTTTCAGCACTTCAACTTCCCTAATTCTCTGATTCCAACTGCACCAGTCCCGGGGCAAATGGACTATTGGCGGCGGACACCTATTTTCGTTTTTGTCCTCGTTTCGGGTGTACTTCCGAACTCATGCCGATATTCAGCTGGAGGTTCTTGCCCTTAGACACCAAGTCACCGTCCTTCAGCGAAAAACTCCGAAACCGAAACTGAGACCAGCAGATCGGCGCTTATGGGTCTTTCTTGCCCGATCCTGGTTTCGGTGGCAATCCGCACTAATCATTGTCAAACCTGACAAGGTTATCGATTGGCACCGTCGCGGTTTCCGTTGGTACTGGACCTGGAAGGTTCGCCACGGAAAAGCTGGATGGCCGGGCGTTCCGCAGCAAACACGTGAACTGATCCGAACCTTAAGTCGAGATAATGTCCTCTGGGGAGCACCGAGAATTCATAGCGAACTTCTCAAGCTTGGGATCACAGTCTCTCAAGCATCGGTCGCCAAATACATGGCTCGACATCCCAAACCACCATCGCAGACGTGGCAAACCTTTCTCAAGAATCATGCCTCGCAACTGGCTTCAATGGACTTCTTCACGGTCCCCACCGTTTGGTTCGGGACTCTATTTATATTTATCGTCCTCCGTCATGATCGACGACGCATCGTCCATTTCAACGTCACATTTCATCCGACCGCGGAATGGACTGCGCAGCAAATCGTGGAAGCATTTCCTTTTGACAGCGCACCGCAATATCTCTTGCGAGATCGAGACCGCATTTACGGATGCGAGGTCCGCAAGCAAGTCAGCGCCATGAACATCAAGGAAGTTCTCGGCGCTTCGCGATCACCCTGGCAAAGGGCTTATGTGGAGCGTGTTGTCGGTTCCATTCGTCGCGAATGTTTGGACCATGTGATTGTTTTTGACGAGGAATCGCTGCGGCGCACGTTGGGTTCATACTTCACTTACTACCATAGGGCCCGCCTTCACTTGTCGTTGGAGCGAGACTCGCCGGATCCTCGATCGGTACAGTCTATCGGCAAAATCGTTGCGATTCCGGAAGTCGGCGGACTTCATCATCGGTACGAACGTCGCGCCGCCTGAAACTGGCTTGTTGATCAGTGAACAGACCTGCGCGGATCTGCGCCCCTCGATCATGCCAAAGACTTCAAAACATCCCAGGACATAACTTCAACGAATGCTGATCCGAGATATTCGATCTCAGGTTCCGGGTGCCGCAATCTATTTATTGGCCTCGTCGACCGGAAATCAGTCGCTCATAAGATTTTCAGCAGGCACAGATTCCCTTGAAATATGGATCCGACAATAAGCTCTTTCGCAACTCAGAAAGCCCTTGGGATAACCGAACAGGATCTGAGATCTGCAAAAGACCAAGGATAAAGAATAAGGAGCAACCTTGCTTTCCAACCAAAACTCTACCTTTCCGATCAAAAAGAACGCTGTCACCTGCCTCGTCGACAAAGTAATTGCAGAGCGATTTCGCTTGGATTTCGTCCGGCATCGTTTTGATACAGTATTATCGCTGGGCCGAGTCTTTCAAGTCTTTCGTGTATTTCGCGGACAGCAGATCACGAATTGTCAGGCTAGGCCATAGCGTAGGTCAAGAAACTCAACCCGACTGAGACCCGTCTATTGCAGATATTATCCGTGTTCGATATAGGACGTTGAACTCAAAGCAGCCCTGTGGGACTCTGGTCCCATGCGGGCGCTTGAAACTCAATGATTTAGTTATTATGGATTTTTTTTGCGGAGCACAGGTGCGCAACACAAGGGTACACAGGTTGGGAAAAGGCAATTTGAGGAAGAAGCGGGAAGGGTGTAACCTATGGCATGTCAATTCGTTCGAGTATTTTGACTATATGGGGTGAAAGTCACGGTGGCGGATCAGGGCCTTGGCATCTACGTTCTGCGGCGCCACGGAGGGCTTGCAGGCGCTTAATGGCACGCGAGCGTCCGCACAGGAGGCGATGATGTTGTCCGTGATGAAAACGCGAATTTCTGCAATTCTTCTTGGAATCGCATTCCTCTGGACGGGGGGCGTGGCGAACGCCCAGGAGACCGTGGTCGACGCTACGCCGTCGCACGTCGCAAACTCTTTCAGCCCCTTCCGCTCTCTGGGTGGGGCTGTTGACCGGCTGAGAACCGGGACCACCGACAAGTTGCTGACCGATCCATTGCTTAAGGAGATCCTGAGCGCGGGATGGCAAGCTGTGAGCTACCGGCAGAACACGGAGCTTCACGTCGAAGCTTGGCACTGGAACCCTAAAGGCACCTGGAGCAATCCGAAAAAGCAGGAGGGCTACTTCACGGGCAGCGCTGAACCCACTGCTGAAATGATCCGTCATTCGTGGGCTTACCCGCTGCCACACCGCGGCTTCAGCCGGGGGGACGGCAACGGCTGGTCGCGGCTGACGGATGGTGACCTGAAATCGTACTGGAAAAGCAATCCGTACTTGACCAAGCCTTTCACCGGTGAAGACGACTCCCTGCACCCGCAGTGGATCATGATCGATCTGGGCAGGAAGCTGGATGTGAATGCCATCCGAATTGCCTGGGCCGAACCGTACGCCAGACACTACACGGTCCAATTCTGGACCGGTGAGTTGGAGCCTTTTTATAACGGGACAACCAAGGGTACCTGGCAAACGTTTCCCCTGGGCTCCGTGACGGAAGGCAAAGACGGGACCGTCACGCTGAAGCTGGTTTCCTGGATGATTCCCGTTCGGTATCTCCGCATCTGGATGACGGAATCTTCCAACACCTGTGATACGCACGGTTCTTCCGACAAGCGCAACTGTCTAGGATACGCGATCAGTGAACTCTACGTTGGAACTCTCGGGGGCGACGGCCGGTTCACCGACGTTGTCAAGCATCTGCCAAGCCGCCAACAGACCGTCACTTGGCCATCCTCAGTTGACCCATGGACCGCGGCCACGGATTTGGACGAATCGAAGGGAGACCAGGTTGGATTCGACTTCTTCTTCCACAGCGAGGTGACGCGCGGCCTTCCCGCGATGGTGCCAATTGCGATGTTATATTCTACGCCGGAGGATGCCGCGGCCGAGATCGCGTATCTCTATAAGCGTCACTATCCGATCTCCTGGATCGAGATGGGAGAAGAGGCGGACGGGCAGCACATGCTTCCCGAGGACTACGGTGCTCTGTACCTGCAATTCGCCGCGGCGATTCATAAGCTCGTTCCCAATGCACCGCTTGGCGGGCCGGCCTTCGAGCCATCGCGTCACGACATTGAAGTCTGGCCGGACGCGGAGGGTCGCGTCTCGTGGCTGGGCCGGTTTCTCGATTACCTCAAGGCGCACGGCCGGTTGAACGACTTCACGTTCTTCTCCTTCGAACACTATCCGTTCATGGACAACCGGTCCCACGATCCCTGGAATACCCTATATCGTGAGCCAGAGCTGGTCAGCCACATCCTGCAAGTGTGGAAAGACGATGGTTTGCCGCCGAATCTGCCTTTTTTCATGACGGAGGGCAATCTAGACTTTGGAACGGGCGTCCGCTTTTCCGATCTCAAGAGTGGCCTCTGGCTCGCCGACTATGTGGGGGCTATGATGACCGGAGGCGCCAGCGGCACCTTCTACTTCCACTACATGCCATCACGCGGCCGATCCGGCTACCTGCTCAGCATCGACCGGGATTACCACGTGAATGCGTATCTCGCCCAGTATTTCGCCACGCAGGTGATTACGAAGGAATGGATGCAGCCGGTCGATCAGGTCCACCGGCTTTACCGTGTTTCCAGTGACGTGAAAGACGCGGGCGGGAACCTGTTGGTCACCGCTTATGCTGTCGAGCGACCGGACGGGCAGTGGTCCGTGATGCTGATCAACAAGGACCACGATCAAGACCACGCGGTGAAGATCGTTTTCGCGGATGCAGAAGCCAAGCGCGATCACTACTTTTCCAGCAAGGTGGACCGGGTTGCTTTCGGAGCTGCCGAATACCAGTGGCATCCGGACGGAATCAATGGCCATGCGGACCCCGACGGGCCGCCTTCGAAATCCACAGTCGCCGGGGGCGAGGGCACTCCCTATCAACTCCCCAAAGCGTCAATCATCGTGCTGCGCGGCTCGATTGCGGGACAATAACAAACCTGGAGGATCTCGCCCGGTGCGCAAGACGAAAACAAGCTCACTGCTGCTCGCTTTGGGTTGTTCCCTGGGCATCGCAATACCCCAGGATGCGGCAAACTCAGCGTCGCGCGTCGTGCTGCATGAAGGATGGACCCTTCAATCCGCAGCAAAAGGAAGCCAGGACGGCGCCTCAATTTCAACGACAGAATTCGAACCTGAAGGGTGGTATCCCGTATCTGTTCCCACGACGGTGCTGGCAGCACTGGTTGACAACAAGATCTATCCAAATCCCTATTGGGGAATGAACCTTGCAGAGCTGCCCGGTTCCCAATACGCCAATGATGGGATCCACGAGCACCGGAATTTCTCCAACCTGCCGATGCCCCACGGCAGCCCCTTCCGTTCGGCGTGGTGGTTCCGCAAAGAGTTCCAATTACCCGGGAGTTATCGAACCAAGCAGGTGTGGCTTCATTTTGACGGCATCAATTTCCGAGCCAATGTTTGGTTAAACGGGCGGCCCATTGCCACGGCTGAAAACACCGCCGGCGCCTGGCGGCTCTTCGAGTTTAATGTCACTGAGGCGATACTGCCCGGGAAGAAAAATGTTCTGGCAGTCCAGGTATTTCCGCCGGAATACAACGATCTCGCCATCACGTGGGTAGACTGGAATCCGGCGCCCCCGGACAAAGATACCGGGCTCTGGCGTGATGTCTACCTGACTCCTACGGGACCCATCGAGCTGCGCTGGCCCTATGTGATCAGCCACTTCGATTCACCGTCGCTTGAAAGCGCTGGTCTCACGGTTACCGCAGAATTGCACAATGCAACCGGCCATCCAGTGGCAGGAACTCTGCGCGGACAAATCGGGAACGTGGAGTTTTCTCAGGATGTCGAACTGGCTCCCAACGAAATCAAAGTCGCCAGATTCTCTCCGGACAAGTATGCACAGTTGGTCATTCGCCATCCGCGTTTGTGGTGGCCGGCGAAACTCGGACCACAGGACCTCTATAACCTGAAGCTGGAATTTGCCGTAGGCGGGAGTGTGTCCGATGCCAAGACAGCGTCGTTTGGTATTCGAGAAATTACCTCAAAGCTCAATGAACAAGGGTTTCGCGTCTTCACGATCAATGGAAAGAGGATTTTGATTCGCGGAGCTGGATGGGCGCCGGACATGCTTCTGCGCGTGTCTCCCACGAGGCAGGAGGCAGAGATCCGGTACGTGCGGGACATGAACCTCAACACCATACGGCTGGAGGGCAAGATAGAAGATGATCATTTTCTGGATCTATGTGATCGTAACGGGATTCTCGTTCTGGCGGGTTGGTCCTGTTGTGATCACTGGGAGAAGTGGAAGGATTGGAAGCCGGAAGACTACGTCATCTCCGCCGAGTCCTTGGGAGACCAGATTCGCCGTCTGCGCAGTCATCCTTCCGTCTTCGATTGGCTGAATGGCAGCGATAATCCGCCTCCGCCGAAAGTGGAAGAAACCTACATCCACATACTGAACAGCCTTGAGTGGACGAACCCGTACCAGTCGTCCGCATCGCAGGCGTCCACGCCGGTCACCGGCCCGACGGGCCTCAAAATGACCGGCCCGTACGAATACGTTCCTCCGGTCTATTGGCTGACGGACAAAACGCGCGGCGGAGCGTTTGGTTTTAGCACAGAGACAAGTCCGGGCGCTGCTATTCCTCCAGTCGACAGCCTGCGAAAATTTCTGCCGCCCGAGCGCCTGTGGCCTCTCAACGAGTACTGGAATTTTCATACCGGACGTGATGTCCCCAGGAACCTCGAGGTATTCAATCACGTCCTGACGGAGCGATACGGGGCTGCTGCCAACCTCGAGGATTTCGTACTCAAATCCCAAATGAGTGCCTATGAAGGTGAGCGCGCCATGTTCGAAGCTTTCGGCAGGAACAAGTACCGAGCGACGGGAGTGATCCAATGGATGCTAAACAACGCTTGGCCGTCTGTGATTTGGCATCTTTACGACTACTTCCTTCGGCCCGGAGCAGGCTACTTTGGGACAAAGAAGGCATGTGAACCTCTTCACATCCAGTATTCGTACGACGACCAATCGATTGCCGTTGTGAATTCGTACTACAAAGGCTTCGAGAAATTGACGGCGCGGGCCTGGGTCTACAATCTCGACGCACACGAGCAGTATTCCAATCAGACTACCGTCAACGTTGCCGCCGATAGCGTGGCCCGGGCTTTTGTCATTCCAAAGCTCTCCGGCCTCACAACGACCTATTTCCTCAGGCTCGCTTTGGAGGATCAAACAGGAAAGCAAATCAGCTCCAATTTCTATTGGCTCTCCACGAAGCCGGATGTTTTGGATTGGGAGAAAGGGGATGCGTACTACACACCGGAGAAAACCTTCGCCGATTTCACGGCCCTCAAGATACTGCCTCAGGTCCACCTGAGACTTTCCTGGCGCATGGAACACGAAAGCGCCGGGGAAACTGCCCACGCAGTTGTCGAAAACCCGAGCGAGCACCTAGCCTTCTTCGTCCACCTAAGGGTTCTGAATCGAGAGAGCGGCGAGGAGGTGTTGCCCGTGCTGTGGGAAGACAATTACTTTTCTCTCGTCCCCGGAGAGCGGAGGAAAGTGGCGGCGACTTACAGCAGCAAGGATCTCGGCCATGCAACGCCGGTCGTTCATTTGGGTGGCTGGAATGTCAAACCGGCGTCGCCAACGGCTCAGCCAACACGTTAGTGCGTCAAGCGAAGCTTGACGCTTCTTGCAGGGTGCGAGTCCCTGCGAAGTAAGGATTAACCATCCACTTTTACCGAGTGTTGCAGCGGTGGCGGAGGCTAGGGCTTTGTGGCAGTGGGCCGAACAAGAACCGCTGAAGCATACACAGGGAATCGTGGAGACCGCAGGGGAGCCGATCCTCCCCAAAGCTTGATACAGCCCCGAGAATAGGCTTGATGCAGAGGGCCATGGTGTTAACGGGCCAGAAGTCCACGCATAGGAACCGCATGGGTGAGGTTCCCGAGGCTCTGCCGGGGTCCACCTTAGATCGTGGTATCTACGGAAAGAAGCGTCAGGAACTTGAGAGATCCTCTTGGCTCCTCAAGGGAGGTAGGGCAAGACAACTAAACGAAGGCTGTCTGATGGCTGAGAGGAAGTCAGATCCGCTCATACTACTCAGAGGACGGGAGAGCCGTCTACAGGGGGAAGGGGCGGACAGAAGGACGCCACCGGGCACAGGAAACATGGGCCGGACATGAAAGGCCGGAGCACTCATGCCAACCTCACTGCTGGGAATAAGCAAGAAAGCGGAAAGCGAGAAGCGGCACCGAT
>JBGOTQ010000059.1:0-25480 GCA_041476565.1 Terriglobia bacterium | reverse complement strand
CCTGATCGAGGAGTTGAGCTCTATTTCGGAATCTTATTCCCAGGGCGTCGCGGTCGGCAGTCGCCTGCCGGCTCCTGCTTCTCGCCCGCTGTGCCCTGGGCTGTTTTCTTATGGCCCTTCAGGCCATTTTCAAGAGAGCCGTCCAGCGAGCAAAAAATGTTGACAACTACAGACCGAGGGTTTAGTATCTCCAGATTGTCACAGAAATGTAAATGGGCTTGCGAGCAGCTATCTCTGTATTATAGGGCTAGTAAATAAGGTATTTATTAACCATACAGGCCGATTGGCTCAGGAGAAGGTGCAATCATAGAGCCGTTGCCCATTGATTGTTGGGGCAGACTTTATTTTGAATATTGCGCCCGCGTCCCATGCGAGAGGAAAACCGAAACTGAATCTAAAGTGTGGGACAGGTGGCCCCAGGGACGGAAGAAATCGTTCCACTATTGGGACAAACCCGAGGGTCGAGTTGGATTACCGTTGCAAATCGGATTTGGTAGTAACTAGAGTGAGGAAATCAGTTCGTAAAGGTTGTGTTTACAGGAGGAAACTCTGAAATGAAAACTCGTCTTGCTGTGATTGTAGTTTCAGTTTTGCTTTTGGCCATGGTTTCCAACCTTCAGGCCCAGGTGGGAACTGAAGGCTCGATATTGGGGACTGTTAAAGACGCGTCGGGAGCGGTCGTCGCCGGTGCTGAAGTGACGGTCACCAATTTAGATAATGGCCTGAAAAAATCCGCTGTGTCTGACACATCCGGGGACTTCCAAATCCTGGCTCTGCCGCGAGGCCCCTACTCAGTGACCGTTTCTTTTACAGGATTCAAAACCTGGTCAGTGGAACGAACCGATTTGAGCCTGGGAGAGCTTAAGCGGCTGACTCCAACCTTGGAGGTTGGCGAGATTAATCAGAAGGTCACCGTCGAGGCGCAGGCCGAAATGATTCAAACAGAGAAGGGTTCCGTGGAATCTGTGGTCGAGCAAAAACAGATCTTAGAACTGCCTCTGAATGGAAGGAACCCGGTTGAGCTAGTGAGAATCGTTCCAGGGATGCGCTATGGGGGGCAGGACGGAGGCCAGGGTGAACGGGCTTTCAGAGTTCAAGGCCTGGGAGCCCGGGACGATATGAACGAGTTCCAGGTTGATGGAATGAACTCCAATGCCGGGATGGATGAGGGAGGGATTGCAATCCCTAATGTAGATACCATTGCGGAGTTCAACATTGAAACTTCCAATTTCAGCGCTGAACACGGCAGGAACCCGATCCAGATCCTGTCGGTCACAAAATCAGGCACGAATGCTTTCCACGGATCCGCCTGGGAGTTTCTTCGCAACGATGCACTAGATGCCCGCAACACCTTTGCCAATTCCAAACCCAAGTTGCGTCGAAATCAGTTCGGAGGTAGCGGGGGTGGACCGATCCGCAAGGACAAAACATTCTTTTTTGCCAGCTACGAAGGAACCCGCATCCGCCAGGACGCGATTTACAACTCGTATACCATTAACCCGAATTTCCTGCAGGGCGATTTTTCATCTCTGGGCAAGTCCATTATCGATCCGGTGACTAAGGCACCTTTTCCGAACAACGTGATTCCAGCCGACCGGATTTCAGACGCTTCAAAATTTTTCTTTCCCTATATCCTGCAGCCTAATTCTCCAGGCAATCTGTTCAAGGCGATAGCTCCAGTGCCGACCAACACCTATGAGTTTACGGCGCGGATAGACCATCAGTTTACTGACAAGCAGCGGATTTATGGCCGGTATTACTTAAACCATTGGACCAATAGCCAGCCTCAATACAAACCCGACGTCACAGAGGACTTTGACACCAAACAACAAAGCGTGGTGATGAACTATACCTACGCCATGACACCCAACACCTTATTCACAGTGGGCGGCAACTATCTTCGCTCGTTAAACTTGTTGAGTTCGCCGGTGGTGGGAACTACGAACTTGACAGAACAGGCCGGCATCCATGGGTTCCCGACTGCCGGGCGGGATGCCTTCGTTGGACTGCCCTCTGTTGGTTTTTCCGGTTATACCGGGTTTGCCCCACCCTGGGGAGTCAACGGGCGACTGTGGTTTGAGTCCCACGGCTGGAAGGCCAGCGCCAATCTGATTCGTGGCGCGCACTCCTTAATCTTCGGTTACGAGTACAACGACCGATCCACCTATGGCAGGCATGGGTCGTGCTGCTCGCGTGGGAACTTCAGTTTCAACGGCCAGTATACGGGAGATGGGTTTGCTGATTACCTGTTGGGTTTGCCTAGCGAGGGAGGGAGGAATTATCCTCTCCAGACCTTCGGAATGCATGATTCTCCTTATACCGCTTTGTACGCCCAGGATTTCTGGAAAGTTTCTCCGAATCTCACCGTGAATCTGGGTATTCGTTGGGATTACTGGCAGGAGAAGACGCCTGTCCGGGGGAACACGGCCACTTTTGACCAGACTCTGGGGAAGATCGTTGCAGGTGAGTTGAATGGGCAGGTGGATTTAACTTCCCAGCCGGTAGCCCCATACCTGGCTGCGGCGACTGCAGGTATGTGGATCCCGGCATCACAAGCCAATTTGCCCGCTGGTCTCTTTGTAGGGAACGGTTATGTATCACCGCGGTTTGGGGTTGCCTGGCGACCCTTCGGGAACAACAGCACGGTGGTTCGCGGCGGTTACGGAATTTTTACCAGCAGCTTCCGGGGAAATATAACGGCCTCGGCCATCGTCGGCCCTCCTTACTGGACCTATGAATACGCCTACTGGAGTGCTGCGCAGATGCAGCGCTGGGAGACGGTCTGGCCGGACAATCCGCAGTCCTTCGTGTCGCCATCGGTTCAGGCAGCTGACCCACGGGTCAAGAGCCAGAAGAGCCACGAGTGGAATATCTCGGTCCAAAGAGAATTACCCGGGAAATCAGCCTTGACCCTTTCTTACGTGGGGAATCACTCCTACGATCTAATCACCCAGAACGACCTGGATGCGGTGCCCCCAGGCGTTTACGATAATCTGCAAGCTGCTAAACCCTATCCAAACCTGGGCGGCATCTTGATTTATCAGAACATCGGGAAAGCCTGGTACAATGCGATGCAGCTGAAATGGGAAAAACGCTTTGATCAGGGTTTCTCCTATATGGTCTCGTATTCGTTCTCCAAGAATATTGGAGAAGCTGCTGATAGCAATTGGGCCCAACCCACACCTTTCGCACCGGTGGGCTACAACCGTGGGCGCTCAAGCCTGGATCGCACCCATATCCTGTCAATTAATGGTATTTACGAACTCCCCTTTGGCAAGGGTAGAAAACATCTGAATAACATTAACTCGGCGGGCAATGCGGTTCTGGGTGGATGGCAGTTATCTGGGATTTACAACTTTACTTCGGGTGACCCCCTCACCTTCTATACGCCCGGTGGAACGCTTGGAAATGGTTATGGCACTCGGGCTAATATCGTCGGAAATCTCAGTGTCGCCAATCCCAGCGCCAACCAATGGTTCAATGCAAGCGCTCTGGCGCCGGCTCCGGCCATTGCTTACGGGAGTTCAGGGATAGGCATCTTAGACGGCCCCGCCGATCACGTGCTGGACACAAGTCTGTCCAAAAAATTCCAGATCACGGAAAGCAAGTTCATACAGTTCCGCTGGGAGATGTTTAATATGCCCAATACCGTGAACTTGAACGACCCGGGTACCACCCAGGGTCAAGGGTCGACAGGAAAGATCTTCTCTGCCGGGGCTGCCAGAAGTATGCAGTTTGGCCTGAAGTTTATTTTCTAAGCTCAAATTAGGTTTGGATTCCAAAAGCCTGGCATTCCTTTGGATGCCAGGCTTTTTTGTTGGTAGCGAGGAGGAATTTGCAGTGTAATTAAACCCGGGTAAATCCCCAAGGCCGCCGGGCGACTGGGATTTGGACATTTTTGAGGCGACATTGTCGCTTTCTATAGAGTGCGCCGGCAGAGCGTAGGGACGGCGGTCACGCAGCGGCGACGGCGCTTTGATTTCATATGGATCCAAACCTTTTTCGGAATGTCTGCTACGAAAATCGACTTTGGGTAGCCACGCCGACCGCGCTTTTTGCGGGAAGCGTGGGCTTGTGAATCAGGCCAAAATGCCCACGGCTCGCGGCGACTTCGGTCGCCATGCGCTCACCGTGGCTACCAGTCCCTTTTTCATCGACCGTCTTGACCTGAGTAGTGCATAGTGCACTTTTGAGTTAGTATTCACAATCAAAGTCCAAAGCGGTATCGCGCGCGGGTCTCAGTCCTGCGCTTGCCACCGCCTCCAAAAGGACAACATCAAGATAACCCATGGTTAGATTGCTTCCATTGTGTATTTTCCTTCTAGTGCAGACAACAACGTTACTGGCCAACCCCAAGGCTGAATCTCCCCATTACCAGGAAGCGATTGAGAAGTACCGCGGGAAGGACTATTCGGCAGCTCTGGCGGCTGCAAAGCGAGCCCTTGAAGAAGATGGTAACAATGCTTCCTATCGCCACATCTATGGACTGACGCTGGCCGCACTTGACCAATTCAGAGAAGCCGAAGAGAACCTTCAAAAAGCCATTACGCTCGAGCCTGCCGAGCCCAATTTCCATTACGACTATGGGTATGTCCTCTATCAGCAGAAGAAATACGATCAGGCCGTCCCTGTTCTGAAACAGGCCATTGAACTTGATGGGGAGAACCTGATGGCTCGTTTCCTGCTGGGAAAGGCCCTTGTCATCAGCCACGACTCCTTGCACATTGCCAATTTAGCCAGCTGGCCCTCGAGCAGTTCGTGTTCATTGCCGGGAAGAACCCCCGTTTCCCCACAGTTCACCTTCACATGGCCATGATCTATTCCAACAACGGCGATGAGGATAAGGCACTCCAGGAGTTGACCACCGAGCTGGAATTATTCCCCAAAAACGTCCAGGCCCGAATGGAAATGGGAGAAATCCTGCTGAAGATGGGGCAGCCCGACAAAGCCTACGAACATTTGGTCCAGGCTGAAAAGGAGGCGCCCACGATGCCACTTGTCCATTACAACCTGGCGATGGTTTACCGAAAGAAGGCTCAAAGGGCAGAAGCGATTAAGGCAGCTCAAAAGTGTATCGAACTCGACCCCAACTTTGCGGATGGCCACTATCTTCTGGGACAGCTTTACCAGCAAGCGGGTCAGCCGGAACTCGCCCGCCAGGAAATGAAACAGTTCCAGGAAATCAAGAAAAAGGATTCGCAATCCTCGGGAGTCGGTCACCCCTGATTATGCTTCTTTACCCAGCTCGTGTCGGCCCCTGGTTATTACTTGGAGCGCTCTCGCTGGCGGCTTTTCGACCCCGCCCTCAAGATCTTCAGATTCCTCAATTCATCGATATCACTACCTCTTCAGGGATTTCCTTTCATCACATCAATGGCGAAGCCTCCACCAAACGTTACATCTTTGAAGCCAAAGGTGGCGGAGTAGGCGCTTTTGACTTTGACAACGATGGGTGGATGGATATTCTCCTGGTTCAGGGATCGACATTAGAAAGATTCAAGCAAGGCAAAAACCCGGGGCCAGTCCTCTACCGCAATCGGGGAGATGGAACATTTGAGGATGTGACCGCGAAATCGGGACTTAAAGCGGAACAGCGCGGATGGGGGATGGGGGTTACTTTTGGGGATTATGACAACGACGGGTTCGCTGACATCTATTTGACCTGTTTGGGTCCCAATATCTTGTACCACAATAATGGGGACGGGACATTTACGGATGTGACGGACAGAGCAGGCGTGGGTGATGCGAGGTGGGGTACTTCGGCAGCCTTCGGGGATTATGACCAGGATGGCTATCTGGATCTTTATGTGTGCAATTATCTCGATATGGATCTCAACCATCTGCCTCCGCCGGGTGTAGGCCAATTTTGCACCTATTTGGGGGAGCCGGTATTTTGTGGCCCGAGAGGGATCCCAGGCGCTGCCGATGTCCTCTACCATAACAATAGAGACGGGACCTTTACCGATGTTTCTGTGAAGACCGGCGCCCTGGATCGTAAGCGCCTCCCGGGATTGGGGGTAGTTTGGGCCGATGTAGACAATGACGGCGACCTCGACCTCTTTGTCGCCAATGACGCAGAACCGAACTACCTCTTTCTTAATAATGGCAATGGCACCTTCCAGGAAAAAGCGCTGGTCGCCGGACTCGCCCTCAGCGGGGATGCGCGGGCGCAGGCCAACATGGGCGTGGATGTTGCCGATTATGACAATGATGGCTTGATGGATGCTTTCTCAACTCATTTTGCAGGCGATTGCAGCACTCTCTACCACAATGAAGGCAACCTGGTGTGGGAAGACGCGACGCTCAAATCGCAATTGAGAAAGACCTATGGCTTGTTGGTAAGCTGGGGAACTCGTTTCGCCGACTTCAATAATGATGGATGGAAAGACCTCTATCATTCCAATGGTCACGTTTATCCATTCCTGGATGGTAGCCGCTTTGAGGAACATTATAACCAACCGGGGACTCTTCTTCTCAATCAGAAGGACGGTACCTTTCTGGATGTCTCTTCAATGGCCGGGCCGGGAATTCAGACAAAGAAGTCGGGAAGAGGAGTGGCTTTCGCCGATTTTGACAACGACGGTGATATCGATTTGATTGTAGTGAATATGAATGAATCTCCTCTTCTGCTACGCAACGATCGATCAGATACGAATCATTGGATCATGCTCAAGACAATTGGCAGGAAGAGCAATCGGGATGGAATCGGTGCCCGGGTTACTGTTGTTAGTGGAAAACTACAGCAGATTTGGGAGATCAAGAGAACTGTCGGGATTTACTCAGCCAGTGACCCTCGGGCTCATTTCGGCTTGGGCAACTACAATAAGGTGGACTTGTTGAAGGTGCGCTGGCCCAGTGGCAAGGTACAGGAATTCAGAGACGTCAAGGTTGACGCTCATTACGTGGTTGATGAGGAAGAAGGCATTCGGAGAGAGACCTTCTCAGGAAAACAGCCACAGAGTCACCGAGACACAGAAAAAGGCAAGAGTTAACCGCGACCGCCACAGCTTCAGGCTCTCCTCTGTGGTACTGGGTCATCAGTGGGGGCTCCGTCCGGAGTCCCCTGTTTGTAGAATAAGGAGGCCCCCGGCAGGACACTTGCCGTCTCAGCGGCGCGGAAGCCAGGCCCGCATTCCGCGCCGCTGAGACGGCATAGATTAAATGAATTATGTCTGCTTTGTTACAAACATTCGGCTCCTGACGGAGCCGGTTTCCCGTTTACCTGACCGATTACCCTCTGTCGGCAATAGGCCTGACCCGGCAAGGGAATTTGTGTATAAAAACTGCGCAGTTCTCTGAATGGACGGGATCAGTCATCCCCTTTATCCTTCCATTCCAGATAGCGAGCCGTGATCTCATCGGCGCCATGCCAGGATTTGTAGATGATCCTCCCTCTAAAGCCAAAGGCTTGCCCCGGCTTGTAGTCGGGGAGATTGAAAGAAAAGTCCCAGGCTGGATTCTGAACAGGCAGGTAGGGTCGATGCCCGCCCGCATTGACCAGAAAAAACTTCACTTCAGGCCGGCTGATCATTATCGCCAACACCCGAGAGCCGATTCTCCCATAAACAGCAGGGAAAGCAGGTGGTCGTCGGGGGGAAAAGGTGCGCTGGCTGTGAACAAATCCTACGGACTCCCCAACGATAAAGGACTCTGGCTCGCCAAAGGGTTCCCAGACTGGGGCCTCAGGGTTTCCTGACGGGGAATGAAGTTGGACCTCGTCGAACGTGGACATGTAACAAGGCCATGATGCGAGGAAGGGGGCTGGATTCTGCTTTTTCTCGTGTAAGACGAAGGTGATTGTGAAGTCAAGAGAGTCCGGACCTGAAGGCAATAAAAACAATGAATACTCCACTCCGCTCAATGGCATTTTTGATATTTTAAGCAGTACACCACTGGAGTTCTTTTTCATTTGGATCGGCCAGCCGCGGCCAATCCCAAAACGGGCTCGTGAATCGACGGGATCCAGCGCAAGACCTTCTACCTTCAGATTCTGGAGATTCAACCAGGAGAAAAAAGGGGCCACAATGTTCCTTCGTTCTTCTTTGTTCCAGAAAGCCCGGATGCCGTGATAACCCAAATGATGACTATAGTCCTGCTCCATCCAGGCGCTTTCCGGGCGCGGTCGCAATCCTGTGTTGTCGATGACCTTAACCATGAGTTCGTCAGTTTCGAGAGTAATTGATGGGTCCTGGCGTTCGTCAACCCATTGGAGACTTTCGTATTGGAACCCTTTGTCCTCAGGAGTGCTTCCTTGAAGTGCTCGCGTGGCTGCGGTTCCTGCAGTCCCGAAAATGAAAAAGCGTCGACTGAACATTGTTTCCCCTTTGCCGTGTTTATGGCAAAGGATAGCATGGGTGCCCGAATGACGTAATGGTCAGGGATAGGGATGTGTGCATCCAAGGGGTGCAATCAGAAGTGGCGGATGGCGGAAGAACTGGGTTAGGGTTTCTCGGCGACCTTGCAACTCCTCACTTGGCCTGAAAGGCCAAGATAGCAAAGCCCAGGGCCAGCGAATGCACCGCTTTTGGCGGGGCCGAACGTCGCCCTGGGTCAAGGATTCCCATTCGTCATCGTGCTTTTCCCGTGCTGGCGTGGGGAGGCTGCCCACGCCAGCACGGCGAGAATCGTTATCGGTCTCATTGACCCAGGGCGGCGCTCGTTACAAACACTCGCTCTGCCCTGGGCTGAGCGCTATGCTGGCCTTTCAGGCCAGGATTACGATGCTCCCCCTCTGCCCGTCACTTTTGATTGCACCCAGGTGCAAGCCAAGAGTATCTTGTGATCCCAGCACCCATGGAAAGGAGAAACTGATGAGAATGTCATTCCCGCACTTGTTATCCCGACGGGACTTTTACAGAGTCGCCGGACTATCAACAGGAGTCCTCGCTGTGCCATTGTCGGGTTCCTCCAAGGCACCAGGAGGACAGTCTGACGAGGAAACGATTATCCGATCGAACCCGTATCTGTCCATCGGAATTAACCGGAAAACCGGAAGGGCCTTCGTGGAGGAGAAAATTTCAGGGGAGGTCTGGGCCTGGGATTGGAGAGATGTCAGGGCTGCAGATTCGGCTTCTTCTATTTTCTCTCGAGAAGCGGCAGAAAACGACATGCGGCGATCTCCCGAGCGTTTGAAGCCGATTTCCCCGGAATCAATTGTTCCTCTGCCTGACGGTTTCCAGCTTCGTTATGACCAGACCTGGGGAAAGTTCAGCTGTTCCGTGCACTTGGCTGAAAAGGACCCGGAGGTTATCTTTCAGGTACAACCAGATCTTCGTTATCGCTGTGAGTTGTCAGCCATCCAATTTCCAAGCACACTTCGGCCCGAATCAGTGCCGCGCCCCGTATTCTTGGACACGATCACGGGAGGGCGAATGCATCGGCCTTCCGCCCGCCTGGGAAAACCCCTGTCTGAGGCTGCTTCCCGGTTCACCGTGACTGCCGATGAATGCTGGATGCGCTATTGGGCGGTTCTCGGAAAGAAATCTGCTGTCATGTCAATACTTGAGCCTGGGTTTGACGCTGCCCTCAACTATTTCGACGATGGACAAGGGGCCCTCAGCTTCGGTTGGATTCACATGCCGAGACTGGGATGGCTGGATCAAGCCCGGACCCAGCGCTTTCGATTTGTTGCCTCCGCATCGTATGTAGCCATCGCTCGAGCTTACCGTCAGTATGCCAAGCAAGAGGGCTTCTTCAGGAGCTTGCGAGATAAGCTGGAAGAGTGCCCATCGCTCGAAAAGCTATTTGGCGCAGTATTGGTGATGGTGGGTTACCTTCAGGATTCGGAAGCGGATTATGCCGGCATTTTCCGGAAGCTTAAGCAAAGGGGAGTAGCGAAGGCTTATGTCTACCCGGTTGGTTTTTTCAATCTCAATGGGGGCGATGAACTTTATCCCGGCTACAAATGGATCAACCTGGATCGAGAGGTACTCCAGGAACTGGACCGTCTTGGTTACCTGTACGCCCCTTGGACTTGGCTGAACGAAATCCTGAAGGGGGGACCATTTTTCCAGGAATGGTTAACCTTGACCCGCTCTGACGGCTCAAAGAGCCCGTCCTGGAAGATCGGCGAACTGGATTGGTACAACAGTCACGAAGGTCGGGTGCTGGAGATTCTCAAGCAGGCAGCTCCGGAATTGCGGGCAAAGTACACGGCCGCCCACTTTGATGTGCTCAATGCGGGGACCTGTATGGAAAACTATGGGGCCTGGTCATACGATCGAAAGATGAATTCACAATTTCGCAACGCCATGTTTGCCCAGTTCAGCGGGCATGACCGTGTGGTTGGGAGTGAACAGAATAAGGACTGGGCGATTCCTTACAAGCACTTTGGAACTAACAAACTCCCCGGACCGTACGGCAAGGAGGCTCCTTTCTGGCCTGTGCCATTATGGCAGCTGGCTTTTCACGATGCGGTCATGATGAGCTGGTGGGAGCACTCCACTTACAACGATCCGGATCTCGGGCACGATTTTAGCGGGAGGGAGATTCGTCGGCGAATGCTGCTGGACATTTTGACTGGTGACTTACCCTCAGTCTGTCCAGTGGGGCGCATGTACGGCTGGAAGAAGCCTGGCAGTCCCGATAGGGAGATCTTCGTGTACCAGTATAAGTGGGATGATCCCGTCACATTGAGGGCGGTTGATGCTGCCGTAGAGGTATCGCGGTTCAATGCTGTGCATGCCACTGATGACTTAATTTACCATGAGTTTTTGTCCGAGGATGGGCAACAACAGCAAACAGTCTATGCAACAGGCACCCAAGTGAAAATCCGCCTTCCGAATCCTGGGGCCACCGATGACCCCGGAGAGTTGAAGATCTCATAGGGTATTTTATGAAAATGCAGGCTTGGGTAGCCACGGTTACTGCGCTCTGGGCAGTAACCGTGGGCCTTTTAACCCTTTTGAAAAGCCCACGATTGATTCGGGAATCGAATCAATCGTGGCTACCAGGGCCATTTTCATCCACACCTGCGACCTGAATTGGTCATGGGGCACTTTTATGAGAATGGCCTGAAAGGCCTTGGGAAAGTAGCCCAGGGCAAAGCGGCCGACTAGCAGGAGCCGAAGGCGACTGCCGGTCGCGCCGCCCTGGGTCAGCGTTCCCACGAATTCCTACCCTCTCCCCCAACGCCCACTTCGTGGGCGGTGTACCATTTTCACTCACAGTGATGAGCTTGAAAAACTCATAGGGTACTTGCACAAAATCTCTGGCGTATTTCGAGGTGGATGCAAGGATTATTTCTTCTTCTCCGTCATTTCCTCGAAGATCTTGAGTTCTTTTTCTGCCAGGTCCCTTTTGCCAAGCAAGTTGAGAGCTCTCGATTTGAGATAATGGAATTCGTCGTTCCCGCTTCCCAGTTCCTCCGCCTTCTCAGCAAGCTGAAGAGCTTCCACAGCCTGAGACTGGTTGAGATAGATCTTCATGAGAGCGAGGTAAGCGCCAAGATGTTGGGGATTGAGCTGGAGCGTCTTTTCGAAATAGCCTTTGGCCAATCCCGGGTTATTGCCATAACTCAGATAATAGGCTCCCATAGAATAATTAGCGTCGGGATTGTTAGGACTGATCCTTAACTCCCGCCGGAAGGATTCGGCGGCCTTCTCGTAATCGTGAAGTTCGCTTTGAAGCACCCCCAGCCGATAGTTCACTTCGGGTAGGTCCGGTGCAAGGGCGATCGCTTTCTCATATTCGGCTGATGCCTCAGCAACCTTGGAGCGAAAACGAAGGGCGTCGGCCAGGATGACATGGTACTGAGCCTGGGTGGATTGGTCATTGGGCAATTGGCGTCGTACTTTTTCACTCTCCTCACTTTCACCGTTCAAATGAAGAGCAACTGCCAGGGTGAGATGCAGGACCTGGTCATTGGGCTGCAACTGCGCCAGCTTCTTGTAGAATGAAACAGCCTGACCATAATTTCCCAAGACGAAATTGGAAACGGCCAAGGCAGTCAGGGCGCGTTGATCGCGCTCATCCAGATTGGGAATGGAACCCAATTTTTCCAAGACCTTTTCGAACTGTTGCTGCTCCAGGTACATCATAGCTAAGTTTGTCCGGATGTCCGAACTATCCGGATCATACTTGAGTGCTTCTTCCAGAGTCTCAATCGCCTTTATGGATTCATGCTTCTCGTAATAGAAGACACCAAGCGAGTTGAGTGCTTTGGAAACTATTCGTCGAAGGTCCTGCTCCTTCGCAGTCTGGGCGGGAGGAGAGTTGGCCTGCCGCGCAAAGAAGCCTTGCCGGCACACAAGAACTAAGCAGCATGTCAGAAAGAAGCAAGTCCAAATCCGTGGGGAGTGTAACGGGTCAGTGAAACGGGGAAAATATGGAGTGCGCCAGCTATGCTGGCGCTTTCGCTCCGGCCCGCTTGCCGGCCGAACTGCTGGGAGCAAGGCTTCTAGCAACCCAAAGCGGCAGCAAGCTGTCGCACTCCAAGAACTGTCCCCCTGTAACTGGCCCATCACTGGGAATTGGTTCGTTGGGAGTGATAGAGATCGAGCCTGACAGATATTTCGAGAGTGAAACAGTTTGTAAGTCACCGTCGTCTTTGCTCTGAGGATGCATTGCCCTTTCGTGATATACGAGTTCCGTACGCGAGGTGTAATCTCTGAATAACCAGAGGTCCTTTGGCCACTTTTTGATCATTTTGCCGCGTTTCACACATCACGTTCCCATGGAAATCGGCCGGCGACATGAGACCTCATCGTTGAATATTGGAATTTGGCCGGACTTGCCCCTGCAGTGTGTTCGCCCGATCCATCGCTTGCTTCGCCCCCACCAGGTCTCCCTTATCCTTTAAGGCCATTCCCAGCGCATACTGCACCTGGGCGCTGTCAGGGGCCACTTCTGCCGCTTCGCGAAACGCCCGAACGGCCTCTTCGACCCGATTGATCGAGCGAAGGGCGAGGCCCAAATTGAAAAGGGCTTCCAAGTACTGAGGATTAAGCTCCGAAGCCACACGAAAATGGTCTATTGCCTTGCTTTCCTGGTTATTCCTGGAAAAGATGAGCCCAAGATTATTATGGGCCTCTGGGAAGTAGGGGTCCAATTCCAACGCCTTTTCAAATTCCCGTTGTGCAAGGTCAATCCGGCCAGCCTGTAAAAACAGGGTTCCTAGGTTGTGATGCACCCTTGGGCTGGAAGGATCCATTTCGATTGCTTTGTTGAGTTTTTCAATCCCCTGATCCAGACGTCCTGCAGCCGCCAGTGAGACCCCGAGGTACATGCAGGCTTGCGAGGATCCCTCATCAATTTCTAAAGCTGAGGTAAACTGCTTGATCCCGTCTTCTACTTTTCCCTGAGTCAAGGCAGAGATTCCATGGTTGATCATCTCCTGGACTGTTTCTCGCTTTTGCTGGGATTGTCGAATCTCCTGCGCCTTTTGTAGCTCCTTTTCCCCCTCTTCTTCTTTCCCCTGGTTAATCAAAATTCGACCCAGGGTATAGTGGCTGTTCCAATCAGCTTCATTCTGCTTGAGCATCTGCTGACACTGAATGATGGCTTCATCCCATCTGCTCTCTGATAACAACAGAGACAGCAGTTGTCGCCTGAATTCAGATGACTCTGGTTCCAATTCTACGGCCTTTTGCAGGCCCTTAAACGTCCCTTGCATGTCTCCGATATTCTTAGATAAGAGAGCCAGATTGAAATGAGCCCGGGCGTTTTTCGGATCGGTCTCCAGGGCCATCTCAAGCAACTTTCTGGCTTCCGCGCTATTTCTATCTCCCACATTGGAGGCCAGGTTGATGAGCGATCCCACATCACTGGGGTCTATCTTGAGTGCCCTCCGGTATTCCGGTATTCCCAGGTGTTGTCCGGGACTTGCGCGGTCAAGTGTCGCAGCCAAATTGTAGTGGGCCCGACCGGAATTCGGCGCCAGCTCTATAGCTCGTTTCAAGACCTTGATCGCTTGATCCCATTCCTTCAGTTCCCCCCAGGTGATCCCCAGTTCGACAAGGATTTCGGGATTGTTGGATTCGTATTGAAGCGCGCGATTCAGTTCCAGCAATGCACCGCGCCACTGTGACTTTTCACCTAATCCGAGGGCCTTTTCGTAGTGTGTTCTAGCTTCCGAAGAGCTGAACTGGCCGGATTGGGCGTGAGAAGGAACTCTTAGAAGAGGGACCCAAAATCCCAGCACGGCGGAAACCACTGCCAATGATCGTCTTTTCGAGAGGATTAGCATTAAGCAGAATCAGAAGAGAAGCTGGCGGGCTTGCTCCAGCGATCCCGCCGATTAGTCTATCGATCGCCTGACGCAAGCTTGTGCCCCTTGAACTCACGGTGTCACTCACGTACGTCCTAATCCTAGCACAAAAGGAACCTGTTCCATTTCTCATTGTCCGGGAGAAAGATCTTGACCTGAAGCCCTCGGAAAGATATAAGAAGCCTCGGCTCACCCAAAAATTTGGGGGGATAGCGTGGTACAAAACTTTGGACCCACTTCCGAGGAGTGAAGTGAACCCCATTTCCGAAGAAGCGATCATTTAACTTCGCCTGAAGTCATTAGCCCCGCACCTACAATAGGCGTGATATTCCAAGGCGGCGCATTGAGGGAGTCGATCCGTCTTATGAAAATGCGAGTTTGGTAGTGGGCTTTTGACCCCATAAGAAAAGCCCACGATGAATTCAGAGTACGAATTCATCGTGGCTACCCCTGCCATTTTCATCCGTCGTGGTGAACTTGAAAAAGGTCATGCGGCCCTCTGTTTTTGATTTAGCTTGACTCGAAATTGAATAGCCATGCTGAAGATTGAAGCCATCAACACAGAACGAATACTGCTGCCCATACGCCCTGAATGGGTAATCACTGGAGGAGCAGGGACCCATGACCGGTCCCCTTTTCTGTTGGTGTGGGTCAGAGCAGAAGGAGTCGAAGGCATTGGCGAAGTAAGTGGAACCTATCTCTGGAGCGGCGAGGGATTTGAAACAGCCGAAGCGGCTATCAGGAATGTCCTTGCGCCATTGCTTGTAGGCAGGGAACTTTATCCGAACGCCGTGCGCGTGGTTATGGACAATGCTCTCGCAGGTTTTCCTTTCACCAAAGCCGGGATTGAGATGGCCTGTTGGGATGCGCTAGCCAAGTCCTGTGATGTGTCCGTTGGGACCTTGTTGGGAGGGGCGGTACGAAATTCCGTCCGGTCGAAATTTTCCATTTCAGGAGTTGCTCCCCATGATGCTGCAGTGATTGCGAAACAGGCCTGGGAAGCGGGGTTCCGTAAGTTCAAAGTGAAGGTGGGGACGGGCTTGTCCCATGACTTGGCTCGGGTGGCAGCGGTACGAAGGATTCTGGGAGACGAGGTGTCCCTGGGAGTCGATGCCAACGGAGGATGGTCTTTGGGTGAGGCCCGAAGGGCCCTGCCGTCGCTGGAAGAAATGCGAATTGCTGTGATCGAGCAACCACTTCAAAAAGGCAATCTCCACGAGACGGCCCTATTGCGCGCGCACTCCAAGATCCCCATCCTGCTTGACGAAAGCGCCTGGAGCGCCAAGGACGTGGCCCTGGTGGCGCGCTTAGGGGCTGCGGATGCGGTTAACGTCTACGTTGGAAAAGCGGGGGGAATCCTGGGAGCTCTCGAAGCGGTGCAAGTAGCGGAAGCGACCGGCATCGGTGCCACGATGGGCTCAAACCAGGAAATGGGTATCGGCCATGCCGCCATCCTTCAGGTGCTCAGCGTATCGAAGGGCTTTGATCTCGAGATGTATCCTCCGGATGTGGCAGGCCCGATGTACTACGTGGCCGACCTGGTGGAACCCGGCTTTAGCATCAAGGATGGAGAAGTCCCGGTCCCAACGAGGGCGGGCCTGGGAGTCAGCATCAATGAGGACGTCCTGAAACGGTTTCGGGTTGGATAGTCCGCCCTGGCAAGCGTGAGGAATGACAGAGACGGTGAGAGTGCCGCTCCCGATTTCCGTTGCCCTTTTGGGGTCGACTGCGAGGCCCATGGGTTATTTTCTGGTCCTGTTCGGAATTCCTTAGTGCCCGTACCACCCGACTGTCAGGGGCCTTGGGAACCTATAAGTCCCCATCATGGAAAGAATGAAGAAAACGATTGACGTGTAAAGTTGCCTAAGTTTCAAGGATAACAGGGAGACCCATGGGATATTTTCTGGTCTTTTGGAGTTTGTTCAGTTATGGCGTGCTCGGTGTATGCCACAAGTTGGCGGAGCGAAAGCACTGCCGCCCCCAACCTTTGTCCGGGATGCTCATGTTCTCAGGTTGCCTCGGCATGAACGTTTTTGTTCTCCTGGGCAAAGGATATGCCGTTCCGGTCAAGGTTTTCTTTTTGGCTTTTGCCTGTGGATCGATTGCCCTCTGTGCGCTCTGGGCTTTTCAGGCCGGCCTCAAGCACGGAAAGATTGCCACCAGTTGGCTGATTATCAACCTTTCTGCAGCGATCCCGACGGTCGGCTCTATCCTCATTTACCACGAGCCCATCAATCTGAAAAAAATAGGAATTCTGGGGTTGATTGTTGTCGCCATAGTCCTGGTCTGGCTGGATCGTCTGGAAGACTTGCGCCGGCAAGACCCGATGGGGACAAGATCTTTCGCCCCTTCCCCTGACGTCGTGATGCAAGAATCTGAAAGGAAAGGGTAACCTCATGTGGCTCCTGCTCATGCTCCTCGCCTTCCTATTCAATGGTTGTGGGGTTTTCGGCCTGCGCGTGCTGGCGGGAATGGGGTTGGCTGGCTTGGTCACCAATCAGTACCTCGTGTATTACTACCTGGGGGGATTTGTCTTCATGGCCCTCCGACTGCTAGCCAAAAAAACTTGTCCAAACCGAACTGAGATCGGCATGGGCGCAGTGATGGCGCTGTGCAGCATCTCCGGGACGGCTTCCCTGGCCTATGCGCTTAACACTTACAGTGTTCCAGGAAATGTCGCATTTCCCATCGCCAACGGGGGAAGCCTGTTTGTAGTTGTGACAGCAGGCGTATTACTCTTTCGTGAACGGCTGGGCTGGTACGGGATCTCCGGTTGTGTGCTAGGCACGCTGGCGATTGTACTCTTGAGTGTGTCGTAAGTCAGGCCAGGTAGTCTCAGATGACCCGTTCAAAATTCCTCATTGCCAAACTCGAGGCGTCAATAGGCAGGCGACGTTTTGCGGAAACGACTATCAGGAGGGTTTTCATGCGGCTCTTCTTAACGATCTCGCTATTGCTTACAGCCTGGGTATTCCAGCTTTCTATGGGCATTCTATGGAAAGCGGATTTCTTCGCCTCGGCTCCCGCGGTCGGAAACCCGCAATCCGAAATTCGTCCAGAACTTTCTGCCGCCATCGCGAAATTGTGGAGAGGAGGAAAGACTGAGGATCTGCCCACGGCCATTCACGACGGGGACGAAAAGACCTTTTCAGTGTTGACACCAGAGAAAGGAGATTCGGAACTGGCTGTGGGCCTTGAATGGGAATCGCCCGTAAAGATCAATGGGCTGGAAGTTCTCTATGCGACCTTGAATGGCACTGCTTACGATCCACTGCCTGAATTCCAATCACTGCAATACCGGGACGGGAACCAGTGGCATTTACTGGATTCAACCATCCGCATCGATTATAGACAAGAGGGTAAATTCGCTCCCTATCAAAAGAGCGGCCTGGTGAGTTGGAACTACCGGTTTGAACCGGTCGATGCTCGGGGGATTCGGCTAGCCCTCAACAAGACGACTTCCCGCGTCCCATGGCACCAGAGGTATGTCATCCGGGAAATCAAGCCCTATTTTTCGACGGCCAGGATCGAAGAGCGTGCCAAAGTCACGGTTGTAAAGATGCCGGAACCGCCGGAACCGGATGAGAGCTTGATCAATTGGGGTTCAGTGGAGCAGGGGGCGACCCGATCACAGGACGCAAAGGGCTCCCTCGTTTCGTGGCCTCGCCCGAAACTGGTTGATGAAGTTGTATTGCCACTCAAGGAACTGCCGGGCCCGCTGCAATGGTGGGACGATCAGAACTGGAGGGACATTCCCATCGCGAACCTTGAAAGCAGGGGTTCCCAACCCTCCTGGCTCAAAGCCAAGTTCCCACCCATCGCTGTCAGGAGGTTGCGCCTGGCGAGTCTGCCGGCTTCCATTCCCCTCCAAATTCACTTGAGCCGATCTGGTCGTGAGTACTTCGAGCGCGTGTACCGCAGCGGTCAAGACATGCTCATGGAAAGAATCCTGCAGTCTCCCGAGGAGCCGGACTTTGCAGGAGTAGCTTCTCTACTGTTGCCTCTGGACATGCACTCCAGCGTGATCGGCCGCCCCGGGGACCCGATAGAGTGCCTGGTGCGCTGGAATGGGACTCTGGTGGAGATCGAGAACGGCGATAGAGGCGCATGGAACACGGGGGCAAAAGAATCAGATCCCGGAAAGAACGAATGGGTGGACCGCTGGATTGCTTTTGCCGCCGACGGGGAGTTATTTGGGACAGATATCAACAGGACTGGCCGATCCTTTCTCGACGGTTTTCTACCCGCGTTGGTGACTCTCGTTCAGAAGGATGGAATTAAGTTTGAAGAAGAGGTATTTACAACAGCCCCCAACGATTCCATCTACGCTCAGATCCTGACACTGCGAGTCAGCAATCCAGGGAAGGTCTCCAGAAAGACTACATTCTCGCTCCTGATGGGACGACGCTGGAGCGCCGAGGCAGGCCACCGCCGAGGTCCGAACGGCGATAGCCCAAGTCCCATGAGTTTCGATCCATTGTTTACGGGCTATCGCGTCGAGCCGGACAACAGGATCATTCGCAACCCCAGCGGAGAGATTGTTCTCTATGCGGAGGCTCCTTTCCAGTGGGGTGGCACGTCTCGAGAGAATAGCCTCTCCTACGAACTCCAAATAGAGGCGGGGCAGAGTAGCGAGTTTCACTTTGTAATTCCATCGGTGAATGCTCCGGTCAAAGAATCTGCCGCCGTCAAACAAGTCAGTGTCAGGGAAAGCCGCGAAAGGTTCCGGAAATACTGGCGGCAACTACTTGAAGGTAAAGCGCGCCTGGATTTGCCTGAACAACCCCTCAATGATCTCTACAAGAACCTTCTGGCCCAGGCCATGATCGTTCTCCGTGATGGCCAAAGATTGAAGTATGGAGCTTACTGGTATGAGGACTATTTCGGGCTTGAAGAGGGGTGGCCCATTGTGGCTCTTGCCCAATACGGCCATCTGGACCAAGCCCAGTCTGCCATAGAGATCATGCTCTCGCCGGAATTGATGGACAAATCGAACTACCATCATCAGTACAGAAACGGTTTAGGTGCCATGTATGCCTCCCAGGTCTACCGCCTGTCGCGGGATCGGCAGTGGCTGGCAACGATCAGGCCGCGACTGATTGAATTGGCTGAATGGACTGCCAGAACACGCCGCCAAACCGCGGACAGCAGCGGAGAGTATCGAGGCCTGCTGCCGAAGCACGCCTATGGTGGGGACATCAGCACCCCGGCCTATAGCCTTTATTCGAATGCGACTTGCTGGAGAGGGTTGCAGGAAACAGGGTCGGTTCTGAGGGAACTGGGCGATACAGAACTGGCAGAAAAATATCTGAAGGATGCCCGCGACTATCGAAGAACCATTGATCTGGTGGCCGCACAAAATACCAACCGTCAGGTAAGTCCGCCCTTCGTTCCCCTGGCCTTCGATATCGGGTCTGCCGACAGCAAGGACTACAAAAAGGTAGAAACTCCCTATCCCTTTATTCCAGCCGATCCATTAGGTAACTACTGGATCTTGTTCGCTCCGCTCCTGCTCGAGACTGGAGTGTTCCCAGCTGGCAGTCCAGGCGCTCAAGCCATCAGGGATACCATGGAGCAGCATGGCGGCTTGCTAGCGGGGCTAGCCCGCTTCTATCGCGGCGTCGATCACATCTATGGATTCGGCTATCCACTCCAGCTTTACGACAAGGGGGACCGCAAGAAATTTCAGGGTGCGGTTTATTCAAACCTCGCCCATGGCAACTCACGAGACGGTTATTCCAGTCCCGAAGTGGCTGGAGTTTTTCCTTTGAGGACTAGCAACCTTACCTCTCAGAAACTGTTTCACGAGACAATCTGGACTTGGGATCTCTATAGTCAAGGATGGCTGGAAGAAGGGTTTGGGGGGAATTCGGTGGGGTCGGAGCCTTTGAGCGCTGGCGCAGGGACGGCTCTTCAGTTGATTCGAAAAATGATCATCAACGAGGAATTGGACGCAGATTCCACGCCGACTGGCACGCTGGAACTTTTGAAGATGGCTCCCTCCAAATGGCTTGGAAATGGCAAGAAGATCGTAATCGAAAGAATGCCCACCTGCTTCGGCGAAGTGAGCCTGAGCCTCCAGTCTCAGCTGGCTAGCGGCAAACTTTCCGGCCGCTATGACGCGAACTCGCTTTCTTCTCTAAAGAAAACCGTGCTGTGGCTTAGACATCCGGGCGCCCGTCCCATCAAGGCAGTCAGGTACAATGGCCAGAGTCAGTCTGGATTTGGAACAGACTTCATTACGCTCCCTGTAACCGGGGTCGTGGAGTTTGAAGTTGAGTTCGAGTCCGTGGGAAAGGGACATTGAATGAATCTGAGCCGGAGAACAGAAGCGTCAATTCGTCGCAGTCCCGGGCTGATTTGTGAATCCCCACGAACATAAAAGACATTATCTCGTCCCGACGGGAAGATTTCAGGCAGGACGTCTGTTTCAAGTAAGAAAGTACTGGGTCAGTTAAACAGGGAATAGGAGGAAACGGGCTCCGCTAGGAGCCACACCGATCACGAATAAGCTGGAAAAAAACAGGAGCCACCCTGTGTGTTGCCGATCGAAAACGTCCAAACTCCATGGTCCCGTATGCGGATTTCTGTTCTTTGCCTTCTTCGGCCTCATTTCCTGCCGGTTCGGCAACAAACAGGACCCGTTGTTCCAGCAGGTCGCGATCTATCGCGACACTTACGGAGTCCCTCATATTATTGGTGAAACCGAGGAGGCCACTTTCTTCGGCTATGGCTACGCCCAGGCCCAGGATCACCTGGAACAAATGATGCTGGAGTACCGCGATGCGCAAGGCCGCCGGGCTGAGATCGTTGGATTCGAGGCGCTGGGTCAGGGGTATCTCCGCTTCGTCCCGTATGAATACAGGTGGGATGGCGATTATCTGCAACGATTGCTTCGAACCCGGCAGGGAGTGGACGAGAACAAGAGCAAGATGAATCCCGGGGTTTACAAGATCCTGGGGGCATTTGCTCGAGGCGTCAATGCTTATATCACTGAGCATCGTGACCGGACTCCCGCCTGGATCGATTCGATTAGCGCCGAAGACATCGAAGCCTTGGAACGAAGCCATTATTTCCGCTTTTATAGCGTCCACGATGCATTGTCCAAACTCGAGAACCAGCCTTATTCATTTCCCCAGTTGGGCTCCAATCAGTTTGCCATTGCCCGGGAGAAGTCCGCTAATGGACGGATCATCCATGTCGAGCATACTCACATGCCCTGGGCAAACCGCTTTCAGAATTACGAGGCCCACTTAATCACCCCGGGAAAACTAAATACCGGGGGTATCAGTTGGTTTGGCAGCCCATTTTTCCTGGATGGCTTTAACGACAGGATCACCTGGTCGGCCACGTACAATTCCCCCAATATCTCCGATATATACGAAGAGAAGCTGAACCCGCAAAACCACCTGCAGTATCTCTACGAGGGCCAATGGAAGGATGTCCGGGTCGAACAGGCTACCTTTAAAGTCAAGAGTCCGCAAGGGAGTGACTCCGTGACCCTTCCTCTCTATTACACGCATCACGGCCCTATCGTGAAGTTCGACAAGAATCGCCATCGTGCTTCTTCCGTCAAACTTCCCAATTTTGATGGGGTGAACTATTCCACCAGCCTGTACCTCTTGATGAAGGCCCAAAACCTTAAGGAATTCAAAGCGGCCCTTGAACAGCATCTCATGCCTAAGTGGAACTTGCTCTATTCTGACGCGGAGAATATTTACTGGGTCCACAATGGCACAGTCGCCCAGCGGGCAGAGGGTTTCAACTGGCGCAAGCCTGTTCCCGGCTGGACGAAGGAGACGGAGTGGGGACCTTTCCTTCCCCTAGACGTCTATCCCCAAGTTCTCAATCCAGCCGCGGGGTTCTTGCAGAACTGCAATAATCCCCACTGGGTAGTCACGCGAGACTCAGGCTTGAAACCACTGGATCCCGCGCCCTATTATCTGCAATCATTGCCGGATTCCAAGGCAGGAGAAGAGGCCCTCAACACTCGAGGAGAAAGGCTGTTTCAGGTTCTTGGTCAAAACAGGAAGTTCACTCTGGATGAAATGAAAGCCCTGGCAACAGACACCTATCTCGTTCCGGCAGAGGTCATTGTTCCGCTCTTAGCTAGAGCCTATGCCTCTCAACCCCAAAGGATGACAGACAGCCGGCTGGGTCGCGCGATCGAGCTCTTTAAGGGCTGGGACCGTCGATCCAGCAAGGAGTCTGTTGCCTACACTCTCATTCACTTTTGGGGGGCAGCCTATCAGGATCTGTTCTCTGCTCGAAAATTCGGCAGGTTCGTCTCCCAGGAACGAAAGAAGATCGACATCAATTCGCGCGAAGAGCAAAGCATGGCGCTAGCAGCCTTAAAGGAGGCTATTGCCCGGATGGAGAAGCTCTTTGGAAAAACCGAAGTGCCTTGGGGAGAAGTCAACGTTGTCGTGCGAGGAGGGCAATTCCCTATGGATGGGAACGCCATTTATGGCGTTCTACATCCGGACTACGGCATCCAGCAAGACAACGGTCAAATCCAGTGCAACGATGGCTGGGGCCATCTGATGATTGTGATGGAAGGGCAGCCCAAAGAAGTCTGGAGCTTGTTGCCTTACGGCCAATCCGAGGATCCCCATTCTCCCCACTATAATGACCAGGCCAAAATGCACAGCCGGGGAGAAATCAAACGGTTTTGGCTGACTCCGGATGAAATTTTAAGTCATTCTGAATCGGTTTGGGGAAACAGAGATAAAATCAACCTGTTAATGAAATAATATTACTCGCTTTCCTGGTTTCACGCTTCCCCGACGGTAGTGGGGGAAGAGTATTCAAATCTCATCTTGCAATGTCGCGGAGGAACAATGCGCTCCAAAAATCTGCATTGGGTTTTGTCAATGCTTCTTTTCTGTATGGGAAGTCCTGTTGCTTTTTCCGGACCGTTACCGGCCTCTGATTCCACTCAGACACTCAAGGTCCGGATTTCCTGGGGGCATCAGTCTTCAAAACTAAGACCCTTCTACATCAAGCTAATTCCTGCCAGCCGCGGCGTCGAAGTGCGAAATGCGGCCGGATATTCCCTGGAATCCGGAGAAGGATTGAAGGGAGGGGCATGGCAGACATCCGCCGGCAGCGGAGACGTGGACGGCGTTGATTTAACTTTGGTTTATCCGACTGAAGTTTCGGGCAGAGTTCAAAATCTTCACGTGATCTGGGCGGACCTGATTTCTCAAAGTGATCCAGACACGGCTCGCCGTCTCAATGAAGATCCGGCCTTTTATCGCAGCCCCAGCAAGTTAACCGTACAGATGAACCCTGAGGGAACTCGGGGGTTCACGGTTAGCGCCGAGCAATTGGTACAGAACAAGGCTCTCTGGGTGCCTTCCCTGGATGTTTATCTGACTGCAGGGGAGCAGCCGGTTTCGTTTGCGGACTGCCAAAAAGAGTTGGACACCTGGAAGGGACGGCGCGTTCTGGAACGTATCCAAGCGGAACCTGAGGCAGATTACCAGCAATTCACCTCGCGCTGGGAGGACATGGGCAGTCCCGCCTACCGGCATCCAAACCAACCGGAACCAGGGCATATTGTATGTTTGACCTGGGACAGCGCCATCCCTAAGTTTGGGATCGACCGCGGGGCGGGGGTCTGGAACGATTACGGCAATCCAGACCACTTTCGCTTCTGGTTTGAATTCGGCGATCTAGCCAAGGGAATAGAATCAACCTGGAAGGGACAGACGCTCAAGGATGGCCTTCCTGTGATCACAACGACCTTCGAGAAAGACAATGTACGATACGAGGTCGAACAGTTCGCCTACCCCCTGAACGGCCTTCCCAAGGAGCGGCGTGGAGACATCGCGATGACGCTTCTCCAAAAGGTTAAGGTCACGAATCTGGAATCCAAGGCTCGTGAGCTCGATATTTCTATGACCCATCGAAGGCAACTCCAGGAGTATGCCGGTTCGGAGATTGAGGCGGAAAGGCGAGGCGACGCAACGCTCCTGAAAGATAGCGCTTATCGCCGCGTTCTGTTTTGTGTCCAAGGCATCACGGGAGGACTGCAATGGAACGGCATCCGGGACTATCAGCAGAAGCAGAAGAGAGTGACTGTCACTCTTTCCCTGAATCTACCAGCTAAGGGCTCCCGGGAATTTGTGGTCAAGCTCCCTTCCCCCATGACTGACTCGCGGGACCAAGACACCCTGATCGGCATTGATTACGAAACAGCCCGAAATGCCACTTTGCAGTTCTGGTCAGACTACGTCGCCCGCGGCACACAGTTCCGAGTTCCTGAAAAAGTAGTGAACGATCTCTTTCAAGCCACTCTCTGGCACGCCTTGCGTTTGCCCCGCCGTCACGGCGGGCAGGGCGAAAATACGGAAATAGACCTGCCTTATTCTAATTTCGCCTACATGCAAACCGGTACTCCCTGGCCGGTAAATCAAGCGGTCTACGTGGACAACATGCTCTACGATCTGCGTGGCTACCCGCAAATCTCGGCCGAGGAAATGCTAGCCATCTATCGCAATACCCAGGAACATAATGGCCACCTGAACGGCGTTGCTAATTGGGTAGTCTACACGCCGGGCATGCTATACGCTGTCTCCAGAAATTTCCTTCTGGCTCAGGATCGCGACATGCTGGACAAGCTTCTGCCCTATACCCTGAAAGCGCTTGACTGGTGCCTTGCGGAGGTCAACGACGCTGGCCGGAGAGAGGGTGCGTCCCGTGGCCTGGTGTATGGTCCCCTAAATGATGGAACGGGTGATGGCGTCTGGGCATTCAGCCAAGCTTATATGTTTGCCGGAATGGATCTGTTCGGACAGGTCCTCAAGCAGATCAATCATCCAAGAGCTCAAGAATGTCTGGAGGCTGCCCGCAAGATCTACCAGGCAATTGAGAAGGGCTTTGGGAATGCCTCGATGCTCTCGACGCTAGTGCAATTGCGCGATCACACCTGGATTCCCTATGTTCCCTGTGAAGCATTGACCCCGCAGAGAATTCTGAACCAATGGTACGTCGCCGATGTGGACACTGGAGCTGTGCACTTGCTGCGCCTGAAAGCTCTTTCGCCGACGGGAGAGATGGCTGACTCGCTTTTGAACGACCATGAGGACAACCTGTTTCTCAAAGGTTGGGGAATGGCCAACGAGCCGGTGTACAACCAGCAGGCAACCGCCTACCTTCTGCGCGACGACGCCAAGGCAGCCATCCGCGCTTTCTACAGCTACATGGCTTGCGCCTTCAGTCATTCCGCGCTCGAGGTGGTTGAACATCGTTGGACTCACGGCCAGTATT
>JBGOTQ010000058.1:0-25713 GCA_041476565.1 Terriglobia bacterium | reverse complement strand
GGTCTCTGCATGGGCCAGGGATTCGAAGTAGTAGTCCGAGATATGAAAAATATTTCCGGAATATTCCCACACTTTCCCCAATTGATGCCAGGACCCCTACCAATGCTGGATCCACAGTTTCAATTCCTCTGGAGGGATTTCGAGACTGGGAAGGACTTTGTGCGCAGCTGAGAGTTTTTCGGCGGGGAAGGAATTGGTCACGGCCAGGCAGTGCATCCCAGCAGCCAGAGCCGCTTCCACTCCGGGTCTGGAGTCTTCAACCACCAGGCATTCTGCAGGAACAATGGTACTTTCCAGGTGATTCTGTCGGTTGAGGACGGCCAGGGTCGTCAAGAATATCTCCGGGTCGGGTTTCCCCCGTGTGACATCTTCTTGAGTCACGATACAGGAAAAAAAACGCTTCAAATCAGTCCGAGCCAGAACAAATTCGATCTCTCTTCGCAAGGCCCCGGATGCAATGGCCAGCGCGCAAGTGCAGTAGGCCTCATGAATGAAAGATACCACTCCAGGGAAAATTCGAAGGCCTGTGTCCACAAGGCGCAAATATGTTTCCGACTTTCTCTGGATCAGGGTTTCCAACCGTTTACCGTTGAGGGGGGGAAGCCGCATCTTCAGGGCCTCACGGAAACAATCCCGATCGTCTTTGCCAAGGAAGTGCGTTTTGTAATCTTCTTCAGAGATCTTGACCCCTTCACATTCCAGGACATCTTTCAAGGCCGCAAAGTGAAGGGGTTCATCGTCAGAAATCACGCCGTTGAAATCGAAAAATATGGCTCGAAGCATGGTCTTGGCTTGTTGAGAGCTGCTCCTATAACTCACAGATTCAAGGATTCGCCGGGCGCAAGGGCAATCACCTCCAACCATGGCAAATGCCTTGTCAGATCCTTCAACTCCTGTGGCGTTCCGGTCAGAGGTGGGAAGGTCCCAAAATGCATCGGGATGACCGTCTCTACACCGAGAAACTGGCAGGCGTACGACGCTTCTCGAGGGCTCATGGTGAACAAGTCGCCGATGGGAAGCATGGCTACATCAGGTCGGTACAACTCTCCAATCAATTTCATGTCCCCGAAGAGGTTGGTATCTCCTGCATGATAGAGTCTCAGCCCGGAGGTGAACTCAATGACGTAACCCACGGCTTCTCCCCCGTAAAGAATAGTGTCGCCGTCCAAAATTCCGCAACTATGGTCAGCGTGGGTCATAGTCACACGCAAATCGACCACTCGTTGGGACCCGCCTTTATTCATGGGGAGAATGTTGGAGACCCCCTTCCTCTCAAGCCAATGACACAGTTCATATATTCCAACGATTTCCGGAGTATGGGTTTTACCAAGTTCCACGGCATCACCGATGTGGTCAAAGTGCCCATGGGTCAGAAGCATGGCATCTAACTGATCGAACGTTTTCAATACCTCCGGACAGGCCGGGTTATTCATGATCCATGGATCGATCACTACAACTCTCTTCTCGGGGGTCACCAGCTTGAAGGTGGAGTGACCTTGCCACGTTACTTGGACATTTTGTGCAGTCATAAACAGATCCTCAATGTAGTTGAAAGGTTAGCGCTGCTCCAAGAGCCACCAGAGTTTTGGAAAATTCTAGCACATCCTGCGAATCTCTAATGGCGCGCGGAGGTTTTTTTTTGCATACTATCCGGTTGATGAGGCCGGAGCGTGGCGTGTCATCAAACGCCTAGTCCGGTTATCCACACATTTGGAGAGATAAGACCTTGCGTGCTGAAGAAAAATTCGAATTCCTCAAGGGGCTTCGTGACCTGGACAAAATGACTCAGGAATTTCGTCAAATGAGTCGCAACTTGTGGTGGACGTGGAGTCCGGATGCCCAGGAAATTTTCGCTGAACTCTCGCCGCTGGTCTGGACAAACTCCAATCATAATGCGATTACCGTCTTGAATTCTCTGTCTCACCAGGAGTTGAAAGCGCGCTTGATGGAGAAGGACTTTGCAAAGCGCGCTGCTGACGTTCTGGTCCAGTTTCGTGAATACTTGACTCGAGACCGAACTTGGTGTTCTGCCCATGCAGCCCCTTTTTTGAGGAATCCCGTGGCATACTTCAGTGCGGAATTTGCGCTCCATGAGAGCTTGCCCCTATACTCCGGCGGACTGGGTGTACTGGCGGGAGACCATGCGAAATCCGCCAGTGACCTGGGGGTGCCATTCATCGGGGTCAGCTTGTTTTACCGGCAAGGGTATTTTCAGCAAATCATCGCCCCACATGGCTGGCAAGAGGAAGTTTACCCTTTGTTGGACCGGTCGGAACTCGCTCTGGATCTGGTCGCCGACGCCACAGGCAATCCGTTGATTCTTTCGGTACAGATTTCGCAAAGTCGCGTCCATTTTCAAACCTGGCGACTAAACGTGGGTGCCACGGTCATTTATCTGCTGGACACCGAAGTTCCGCAAAACGAAGAGCACTACCGGGAATTGACCAGTAAAGTTTACGGGGGCGATTTCACAACCCGGATAGGCCAGGAAATTGTGATGGGCATCGGAGGAGTCCGGCTTCTGCGAGCTTTGAACATCAGCCCGGCCGTTTATCATATGAACGAGGGCCATTCGGCGTTCCTGACCTTGGAGCTCTTGAGGGAACAGATCGTGGCGGGCCGAACTCTGTCTCAAGCCGAAGAATGGGTACGAGACCACTGTGTTTTTACTACGCACACACCAGTGCCTGCCGGTCATGATCGATTTTCCCCGGAATTACTGGAATATACCCTGGGGCATTTCCGTAAGTCCCTCGAAATGGATCCGCAGCAGTTCCTGGGCCATGGGAGGGTCGATCCGTCGGATCCCCAGGAGCCTTTCTGCATGACGGTGCTGGCACTGAAAATGTCGCGCGCAGCAAACGCAGTCAGTGAGTTGCACGGGGAAGTCAGCCGGGAGATGTGGAAGGATCTTTATGCCCAGGATAAGTATCCAGTGGCTCGACTTGGACACATCACCAATGGGGTTCATGTTCTGGGATGGATGGCCCGCCCAACAAGGCATTTCTGGAAGACTCATCTGGGGCAGGACTGGGAAGCTCGACTGATGTACCCCGATCTGTGGAAGATTATTTCCGATCGTGACCTGATCACTGACGAAGAAATATGGGCCCTGCGTTATCATCTGCGCCGGGAACTGGTGGAGTATTCCCGCAAGCGCTTGCGGGAGCAGTTCCAGCGAAGTGGCGGGGACGGGGCCAGAGTCTTTGATAAGATCCTTTCCACGGATGCCCTGACGATCGGATTTGCGAGGCGCTTTGCCACCTACAAACGGGCTACGCTGTTCTTCCGCAACCTGGAACAGGCTGCTGCGATCTTCAGAGACTCCGAGCGGCCGGTGCAAATTATCTTCGCCGGCAAGGCTCACCCTCGGGACGACAAAGGCAAAGAGTTCATCCAACGCATCGTGGAAATGACCAAACGGAATGAGTTTTTTGGAAAGGTCATCTTTCTGGAGAATTACGACATCAATGTCGCCCGATACCTCGTATCAGGGGCTGACCTGTGGTTGAATAACCCCCGCCGACCCCTGGAAGCCAGCGGAACCAGTGGACAGAAAGTCAGTGTTCACGGAGGGCTCAACCTCAGTGTTCTGGATGGATGGTGGCGGGAAGCCTATGACGGGACTAACGGGTGGGCAATTGGGAATGACAGTTTTCAGTCGGACCCGGAGGAACAGGACCAGGCCGATTGGGAATCACTCTTTGGCATTTTGACCAACGAAGTAATTCCGCTCTTCTTTGATCGGGATCCGCAAGGTATCCCGAGATTCTGGATCGAGAAGATTCGGCGGGCCATGCAGACGCTTATCCCCCAATACAATACGGACCGCATGGTCGCTGAATATGTGACCAAGTATTACCTGACCAAAAAACTGGTACTGAAGTCTTAAGGGTCCATGCTAGAGGGAATAGTGGGTAGAGACCGGCGAGTATGAAAAAGCGCCCCTCCGGTCTATGCCTTTTGAGTGTGCCCTTACGAGAATTAACGGGGGTTTGGACAAAAGCCTTCGTTAACAAACCCGGTTGCGCGCTGGCGCCGCTCGAGTACGACGGGCCGAGGCACAGAAGGCAAGACCCCCAAACGAACCAGGACAGGCCTGAATTCATATCGAAAACTGAGGCTCGCCACCGGCGTTGGATCGAGATCCAGATTGACCCCGCGAACATCGTGGCGAACCTGCCTGCCTATTCCAGTTGCAGCATATTCTTCAACCATTGCCTGCTTCCTGGAAACTTCAACGTCTTTCTGGACATCGTGGTCTGCACTGGCCGAATTATTAGAGGAGGGCGATGAAGCAAGGGGCTCCTGTTGAGGATTCTTTGCGTGGACTTCATTCGCCCGAGGAGAGACTCGCGATAAACCTGTCGATACCTCAATACATGATTCTCTCTCCTTAAACAAGACTGCGCTGATGATTCCCAGGTCAGATGTCTGTCCCAGCTGTTTCGCATACGATTCTTCCTCGGCAGTAAAGAAGAACCGCCGTGCGTTGTGGTAATTGACCTGCCAGCCGGAGATCACAACCGACTCATGCGGCTCAAGGACCCATTTCCTGGCAGTGTACGCTGTGGTGTGCCGGGCATCGATCGTATTGAGACCATCTACGGAAAGAGCTACGGCTCCCCGGTAATTCATATGATTCGTGACTCGAATGGCATACTCCTTACCCTTAAGCGCTTCAATGTAGGAAATACCGTCATGCCCATATTCGGGAACGGATAAGCCATCGACCAAGACTTCAATTTGCAGCCCCTGATAAGCTTGGGCGACTGCAATCTGGCACCATCCCCAGCAAATAAGCACTGCAACCGCGAGCTTCCTAAACATGGTGACACCTCTCATCTGCAGCCCATGAAGGGCCAAATCGGTTGAGCCGGAGTCTAGCGAAAGCCGGTGTTGCCTGGTCTCCGACTCCGGGAAATACTTGAAAGGGCTTTCAAAGAATGGCCCCTGGAGTCTGTCTCCATTTCATTGACGGAATGGGGCTTGGTTCTTGCATTTTTTCTGAAAATTGTTTTTGGCGCGGTCGGTCAGACACCACCAATGTGTTGATCCTGAATCAGATGCCAACTTGACAGATCGTTTCTTTTGCGGGATGCTTCAATGCGATCAATCAGGAGCAGCCTCATGCAAGAAGATCAATTTGGAAGGTTCGTCGAAGTACTTAAGGCGACCCCTGCGAAATTGCTATCACTCTTAAATGATGTGAGCGAGGAGCAACTACGCTTTAAGCCTGACCAGAGCACTTTTTCTCTTAAGGAGAACCTTTTGCATTTGCGCGATCTGGAGATCGAAGGATTTGGTGAGCGAGTCCGGCTGATGCTGGCAGAAAACTCCCCTGTCCTTCGGGACATCGATGGCGACAAACTGGCCCGTCTTCGCCGCTACCAAATGTCTGATGCTTTTCTTGCCCTAAAGCAGTTCTCCCAAGCGAGAGAGGCGAACCTGGCATATCTCCTGAATATGACCGGTTTTCAGTATCACAGGAAGGCTCTCTGGAACGATCAGGAGGTCACGCTTTTTCAGGTGGTTGAGGGCTGGGCGGATCACGACCAGGACCATTTGCACCAAATGGAGCAACTGGCACAGGGATTTCATGGGGCTGCCGCGTAAGCCCGGCGTGCAGGGACTATGGTGTTGGTGGTATCATTCAGGCAGCAGATGGAACCTCAGGAGACCAGCCATTGATTGAGTTGAAATCCCGGCAGGAGATCGAGATCCTGAAAGAGTGCAACCGGATTGTGGCTGAAGTTTTGACCACCCTAAGAACACACTGCCAGCCCGGAATCACGACGCTCGAACTGGACCGCGTGGCTGAGGAGATGACTCACAAACGAAAGGCAAGACCGGCCTTTAAGGGCTATCATGGCTTCCCTGCAACGCTGTGTACGTCGATCAACGAGGAAGTGGTGCACGGGATCCCTTCTAAGAGAATGCTGAGGGAAGGCGACATTTTGAGCATTGACTACGGCGTGTGTCACCGAGGATACTACGGAGACGCGGCGTTGACTGTCCCCATCGGGAAAATTGACGAGGACCTACAGTTCCTGCTTCAGACCACTCAAGAATGTTTGATGCTGGGGATTGAAAAAGCAGTCCCTGGAAATCATCTTTCCGACATATCGGCTGCCATTCAAATCCATGCTGAGACTCGAGGATTTTCCCTGGTGAAAGAATTCTCGGGACATGGAGTCGGGAAGAGCCTTCATGAAGAGCCCGCAGTGCTCAATTACGTGGCAAACGGCCGCGGGATTCTACTAAAGCCCGGACTGGTACTGGCTATCGAACCCATGGTGAATCAGGGTACCGATAAGGTGGTGGTCCTCAAAGATGGATGGACCGTGGTGACCCGGGACGGCAGGTGTTCTGCTCATTTCGAGCACAGCGTGGCCATCACAGAAGAAGGTCCTCTCGTTCTCAGCTGGATGTAAATCAGAACAAAGATGAATAGTGATAAGGAAATTGCCGATCAATTAGCGCTTTTCTCGGCTTATCTGAAGCAAAACGGGTTGAAAATGACCCGCCAACGGGCCCTTGTGGTGGAGAGCTTCTTGCAGAACGGTGGCCATGTCAGCACGGAAGAGCTCTACCATTCCGTCCGCAAAAGGGATAGCCGGGTCGGCTTCACCACCGTCTTTCGAACATTAAAGGCCCTGACCCTTTGCGGACTGGCACGTGAGGCCGACCTGCAGGATGGGCGAGCCCGCTTTGAACCTCTCTATAACCGTCCTCACCATCATCACATTGTCTGCACGCAATGCAACCGAACCATCGAGTTTTTGAGTCCTGAACTGGAAAGGCTTCAGGAGCAGATCGTGTCCCGATACGGGTTCAAGTCCTGGAGTCATCAGTTACAGATTTTTGGCACATGCCAGGACTGTCAAAATCAACGTCCCCCCTCCTCTGAGGTTTTTGATAATGATCTGATTTTCGCTCGGGATGCTCTGAGAATCGCCATGGAGACCGAGAAAAGTGGGGTAAATTTTTACCTTCACTTGGGGGAGAGTCTGACCCGGGCCTCAGGGAAGTCTACGTTTTCAAAGATTCTCGAAGAAGAAAAGAAACACCTGCGGGAATTGGAAGAGGAATGGGAGCAACTGATCTCCAAGCATCCCAACCTCTCAAATGCTCCGGTTTTTCTGCATTTTGACTACGACGCCTTGAAGCGGATTTTCCCTGCCAGAGAGGATCTCAAGACCAGGATTGAAGGGGACATTGACGAAGAGAGCGCTCTAAGGTTGGCAATGGAAATGGAGAAAGAATCCTACAATTTTTTCAAGGCATATGCCGAAAGCTTCAATGACACCAAGGGAAAAGCCATATTCAGGAAGTTCGCGGAAGAGGAATTGGAACACTATCGCTCCATCGGACAAGAATACGAAAGGTTGATGGGAAGTCCGACATGACTGCAAGACGGGCGACTGGCGTCCCCTCATAAGCAGTGAAGGCCGGCGGACCAGTTCTCGAACTGCCCTTAAGCTGCCCCACGACGCATTTCCTGTAACCGCCTGACGCGTTCAGCAATCGGCGGATGGGTACTGAACAGCGTGGCAATTCCCCCGGCTGTGAGAGGATTCACAATATACATTTGTGCTTGAGCCGGGTTGACGTCCATCGGCAACCGTCGGTTGGCGGTTTCCAGTTTTAGCAGGGCGTTAGCCAGGGATTGGGGCTTGCCGCAAATCCTGGCCCCCGTGGCATCGGCTTGGTACTCCCGACTTCGGGAGATGGCCATCTGAATCAGCATGGCAGCAATCGGCCCAACAATCATCATGGCCAACCCGCCCATAAGCCCACCACTGCCCCCTTCATCATCCCGGTCGCGGCTCATTCCCCCGAAGATCATTGCCCACTGGGCCATATGGGCCAACTGACTAATGGCCCCGGCAATCACTGCCGCCACGGAGCTAATCAGGATATCGCGGTTCTTGACGTGGGCCAGTTCGTGAGAGAGGACACCTTCCAACTCGTCCCGATTCAGAATATTGACTATTCCTGAAGTCACGGCCACGGCTGCGTGCTCCGGGTTTCTTCCGGTAGCAAAAGCGTTTGGGGTATCAGAAGGGATGACGAAGAGCCTGGGCATAGGCAGTTCGGCCCGCAGGCACAGCTCTCGGACAATTTGATAAAGCTGGGGAGCTTCGGTCTCAGAGACGGGCTGGGCGCCGCTCATTGCTAGAGCAATCTTGTCACTGAACCAATAGCCGATTAAGTTCATAATCGCGGCAAACACCAAGGCGATCATCAATCCGTTTCGACCGCCGATGGCACTGCCAATGGCCAAAAGCAATGCCGTCAATCCCGCCAGTAGGATAAAAGTCTTTAACGTACTATTCATTTCCAGTTCCTCTCACTCGTACTTCGAGGTTATTATCAAGAACTATCAGTCCCGAGGTCCATCATTCTCCTCAGCACTAACTTGCATGAACTCTTCTATAACGATCCTAACAGAAAGAGTCAGCTGCCTCAAGGGAACCAAGGACAGATTTCTCTGCCGAAATCTTGTATAATTCGGACGCGGAGCAGGTTGTTGAGCCCCTCCCTCGTCTTCGTGACAGCCGAAAAGGAAGGAGTTTAGGTGCAGCCTTGAGCCTTTTTGTTTCTGCTCAAACGAGAATCGGCCTTTTTCTCTCATTGCGATAGGGCCTCTAGTTATGCCACCGGAATCCACCATTGTGACCAATCGGGTGACCAAAGTAGTTGTGGCCACCTCGGTGATGCTCACTTTTATTTCGTTTTGGAGGGCTGCTGCGATCGTTCTGGCTGATTTGGGATCATCAGCCTTTTATGCAGGGGGAATCGCTGAGCAAGCTGTAGGGCGCGCTGCAGCCTGGTTTATTCTCGGGGTCATGCTTTTCTCTTATGCTGTTCGGGCAGTTTATGTGGAATCCTGCGCGATGTTCACGCGGGGCGGTGTCTACCGGGTCGTCAAGGAAGCCCTGGGAGGCACATTGGCCAAGCTTTCTGTTTCGGCCTTATTGTTTGATTACATCCTGACCGGCCCTATCTCGACCGTTTCGGCAGGCCAATACGTCATCGGCCTAGTCGCTCAGACGGTCACATACTTCGGCCATCCCTGGTATCCGAGCAAAGACGTCATTAACCAACTATCTGCCGGCATTGCTGCGGTGGTCATTCTCTACTTCTGGTGGCGCAATACGAAGGGAATCCATGAATCCTCCACAGACGCCCTGAAAATCATGTATGTGACCACGGTGATGGTGGTTCTGATGATCCTATGGAGCAGCCTGACTATCTACGTTCGGCCTGACAAGCAGCGGCTCCCACCGGCCCCAATCCCCCACAATCTTTCCTTTAATCAAGACGCGGTCGGGTGGATGCCGCGTTTGATCCCGGGGATGTTCGGGAAGAAACCCACGGAAACCCCGCCAGCGACACCTCCATCACCCGGTGCAGTCGAGGAGAAACCTCTCCTGGGGATTCTTCCCGACGCAGGAAAACTCCTGGGCCTCATCGGGATCCTGATTGCCTTCGGCCATTCAATTCTGGCAATGTCGGGAGAGGAGACGCTAGCCCAGGTCAACCGCGAACTTGAATATCCAAAGCACAGGAACCTGATGCGGGCCGGACTGGTCATCTTCGTTTACTCGCTGCTGTTTACATCCCTGGTTTCGTTTTTTGCCTATGCCATCATCCCGGACAACGTCAGACATCAGTATTTTGACAACTTGATCAGTGGGATTGCCATGAACCTGGTAGGGCCGCTGTCTTTGAGGCTCCTATTCCAAGGGATTATTGTGCTGGTGGGCTTCTTGATGCTCTCGGGCGCTGCTAATACGGCCATCATTGGTTCCAATGCCGTTCTCAACAGGGTCAGTGAAGACGGAGTCCTGACTGACTGGTTCCGGAAACCCCACCGTAAGTACGGGACCTCCTATAGAACCATTAATCTGATTGTTCTGCTCCAGTTGCTGACCATCATTGGCTCTCGCGGGAATGTCATACTCCTTGGTGAAGCCTATGCCTTCGGGGTAATCTGGTCATTTTCCTTCAATTCACTGGCCATGCTGGTCCTGCGCTTTAAAGAAAAGGCCCCTCGAGAGTGGAGAGTTCCCCTGAATCTGCGGATTGGAAAAATCGATATTCCCATCGGACTGGGAGTCGTGACTTTAATTCTGTTTACTCTGGCCGGTGTCAACATGGTCACCAAGCAGGTGGCCACCATCTGCGGCCTGCTAATCACGGCGGTCTTTTCGACAGTTTTCTTTGTCTCTGAGCGCATCAACGAGACCCGTCGTGTGGAGAAGAGCCGGTTGGCACTGGACCAATTCCGGCTTCAACCCCAGGAATCTGTCTCTAATGAGACGGTGGAAGTCCGCCCGGGAAATGTCCTTTGCCTGGTTCGGGATTACAATAGCCTCGAACACCTGCGCAAGGCTCTGGAATACACTCATACGGGTAGAAGAAGCCTCGTCGTGATGACTGTACACGTCATCAGGGGGCCGTTAGCCGGCTATAGGGACATTGATGAACAACGCCTGTTTACCAGTTACGAGCAACTCTTGTTCAGCCGGGTCGTGGCGCTTGCCGAGAAGGCGGGTAAGCATGTGGACCTGCTGGTAGTCCCTTCTTCCAACGTCTTCCAAGCCATTGCTCAGACGGCGGCTAACCTTCAATCGTCTGAAATCGTCTTGGGACCTTCGGCGGTGATAAGCCCCGAGGAGCAGTGCTTGCGCTTGGGGCAGGCTTGGGAGGAGGTCCCCAATAAACCCAAGGTGCAGGTGCGCTGCCGGGTTATTGAACCGAGTGGGAAAATGTATGAGGTTTTTCTCGGGGCTCATGCGCCCAGCCTTTCCGAAGACGACATCGACCGAATCCACCGGCTGTGGCTTAACATCACCTCTGAGCCCGAGACCGAGAGTCTACACCACAAAGACATCGTGACGGCGGCACTTGCCAGGCTGGAACATGATTTGAGCGGTAGTGAACGCAATTTGGTTATCGCCCAGTTGCTCGGAACAACCAGCCTGGAAACTCAGGATGACAGGGGAAACGACTATTATTAGCTGTCTCTGATGGCGCTGCTGATTTTAGGGAGCCTCCGGTCTTGAGACTACTGCTTCGCGGCTGAGCAGTCCTTCTATGCTGTACTCGTGGTTGACTGCCGGAGGGAAGGGCGTACAATAGTCCAAAGGATGATCTGAGCCGAATTACCGATCAGGCTGCAGGCACACAGAGGAAGTGCCATGGAGCCTTTTTTGTTTTTACGGCGAAGAAGGTTTGCCGACTTTGTCATAGACTCATTGACTGTGGGAGCCAGACACCTTGCCTACTGATTCAACCTTGACTGCTAAAACCAAAGTGGTCGTTGCCACTTCGGTTATGCTCACGTTCATTTCTTTTTGGCGAGCAGCTGCAATCGTCCTGGCCGACCTGGGATCGTCTGCCTTTTACGCAGGCGGAATCGCGGAGCACGCCGTGGGACGCGCTGCGGCCTGGTTCATTTTCGGGGTCATGTTATTCTCCTATGCCGTTCGGGCGGTTTACGTGGAATCCTGCGCGATGTTCACTCGTGGGGGTGTTTATCGGGTCGTCAAAGAGGCCATGGGAGGAACACTGGCAAAGCTTTCCGTGTCTGCCTTAATGTTTGATTATATCCTCACGGGGCCCATCTCGGCGGCCTCGGCTGGTCAATACGTCATTGGCCTGGTCGCTCAGACGGTCACCTACTTCGGTCACCCCTGGTATCCCAACAAAGACACCATTAACCATCTGGCGGGCGGGATTGCCGTCGTGGTCATTCTCTATTTCTGGCGGCGCAACACGAAGGGGATCCATGAATCCTCCGACGATGCTCTGAAGATTATGTATGTGGCCACAGCCATGGTGGTGATTATGATCTTATGGAGCAGCCTCACGATCCTTATCCGGCCGGAAAAGCAGCGACTCCCACCAAACCCGACTCCTCAAAACCTTTCATTCAATGACGATGCAGTGGGGTGGATGCCGCGATTGATTCCAAAGATGTTCGGGGGGAAAGACAAAGAAGCCTCTCCAACTGTTCCTCGTTTGCCTGAAGTCATCGAAAGAAAACCTCACCTGGGGATTCTTCCCGACGCAGGAAGATTCCTGGGCCTCATCGGGATCCTGATTGCCTTCGGCCATTCCATTCTAGCAATGTCGGGAGAAGAGACATTAGCCCAAGTCAACCGCGAACTTGAATATCCCAAGCACAGGAACCTGATGCGGGCCGGACTGGTCATCTTCGTTTACTCGCTACTGTTTACATCCCTGGTTTCGTTTTTTGCCTATGCCATTATCCCGGACAACGTCAGACATGAGTATTTCGACAACTTGATCAGCGGGATCGCCATGAACCTAGCAGGTCCACTTTCGCTGAGGATTCTATTCCAGGGATTCATTGTACTCGTGGGGTTTTTGATGCTTTCCGGTGCCGTCAATACAGCGATTATCGGATCCAATGCAGTGCTTAATCGCGTCAGCGAAGACGGGGTGTTGACAGACTGGTTCCGGAAACCGCACCGGACATATGGGACTTCCTACCGCACTCTCAACTTGATCGTTTTGCTGCAGGTGCTGACTATTATCGGTTCACGCGGCAATGTCTATGTCCTGGGGGAAGCTTATGCATTCGGAGTGGTGTGGTCGTTTGCATTTAAGGCCTTGGCAGTGTTGGTGCTTCGGTTTAAGGATCGTACCCCAAGAGAATGGAAAGTGCCTCTTAATGTTGTTTTGGGAAGGAATGAGATACCGATAGGCTTGGGCATGATCACCGCTTTCCTGTTCGCCATTGCGGTGGTCAACATGATTACCAAACAAGTAGCGACGATTAGTGGGGTTGCTTTCTCCCTCATTTTCTTCTCCCTTTTTGTGGCTTCGGAGCATGCCAACAAGAAGAGGCGCGGGAAAGAGGCTTTCCATGCAATGGACCAGTTCCGTTTGCAGCCTCAAGAAGCCGTTTCTACAAAGAGTGTCGAGGTTCGCCCAGGGAATACACTCTGCGTAGTTCGCGATTATACGAGGCTGGATCACCTCCGCAAAGCTTTAGAGTTGACCCATACGGGGCGGAAGAATCTGGTGGTTATGACAGTCCATGTCTTGCGGGGACCAGTTGAGGGATACAAAGACATCGATGAGCAACGGCTGTTTACCAGTTACGAGCAGTTGTTATTCAGCCAGGTGGTCGCTCTTGCAGAGAAGGCTGGGAAGCATGTGGACCTGCTAGTGGTCCCCTCCTCAAATGTCTACCAAGCCATTGCTCAAACTGCCGCCAACCTGCAATCCTCTGAAATCATTTTAGGGCGGTCGGCCGTGATGACTCCTGAGGAACAGGCGCTGCTTCTCGGCCAAGCCTGGGAACAGGTGCGCGACAAGCCAAAGCTACCAGTCCGTTGCCGAATTATAGAGCCCAATGGCAAAATTCATGAAGTGTTTCTCGGCGCTCATCCCCCATCCCTTAACGAGGAGGATATCGAACGGATCCACAGACTCTGGCTGGAAATCATTTCCGAGCCGGGAATGGAGAACCTTCACCACCGGGACGTGGTGACTACTGCCCTGGCCCGGCTGGAACGCGATTTGAAGGGGAACGAGCGGAACCTTTTGCTGACCCAGATGACAGGCACAGCCAGTCTGGAAACCCAAGACGATCGAGGAAACGACTATTACTAATCCCGAAGAACTCGTGATGCCGGAAGACCTCCCACCAGAAGTGCAGGAAGAGGGAGGCCCTCAGGGCGAACAAGACCTCGTCCAACAGCTCCTCGTGCCCAAGGAAAAGGATGAAGCCGAAGAGATCTTTTCCCCCGAGGATGAGGCCGAACGCGGAGAACTGGTTCGCTATGATCCTCTCCGTTATTACCTTCTGGAGATCAGCAAATTCGAGCCCCTCAAGCCGGAAGAAGAGCAACAGCTGGCCAGGCTCTACCAGGAAAAAAACGACCTCAATGCAGCCCGCCGATTGGTCACTTCCAATCTCAAGCTGGTTGTCCGGATCGCTTTCCTCTACAACCGGATCTACTCCAACCTCATGGACTTGATCCAGGAGGGGAATGTCGGATTGCTTCAGGCAGTCAAGAAATTCGACCCCGAGCGCGGGACCCGGCTCCCTACTTATGCCAGCTGGTGGATTAAGGCCTACATCATCAAGTTCATTCTGGACAATTTCCGGATCATCAAAATCGGGACAACCAATGACCGCCGCAAGATCCTGATGAATCTCCGCAAAGAGAAGCAACGGTTAGAATCCCGAGGAATTGTCGCCACCCCACGACTGATTGCAGAGGCATTGGACGTCAGTGAAGATGACGTTGTGGCTGTCGAAAAGGGTATGCAGACTCACGATATTCCTCTGGATCAGCGGGTTTCTGAGGATTCGGACCTCAGCTTACTCGACACTCTCGCATCTACGGAAGAGTTGATTGACGAGAAGCTGGCAGCCGGGGAGTTTAAGGAGTTTATAGAGCAAAGATTCCGGGAATTTTCCTCAACATTGACCGAAAAAGAGCAGATGATTCTCAAGGACCGGCTGTTGTCGGAAGAGCCGGCTACCCTTCAGGCTATTGCAAACAAGTATGGAGTAACCCGGGAGGCCATTCGAGTCACCGAAAAGAAATTGATCGGAAAGATCAAATCATACATGAGGGAAGCCCTGAAGGGTTTTGGGGAAATAGACTTTCGGCTGGCGAAATCCCGCTAGTTTGTCACACTCGCCCCTGATTCACAGGCATCCCTGCAGCCTGCAACACCTTCAAAAGTGGTGTGAAGTTTGAACAGCATCCGTCGGCACCAGCTGTGCGACAAATTCGGGGGGGGTGATACTCCACGTCGACCATGGCATACCACCGAGCGTCCACCTGCACCCAGTCAGCTTCCGGATCGCCAAATTTACGGGGAAGCAAGCCCGTTGCAGAATGTTCCCCAGAATATGTCGCACCCCGGCGCTCCGGCACTTGACGAAAAGCGTTCTTCCCCTTAGTATTGAAAGGGAGATTCTTTCCCGGGAAGTTATGACTGGAGTGACTTATGAAGAGCCTGGCTTGCTTCTTACGGCTATTCCTTAGCATGGTCTTGACCCTCGGGACCTTGCTGGAATCTCAGCACACCGTTTACTCTGTTGTTGCTCAGCAAAACCAATCCAAGGAAAAACAATCTGAAGTTGACCAAACCGGGCCAAAGCAGGAAGACACCGACACACTGGTCGGCCCCAAGAAGGGACCGCCGGCCAAGAAGAAACGCATTACTCCGAAGAAGCCAGCGGGTGACAAGCCGGAAGACAACTACACCTTGGCTGTCGAAGTGGAGGTGATCAACTTGGATGTCGTGGTCACCGATAAGAAAGGCAACTTCATTCCGAACCTTGGCCAACGCAATTTCAAGGTCTACGAAGATAAGGTAGAGCAGAAGATCAGCAACTTCGGCCCCACTCAGGCTCCGCTGACCGTTGTGCTGTTGATAGAATTCAGCCGGACTTTCGGCTACTTCTATGATGACGTGGTTATGCCCGCTGCTCAGTTTATCGATATGCTGAGACCCAGTGATTGGGCGGCAGTGATCGCTTATGACCTTCGGCCTGAAATCCTGGCTGATTTTACCCAGGACAAACGGGATTTGTATGCGGCCTTGGGGCGAATGAGAATCCCTTCCTTCAGTGAGAGCAATATGTTTGATGCGTTGAAGGATACGCTTGATCGGTTGGATGAGGTCGATGGCAAGAAAGCGGTTCTCTTGCTGAGCACGGGTCTTGACACGTTCAGCAAGATCACCTTCGATACAATGCTTAAGAGGATACGGACTACGAATGCGGTCATCTATTGTATTGGGATGGGTCAATATGCCCGGGAGTATTTCGACTCCCATGGCGCCATGGGTCCCATTGCCCGCCTCGATTTTCTCCAAGCCGACAACGAACTCAATACCTTTTCCCGACTCACAGGAGGGAAGGCCTGGTTCCCAAGATTCATCGGAGAATACCCCAGTATCCTACAACAGGTCGGCATTGAATTGAGAAACCAGTACAGCATGGCTTATGCCCCCACCAATCCCGCCAAGGACGGGAAGTTCCGCAAAATCAAGGTAGACGTAGTCGATGAGAATGGAATCCCGGTAAAGAACATCAGTGTACGAACCAAGGAAGGCTATACCGCAGCTAAGGGATCAACATAGGTGAGGACCATGTTGAGGAAAGCAGCAGTAGCCGGCCGCTTTTATCCTGCCCATGCAGCTAGCTTAAGATCGGAGATTGCCGAGTATCTTGGTCCCCCCTGTTCGCAGAGGAAGGCCCTGGGTATTGTGGTTCCTCATGCCGGTTATATGTACTCGGGTCATGTGGCTGGCGCTGTCTACGCCAGCATTTCCCTCCCCCGTCACACGATCATCCTTTGCCCTAACCATACCGGCAGGGGGGACGCTCTCTCCATCATGTCTTCGGGAGAATGGGAAATTCCCTTGGGCAAGGTCAAGATCGACTCGGACCTTGCACTTGAGTTAATGCACCGCTGTCATTTGCTCACAGAAAACGCAGATGCACACAAACTGGAACACTCGCTAGAGGTCCAGCTTCCTTTTCTATACTATTTGAGGAGCGACATCCAGTTTGTGCCCGTCACTATCGGGGCCGGAGGTTATCCGCTGTTGGAACGGCTTGGCACGGCTGTGGCGGAAACTCTGCAGGAGTTTGATGAGGAAGTCCTGATTATTGCCAGCAGCGACATGAACCATTACGAGTCCGACCAGATCACCCGGGCAAAAGACAAGAAAGCTATCGACAAGATCCTGGCCCTCGACCCGAAAGGCCTCTATGAGGTTATTAAGTCGGAATCGGTGAGTATGTGTGGCTATGGCCCGACCATCGTCATGTTGTATGGGACTCAGTATTCGGTCGAGCGGAAAGCTGAGCTGATCAAATATGCCACTTCGGGAGACGTTAGTGGCGACAGAGCCCAGGTAGTCGGGTACGCCGGCATGGCAGTCTACTGAGCCGCGAATGAGGACCGCCAGAGCTGTTCATCAGCGGCCTGATCGGCTCGGGGCTGAGGATCGGCTTCCCTGCGCGCTTGAGCCGGAAGAACGGCCCTCAGAATGGGCTTGACTGGCACTTTCCCGCGACGCGCTCGGAGCGGGAGTTGAATCCCGACTGGTACTTGGTTGCGGACCGCTCGCGTTTGGAGTGTTCCCGGAGTCGGAACGGCCAGCAGAAGGGTCGATTCGGACTGGGGAGGAACTGGAACTTGAGTTGGGATGGATAGGACCGGGAGTAGTCGATCCTCGGCCCGAACTACTGGTGTAGCGATCGGGACTATCGTTGGACCGGATACGGTAGACCTGCCGGACGTCTTCGTGGCTGGACCCCGGATTGGAGTTTGGGCTCTGGACTTGATCCGGCTGCCTTTCGATCTGGGTTCCGTTTGTCCCGTCGGTATTACGCAGATTCCAATACTTATCCAGTTCGTTGCGCTGGAAAGTCCGCACCGTGTCTCTGGTTGAAGAAGAGGCCTTTTCGCTCTGCACTTTGTCCCCGCTTGTGGCGGTCTGTTGGCTGTAACTGCCTCCGTTAATGACCTGGATACCGGAACTCGATGCTGTGCTCTTACCTACGGACTGTACCTGTGGACCTTTGTTTACAATTTGATCTCTCTGGCTCCGCCTCTGATCAATTTGTGCTGGTACACCGGGCAGTCCCGTCCCCCCACCGGGGCCGGAGGCTGAGCCTGCGGAATTTTGAGTTACCTCGTTCCGTTGGCCCCATCGAGCTGCCAGATCCTCGTTATTGTATTTCCGTACACCCATCTTGTTAACGACTGGCATACGGCTCGAAGTTGTCGGTGTAATGTCGGGCTGACCAGGAATGAACTGCCCTCCTCCACGAACCGGATCGAGAGGAGTGCGGAAATCTGACACCGTAGTCCCGTTGATAAAGGTATCTCGTGAGAGATATGTAATGTACTTCCGGTAGCGGAAGTTATTGGAAACGAAGACATTTCCGGCTGCATGAGAATACGGATACCAGGCCTCGTTAGGAGCCAGGGGGCACCAGCCGACCCAGCCAGGACCCATTGCCCAGCCAACGGCACCAGGGCACCACGGGTCTCGAATCCCGCCGGCTACCCAGCACCAGCCAACGCCGTCCGCAAAAGCCCACCTTCCATAATGGTAGGGGAGCCACCCCCAAGGTTCGTATGAGATCCATGTCCAGCCGAATGAATCATACCAACTCCATCGGCCCATCCTAAAGGGAGCCCATTCAGTGTCGCAATGTGGTCGCCAAACCCGGCCATAGGTCGGAACATCGTACCAGGTACCGTAGGCGTTCAAGTCGCCGTCGCTCCAAGGGAGTTCCTCCTCGCTCCCCCTTTCTTGGCCCAACCGAGCCAGGTATTCATCGCGGTTGGAGTTCCATTGATCCCATTCATCCCGCTGGTAATCAGTTCCAAGATAATAGCGATCAGGATCGGCGCTCAAGAGCCGGAAGGTCTCTCCGCTACCCAGGAACAAGTCGGCGGACTGACATTGAACCTCAGTTTTTCCGTCGAATACGACTAATCGAGATGATCCGTCTGTATCCGCATCCACCCTGAAATTGGCTGATTGTTGAACTACCGCCGTTAGCATTGCGGTTTCAACTATAAACGGGCCTGCCTGCGAATTGACCCCGAACGAGCCAACTCCCCGGATGAGCCGAATCTGCACAGATCCGGAGTCCGAATAGGATCCGAGACGAGAGAACTCGGCAGAGGTATTCTCAGCCAGACGAACCGCGCTTCCATCTTCGAACTCGACCTCCGCACGGCCATCTCGCCCCACCCAGATCCTGTCTCCTTCGAGGATGGGGGTATTGATGCTCAAATCAACCCATTTGTCCAGGTCCGACCGTTGATAGGTGACGTCCCCTTCGACCAAACTCACTCGTAGAAGGCGCGGCTGAGAGTTGTCAGCAGCGTGGGCTTGAAGAGAAAGTAAAATTAAAGACACTGTAAATGCAAGGATTAGATTTAATCGCATGGCAGACCCTCCGCAGAGGAATCGAAGCCCACTGCATATCTCGTTAGATGGTAATTCTTTTGGTGCTGTTGTCAATCAGATAAAAAGATCCACCGAATTTGGAGTGTTCTTTGGATATGTTCGAAGAGTTTACGGGGTTGACCTGGACGTGATTCGCTAAACGGACCCTACCGGGAGGCAGATTTCTGCATTTCGGCAAGGAGTTTTCGGGCTTCGACGCGGGCGTAATTGATCACAGATTCATCCTGATAGATCTTATCCAGAACAGCAGTGAACCGTTCCGGGGCAACAATTCGGTTGGCCTTCATGTTTTTTTCCAGCTCGTCCATCATCTTGGGGATTCCCAGACGGTCGTACTTTAATGCCAGGTCGATTTCAAATAGGGTTTTCTCCTGGAGACAGAGGTTTTCAAAGAAATTAACCAACTGTTGCCCCCCCCGGTCCTCCGTGTAATTGAAAGACACTTCCCTTTTTCGGGAGCCCATTTCAAACCGGACGGTTTTCATCCCCATGTCTGCCACTTTTCGGGGGCTCACGAAATCCTTGTCTTCATTCAAGAAATCAGCCCGGACAAACAGGTTCAGTAGCGCATTGACGGTAGCCGGTCTCAACTCCAGACCAACAACCACACTTTCAGAACTCCTCTCTTTGAATTGAAACGTCCCTCTTCCGGTTCCGTCCAACTCCACCATGTTGTACTCCATAAGGCCCCGGCTTAAGTCTTTCCGCCAAAAGAATCGAATCGGCGCGCTGTCGGCGGCAACCAACATACCAGAGGTCATTGAGCTCAGGATGAGAAAGGCCAGGAACGATTCAAGAATCGGGAGGCTGAGGGGAACGAGGCAGCGAAGATGGCAGAACCGACGAATCAAGCCCCCCTCCAATTCAAATTCTCTCTTCCAGCCCCAGCTTCTGTCGGGTGCCTATCGTGTGTATGTGGCAGATGGCCAGGGCCAGAGCATCACCGGCGTCGTGAGGTTTGGGTTCTTCGCTCATCTTCAGGATATTCTTGACCATTACTTGAACTTGGTGCTTTTCAGCCCGCCCGTATCCAGTGACTGCGTTCTTGATGGCCAGTGGAGAATATTCACTGATGGGGACACCCGCCTGTTCCGCTGCCAAAATGACTGCTCCTTTGACTTGTCCCAACTTCAGCACGCTCTTGAAATTGCAGAGATAAAACTGATCTTCGACGGCGACTGAGTCTGGCCCATAGTCGATAATCAGTTGCGCAATTTTTTTGTGGATTTCCAACAACCTTCGACTGAAGGCATCCTTAGCGGGAAGCCGCAGCGCACCGAACGCAACAATTCGGTGATCCTGTCCATCACTATCGACAATTCCAAAACCTGTCGATTGCGAACCACAGTCAATACCCAGGACTCGCATTCGCCTTCCTGCCGGCTTGAGTGGACTCTCAGGATGCTGCGGCTTCTAACTCAGAGTCTTCAATGTCAAAGTTGGCAAAGACCTTTTGGACATCATCGTGGTCTTCCAGCACTTCCATCAACCGGATCATTTGCTGGGCCGACTTCCCTTCGACCTTCACGTAATTCTGAGGGATCATCGAGATTTCGGCGGAGGCCATTTCAACCTTATTTTTCTTTAATGCCTCGACTACCCCTTCGAAGGCTTCAGGGGAGGTCAGGATTTCGAAATGGTTTCCACTTTCCTGCATGTCGTCAGCCCCGGCGTCCAGGACAATGGTAAGGAGTGTGTCCTCGTCGGCCCTCGATTTGTCGATCACGATTAGTCCCTTTTTGTGGAACATCCAGGAGACACAGCCAGTTTCACCCAGATTCCCACCATGTTTGGTAAAAAGGTGCCGGATTTCAGAGACTGTCCGGTTCTTGTTATCCGTCACCACTTCCACCATCATCGCCACACCACCCGGGCCGTACCCTTCGTATGCAGCGTCCTCGTAACTCTGCCCCGGCAGTTCTCCGGTGCCCTTCTGCACTGCACGCTTGATGTTTTCAGCGGGCATATTGACGGTCTTGGCTGCCGCAATGGCGGTCCGCAGCCGGGGATTGCCATCGGGGTCACCACCCCCAATGCGGGCTGCAACCGTGATTTCCTTGATCAAATTCGTAAAGACTTTTCCCCGTTTGGCATCGACGGCCGCTTTTTTGTGTTTAATGCTATGCCATTTAGAATGCCCAGACATACGCCTTCTCCTTGAACAATTAACCTCCGGAGAATATCAAATCAAAGTCGATTAATCAAGCTGGCGACAAATCCGGCACCAAAGCCGTTATCGATGTTTACCACCGTCACATTAGAGGCACAGCTGTTGAGCATGCTCAAGAGAGCCGTAATTCCGCCTAGGCTGGCCCCGTAACCAATGCTAGTTGGTACGGCAATGACTGGGACCGAAACCAATCCTCCTACAACGCTAGGCAAAGCCCCCTCCATGCCTGCGACCACAATAATGACTCGCGCTTTCTTTAACCGTTCATACTGACTGAGCAGGCGGTGCAGCCCCGCTACGCCGACATCGAACAATGTGGTCACTGAGTTCCCCATAATCTCTGCCGTAACTGAAGCCTCTTCGGCGACGGGGATGTCTGCTGTTCCTGCTGAAACCACAAGAATCTCTCCTTTTCCATGGAGAGTCTTGTCACAGACGATCGAAATAGCCCCCGAGTCCGGGTAGAAACGGGCCTGGGAGCTTAGCTTTCTGATCTGTTTAAAGACCCTTTCGTCCGTTCGAGTCACCAAGACATTGTGATTCCCGACCAGCATCTTCTCCACAATGCTGGTGATCTGTTTGACGGTCTTGCCCCGCCCGAAAATCACCTCCGGGAATCCCTGTCGAATTGATCGATGATGATCAATTCTGGCAAATCCCAGGTTTTCATAAGGGAAGTGCCTGAGTTTCTCCATCGCTTCGTCGATGGTGGTTTTGCGGGATTGTACAGCGCTGAGGATTTTGCGGATCTCTAATTCTGTCATGGATGGCTTTCAGGAATAGAACTACAACGAAAAGTAACAAGTACCCGGAGGAAAAGGTACAATATCCGCTGGCGGCCTTCAAGGCGAAACGTTCCGACGACAGAAATGACCTGCTTTGGAAGGAGACATCCTGTGGAAATTACCATTGGCGTCACGGGAGCCAGCGGGGCTATCTATCCATACCGTTTTCTCCGCCATCTTGCTGCTGATTCCCGTGTTGCCAGGATCAACCTAGTGGCTTCTGATGCGGGTATCCGGGTGCTCAACGAGGAGTTGCCACTTCAATATATCAACCTCGACAATCTGGCCGAGAGGCTCTTGGGCTGCCAACTCGAGAAGGTCCGAGTGTTGAACAACCGGGATACGGGGGCCTGCATAGCCAGCGGCTCCTACCCGGTCGACGCCATGGTTATTATTCCTTGCAGCATGGGCACCCTTGGAAGTATAGCGCATGGCGTTTCCCGAGACCTGATCCAACGAGCTGCCGACGTCATCCTGAAAGAACGGCGCAAGCTTCTGCTCGTGGTGAGAGACACGCCATTCAACTTGATCCACCTGGAGAACATGAGAGTGCTGACCCTGGCTGGTGCTGTTGTTTTTCCAGCCGTGCCTTCCTTCTATCATAACCCTGCCAGCCTGGAAGATGCCGTTGACCAGTTCCTCTATCGAGTCATGTCTCACCTTGAACTGGTCCCGGAGAATGCCTTTCGCTGGACGGGGAGCAACAGGAACCACTGACAGGCGCCAATCCAGCGTGTTACAGTCCAGATCAGCGAGATGAACAGGATTTGACAATGTCTGTTGTTTCAAGTTTTCGAACCACACTGGAAATGATCAAGTTTGAACACACGGTGTTTGCCCTTCCCTTTACCTTGCTGAGTGCCTTCCTGGCCTCTGGGGGGTGGCCCGCTGTTCCCAAGCTGCTTTGGATTTTGTTAGCCATGGTCGGCGCACGGAGTGCCGCAATGGCCTTCAATCGGATTGCCGACCGTCGCCTGGATGCGGAAAACCCGCGGACTTGCATGCGCGCCTTACCCGTCGGCCAGGTCAGCCTGGGTTTCGCCTCAGGATTCACCTTGGTTTCGAGCCTTGTCTTTATTCTGGCTGCCCGCCAGTTGAACCCTCTCTGTTTCAGTCTTTCAGTGCCCGCGCTCGTCATCTTGTTTGCCTATTCCTACACAAAGCGATTCACCCATTGCTCCCACCTTGTGCTGGGTCTTTGCCTGGGACTGGCACCAGTAGGTGCCTGGATCGCGATTCGCGGCAACATCCATCTGACACCGCTGCTGTTAGGTCTCGTCGTGTTGCTCTGGACTGCAGGTTTTGACATCATCTATGCTTGTCAAGATGTGGACTTCGATCGTCACCGGCATCTCTTTTCCATTCCTAATCGCTTCGGGATCCACAGGGCGTTGAGGATTTCCTCAAGCCTTCACGCCGTAATGCTGCTACTCTTGCTTTACCTGGTCTTGCTCGAAAATCTAAGCTGGATCAGTCTCGCGGGTCTTGGGCTGGTAGCCTGTCTAATCTGGTACGAACACCATCTGGTGCGCCCGGAAGACCTCTCCAAGGTCAACCAAGCCTTCTTCACTGTCAACGGGTACATCAGTATCCTATTGTTCCTTGTGGTCGGTTTAGACAAAATCCTCCATCAAGTCGTTCATAGAGGATGATCCTCCTGTGGCTCGGAAGCCATTCGGTCTTAGCTTCGTTGCTTCCAATCTGACGGGACGACGAACCTCTTCGATGGCACTGCGGGCAGCCAATAGGCACAGGTATGTTACTATTGAAAGAGGAAAGGGGCTTCAACCGGCAAAGGGACAGAGGCATCCGCGAGAATGGAACCACACGATAATACGTCGCCAAAGGCTCGGGAGCACGCCCGGGAACTCTGGGAAAGCGGCCTTCAACAATTAATCGAAGGGGACGTTTTTTCCGCTGTTGACAGTTTCAATGATAGCTTGAAGTCCAGTCCCACTGCCGAGGCCTATACCTATCGGGGCTGGGCTATCTCCTTCTTGGGGCATTGGGAAGAAGCAATAGCGGACTGCAAACGGGCCATCAGTCTCGATTCTGATTTTGGCAATCCCTACAATGACATTGGCGTCTACCTGATGCAGCTTGGATTGTTGGACCAAGCGATCCCCTGGTTGGAAAAGGCCAAACGTGCCAAGCGATACGAATCGAAGCACTATCCCCACCTCAATCTTGGCCACATTTACATAGCCCAGGGAGAGCAAGGCAAGGCATTGGAGGAATACGTAAGAGCTCTGGAGCTTGATCCGAGCAATGAGGTGGCTCGAAAGGCCATTGCGGGAATGGAATTAAAGATTGAGTAGTCGAAGGTTCTTTGCGATATGGTCTCAATCTTGAACGACACGGAGAATAGCCTCCTCGGAATATCCAGCCGGCTGAGTGAGGTCGAGTTTGCCAATGGCAGAAAGGTGAATTTTCCCATCCTTCTTGCGCCCATGGCCGGTTTGTCGCATGTAGCGCTCCGTCAGGTTATTCGATCTTACCTGCCCGCCAATTCGAGGACATTGCTCTTCACCGAGATGTTATCGACCCAGCTTCTTCCGTTTGAAGAAGTGGGTAGGACTCCCCAAACTCTGGTGGCTGACCAAGAAGACGACCTTGTCCCTCAACTGTTGGGTAATGAAGCGTCCCGGATTGCGGGTTCCCTAGAAAAGCTTCAGGCAATTTCCCCTGCAGGCGTAGATATCAACATGGGTTGCCCTGTTAGCAAGGTGCTCAAACACAACTGGGGAGTTGCTTTGATGGGGGATATTCACTATGCCGAGACCGTGGTCAGGACCACACGTCGGCTGACAACCCTTCCCCTCTCTATCAAGATGCGGACGGGTCTGCGAGATGATCCGGCGTACCTGGTCGAGTTTGTCCAAATGCTGGAAGAGGCGGGCGCAGATTGGGTGACACTTCATCCCCGGATCCAAGCTCAACATCGAAGGGGACGGGCCAACTGGGAATATATCGGCCGCGTAAGGGAGTCAGTCAAAATCCCCGTGATTGGAAACGGGGACGTCCAGGAGGCATCGGACATCCTCCGGATGCATCGGATGACCGGCTGCGATGGGGTCATGGTGGCCCGGGTCGCCACAGCGCGTCCCTGGATTTTCTGGCAAATGGGAGAGACACTAGGGTTTCCTCCACCGCTCCACCGCCAGGGAGAACGCGCTCCTAGAACCCCTCAAGAAGAGGGCGTGGAATATCAGCGGGCTTTGAACCGCTTCTGCGATGAACTGGAACTCCATTTCCCCGAAGCATTGCAAATGCCGCGCTTGAGATTGTTTCTGGCTTGGGGCCACAAGTGGCTTTTCTTTGGCCATTACTTGTCTACTCGAGTCAATCGATGCCCGGATCTGAAGTCGGCCCGCCATGTGATTGATGACTTTTTCTCAGTTCCCAAGACCCTGCAGAAGCGAACATCGCTACAGTAAGCCGTAGGAACTGCAGCTGCAGCGGGGGTCGCATGTTGCCGCCGGGACGGGATCAGAGGTGAGAATTGAGTTGAAAAAAAACCGGTGTCCGTGTATTTTCTGGGGATTAGGATTGGATGAAGCAGGCTGCTAAGGCCTGCTTCTTTGTTTAATAATTCATATACAAAGACGGGCCGCCCGGCATATTCGGACTGGAATGGATGCCAAGAACGTGTGAGGCCCGGCTGAACTGGTGTCGCTCGGAGAAAGGTGATACCTGAAGGTCAGATAGAACATGCCTGCAACTCTTCCAACAGAGAAAGATCAGCTGAAGGCC
>JBGOTQ010000057.1:0-26024 GCA_041476565.1 Terriglobia bacterium | reverse complement strand
GCCCCATCCACCTGGGACACGATGTCCTGCCACAAGGTGCCTCCCAGGAAAACGTTCAGGATTTGAATGCCGTAACAAACCCCCAGCAGGGGTTTCCGCTGGTGGAACAGCTCTTCCAACAGATACCAGTCTGTCTGGTCACGACGGTTCATCACCGTCCCCAGGCGGGGATGAGGTTCCTGTTGGTAGCGATGAGGATCCACGTCGCTATTGCTTCCTGGCAAGAGAACCCCGTCCAGAGAGTTCACCAGTTCCCGCGCGTAGTTGCCTTCCGCGATCAAAGGGAGCAGCACCGGGATTCCACCGGCATGATGGACAGCCTCGCTGTATTGCTTTCGCAAATAGAAGCGATCACTCTCGACATTCATACGGGTCGTAATTCCAATGACCGGTCTTCTTGATGAACTCACCTGCATCCCCCATCAATAGAGAGTCCAAAGTCTAAAGTCCAAGGTCAAATCTGAACAAGCTAGAACCAAAAGGATCTCACAGGATTAGCCACAGAGGCACAGAGAACACAGAGGATTCGCCGAGTGAAGCCTCAAGTTGTTCCTCTTCTTCTTCTCAAATTTCAAGAGAAAATTATGAATAGACTTAACCCCTGTATCCTGCCGTCGACGAGGCTCTCTGTGCTCTTGGTGTCTCTGCGCCAAGTTCTTATTGTACCGAAAGCATAATCCCTAACTTCAAAGGAAATAAAGTCCAAAGACTGGAGCCCGAATTTCAAAGCTTAATCCTATATCCTATATCCTTTATCCTTTATCCTTACATCTTTGATCCTCACCTTACCGCCATTTCTCCCTTTCGCACTTTACCATCCCTGCTGTCCCCTATCCCCTGTTCCCTACAACCTGTCTTCTGATCTCCCCCACCAGAAACAACGATCCCACAACCACGATGGTTTCGTCTTTGGAAGCCAACTGTCGTGCCAATTGAAGAGCCATTTCCGAATTCGGGACAGCAGTGTAGGAGGACTGGAACTCCGGGAGTGAGGCTGCAATCTCCGCAGGGTCTGCCGCCCTCTGGTTGTCAATCCCGGTCAAAACCACGTGACGCGCTAGCGGGAAGAGAAGTTCCCCCATCACCCTGTAGTCTTTATCGCGCATGGATCCAAAAATCATGACAGTTGATCCCGGATTCAAGCTCTCGCGTAAGTACTTTCGGACCACTCCGGCCCCGGCAATATTGTGCGCACCATCCAAGAGGAGTCTGGGTGGCCCTTCGAAGATTTCAAGCCTCCCTGGCCACCGGGTTTCCTCAATTCCCTCACAAAGTTGATCATCACGGACCGGAAATCCGCAGTGACCCAAGAGATCGAGTACGCACACTGCAGTCATTGCGTTGGTTACCTGGTGGCTTCCGGGCAGAGGAAGCGCTACCACTAATGCCGGGCTGTCGTGCCGATTCAACCGGACACAGTAACGGCCGTGGGAGTTCACTTCCGAAGTGAAGTCCAGGCTTTCTCCCAGGCGCTGCAGCCGGGCCCCGGTCATTTCACACTGGGCAGCAACGACGGCGTCTACTTCGGGATTTTCTCCCGCGTAAACCACCGGTAGGGGAGTTGCATCATGAAGGCCCCGGCTGGTTTCCAAGCTCTTCTGGATTCCTGCTCTGGATTTGATGATACCGGCCTTTTCCCAGGCAATTTTTTCGAGCCGGTCTCCCAGGTATTTCTGGTGGTCATAGTCGACGTTTGTGATCACGGCCACCAAGGGGTCGACGACGTTGGTGGCGTCAAATCTTCCACCCATTCCGACTTCAAGGATCCCGATATCGATTCCTTGTTCGGCAAAGTAAAGGAAGGCAATAGCTGTGACCATCTCAAAAAAGGTGGGATGCCGGTCCAAACCTGGATTGGGAACAGAGTGGTCGGTTCGAAGCAGAAGCTGCACGGCCTCTCTAACTTGAGAAGCCAATCTCGAAAAGTCCTTCTGGGAGATATTCTGGCCATTAACCTGAGCCCGTTCTTCAATTCCTTCCAGGTGAGGAGAAGTGTAAAGTCCCGTCCGGTAACCGCCCGCTCTCAATACCGACTCGCAGAACGCCGCGACCGACCCTTTCCCATTTGTCCCGGCAATCAAAATCGAATTGAATTGTCGATGGGGATTTCCCAGAAACTCCAAAAGGACTGAGATATTCTCCAGGCCGAGCTTGGCGGTCAGGATTTCATTTCCCAGAGAATAGAGGTAACTGATTGCTTCGGAGTAGTTCATGAATCACAAAGATCCACGCCGTCTAAAATCGAAACTTGCCAAGTGGGTCTGTTCCAAAACGTCGAGATTCGGGTTTCGGTCGGTATTCTATTAATGGGGCAGATGTTTACCATGCTCCGGATTGGCGTGCCACCGCGGATGAAAATACTTCAAGCCCACGAAGTGGGCGAAGGAAAATAGCCCAGGGCAAAGCGAGCGATTTTTTGCGAGCGACGCCCTGGGTGAGCGAATCGGCAACGATTCTCCTCGTATTGGCGTGGGGAGTCCGCCCACGCCAATACGAGGAGAAAACCTCGATAAATACGGATAGTCGACCCAGGGCGTTGCGGCCGGCAGTCGCCTTCGGCTCCTGCTGTTCGTCCGCTATGCCCTGGGCTACTTTCCCATGGCCTTTCAGGCCATTTTCACAAAAGCCTTTCATGCACCTTCCAGGGGCAACATATGACATGAAAATGGGGGCGCGACGGTCTAAGCAATCATAGGTGCAAGATCCGGCTGGTCAGACTCATCCTCGTTCTCATCGCCGTACTTCGAAAGGTTCCTTGTCGAGCACGAGCACGACGACGAGGACGACATTCAAGAAAGAGGAGAGCCAGTTTCACAAAGGAAGGGTTCACCCATTGAAGAACCGCAATGCTCTCAATAGATAGTCTCTGAGGTCCTTGCGGGAGACTATGGCATCGAGCATTCCATGCTGCAGCAAAAACTCGCTGCGTTGAAAGCCCTCAGGCAGTTTCTGCCGGATAGTCTGTTCGATGACTCTCGGGCCGGCAAACCCAATCAGGGCCCCTGGCTCTGCGACATTCAAGTCCCCGAGCATAGCATAGCTGGCCGTAACTCCCCCGGTGGTTGGATCGGTCATCACCGAGATAAAAGGGATTCTCGCTTCATCGAGCCTTGCCAATGCCGCACAGATCTTGGCCATCTGCATCAAGCTAAGAATTCCCTCTTGCATCCGAGCCCCGCCGGAACAAGATATGATGACCAGGGGCATTCTGAGTTTCAGGCACCGCTCAATGGCCCGGGTAATTTTCTCGCCCACCACCGAGCCCATGGACCCACTGATGAATCCGACCTCCATAGCGCAGATGCACACCAGTTTCCCCGCCAGTTTTCCTTCTGCTGTGACGATCGCATCCCTCAATCCTGTGGCTTTGTGCATCTCCTTCAGACGCAGTTTGTAAGCCTTCTTATCGACAAACCCTAGGGGGTCGTTGGACTGAAGATCTCCATCAAAACCCTGGAAGACCCCGTCATCGAACAACTGGCGGAGTCTAGTCTGAGCCGAAATCTTGAAGTGATAATTGCACTCCGGGCAAACATTGAGGTTCGATTCCAGATCCTTCTTCCAGATGATCTGCTTGCATTCATCGCACTTGATCCAGAGTCCCTCGGTCCTCACAGTCCGGTCTCCTATGGAAATGATAGGGGTCTTGTCTTTCTTGAACCAAGCCATAGTGCGACCTTCCTAGAAGGGTCAAAGCGGGCATCTTAACTTACCGACAGCACGAAAGTCAAAAGGCGAACCACCCGGGGGTGCAATTAAAAGTGGCGTACAGATGGAGCACATCGAAACCCTGGTCTGATTTGAATTGCATCCGTGCCTGGGAATTTGAGGTTGCAATAATTCCTCCTCCTTCGGATAATGCAAGTGATGTGTGCCTACCGCTACAAGCCGATTGACGTTCAAGGACTAAGGACTCGTCCCATCCATCAGCGTGAGGCTAAGGTCCATGTCCGAGACTTTGCAAGAACCTATGAAAAAGGGCGCGGGTTGTCGGGTTTATTGGGCAGCTTTCCGGAAATCCTTGCGGGAGGAGAATTTCGGAAATTAATCGTGGCCCTGGGACAAGCTCGAGATAAAGGCCGGGCGATCATTTGGGGACTAGGCGGGCATGTTGTGAAATGCGGTCTGGGGGCAGTCCTGGTCGATCTCATGGAACGAGGCTTTGTAACCACGTTCGCTCTTAACGGATCTGCCGCCATCCACGATTTCGAAATTGCGTTAGCAGGGTCCACCTCCGAGGAGGTTGAGAGAGAGCTGCTGGATGGAGACTTTGGCATGAGCCAGGAGACCGGGGAATGGATGAACCAGGCCATTCGAACGGGAGTTGAAGCCGGAATAGGGATCGGGGAGGCTCTGGGGCTTTACATGAACGAGCACGCTGATCAATTCCCCCATTCCCGCTTCAGCCTTCTGAAGAATTCTTATTCAGCTCGAATCCCCGTCACTGTCCACGTGGCCATTGGGACTGATATAATTCACAACCACCCTGACGCTAGCGGAAGCGCTTTGGGCCAAGGCAGCCTGCAGGATTTTCGCTTATTGACTTCCATCCTCCGCGACCTCCATGGGGGTGGCGTATACCTGAATTGTGGCTCGGCCGTCGTTCTGCCCGAGGTCTTTCTAAAAGCAGTCAGCATGGTTCGCAACCTGGGTCATCCCTTGGAGGCCTTCACCACAGCGAACCTGGATTTTCTGCAGCATTATCGCCCGACTCAAAACGTGCTGAGACGACCGGTGCTCAAGTCCGGGCAAGGAATCACACTTATTGGCCATCATGAATTGATGATTCCTCTGCTGGCTGCGGCTCTCATCGAAGGCTCCATCTGACCCGAGGAGTATGAATTCAGACTTCGAATCACCCACTAACGATTCGTCTCAGACTGCCCTTCCAAGGCCTGCTCCGGCTAACATGTTTCCGGTGTGGTCAGGCTGGGATGTCGTTCTTTTGATCTCTTTTGCTGCCTTCTCAGCTATTTTCCTGGGGGCTTTTGGTGGCGCTGCCAGCCACATTCTGCAAGTAAAGATTCCTGTGTTCAAGTCGTTGCCCCGTCCTGCCAGCGAAGGGGTGTTCTTGGTCTGTTATCAGGCGGTGCTAGACGTTTTGGTCCTCATGTTCATCTATTTCACGATCACCCTGAAATACAACTCCCCTTTTTTCCCATCGATCAAATGGTTGAACCATAAGAAACCGTATTTCCTGATCTTCTTTCCGATGGGAGTCCTATTGGCATTTGTAGTGCTTGGAGTTTCGGTTCTGGTACCGACCCCTGCCAAGCCGCCGATTGAGGAACTGTTGAAACATCCAGTGACAGCAGTCCTCTTTGCAGCCCTGGGGGTGTTTTTGGCTCCCTTTGTGGAAGAAGTGATCTTCCGAGGATTTATTTATCCGGTTGTGGAGAGAAGAGCCGGGAAAGTGCTGGCTGTTGTCTTGACTGCACTGCTGTTCACCGGGCTTCATGTCAGCCAGCTTTGGGGGAGTTGGATTGGAATCGTGTTAATTCTCTGCGTGGGGTTGACCTTGTCGACCGTTCGAGCGAAGACTGATTCGCTCGTCCCCAGCTTTGTCATACATTTCTCGTACAACAGCACTATTGCCGCACTTTTTGCCATCGGAGCCGCAGTGAAGGGTTTTCCGGAGTGACCTGTCCTCTCAGAAGGTCAAAGAATCACAAAGACTCGGAGTCTTCTTTCAAAATCCCACAATGGTTCGTGGTTCACCCATTGAGCGGGAGTTACGGGAAAAACCCGCAGGGTCAAGGAATGCGGTCGACAGGGTTGCTCGCAAGTCGCCGCAGAGCAACGTAGGCCCCATCTCCATCCACAGCGCCTCTCTTTTATGAAAATGTAGGTTTGGAGGGCCGAACTCCGTGAGGCCGACAAGCAGGCAAGACAGAAATCGGCCTCGCAGAGCTCGGCCCTCCAGCATTTTCATCCGTGGTGGTGAACTTGAAAAGGCCATGGGGCGCTCTATTGAAAACCGTCCTCGTCGTTGTCCTCGACGAGGAACCTTCCGAGTCCGACGACGAAAACGAGGACAAATGTTAAGTAGTTGCGAATTGAGGCAGTCTCGTCTCTCGATTCCTCCTTGTGATCGTTTGGGATTTCCCTCTACTTTACGTCGCGAATATATTCCTTGAACTGGTCGGCAATTGCAGCTTCTTTCGTGCTTCCCGAATGAATGGTGACGCGGTAACGGAGGAAGATGGACTGGCCTGCCGCCAGCCGATAACTACCGTCCTTGGAGGGGTCGTTCAGAAAGTCGTGCCAGCCGAAAGGATTAGCCGCAAACAACGTGTAGGCCCGGACATGCCAATAGGTCGGGAACCGAAAACTGGCGGGATGGTTCATGATGGCAACTCCGACCGTTTCGCCCTGGATCTGTGCGGTGAAGTCAACCCATTCGGCCTGTTTGCCCCAACATTGAGTTTCGCCAACTCCCCCCAAAGAGTTTTCGATCCGCCCGCCAGATTCTTCCCTGAATGGATGTGATAAGCGGATTCCGAAGCTACCTTCCTTGGTGTCTCCGAAAACAACGGGACCATTGACTGCCGTGAGTTGGAAATCAAAATCCAAGATGCGAATTCCCGGCCTGAAATAAACCCTCACTTCCCGGAGCTCCTGCAAAATTTTCTGACCTGTGGGCGCAATCCAATCATTTAAGGATTTGAGAATGCCCACCTGTTGGCCTTCTTGGGTCTCCAGGAATTCGCGATGGACGATTTTTCCTGTCTTGCCGCCCTCACTCCAGAAGTCGACTCCGTTTACGCTGCCGTGGGTCAGCCAAAGTCCTTTGTGATGGGGATGATCGTGGACTTCTCCCGGAAGGTCCGGGATCATTGGCCATCCTCGGGTCACCACTTTTCCTGAAGCTGTACGCAAGGGGAAAAAGATCGGCTTGTTATAACCCTGGAAATGGTAGGAAGTGAAAGGGTTCCCGCCAACACCAATCTCGATTTGATCGGGTTCCTTATGAAATTGAACGCCCTGTTTCATCGCTGAAGGTTGAGGTTTCGCAGCCTTTTCACGCGCTTCGCCCGTCAGCGGAAGGAAGCAGCTCACGATCATGGACAATGCCAGTGCCTGAGGATAGGATATGAAGGAAGTCCGACGAGTCCCGTCCTTTTGCGAACTGAGACTGACTTTCTGGATACTGAAGATCCGGATAGATAAAATTGCACCGATTCGCACGAGAACTCCTTTCAGTTTCGCTGGCGAGAGTATTATGAAGATGACTTTCATGAAAATGCGGATCTTGGTGGAGGGTCGCGCTCCGTCGCGACCGCGGCCCCGACAGAGCGGGGCCCTCCAGCATTTTCATCTGCGGTCGACCCCCAGCCCAATCTGACCCACTCCAGAAAACTCATCGTCGCTGGTTAATCACCGCCTGCATTCCCTCATGCAGGAGCCCATTGCTGGCCAGGATGTTGTCTTCATAAATAGAAAAGGCTTGCCCCTTGAAATTGGACACTCGGCCTCCCGCCTCGGTAACAATCAACACCCCAGCGGCGGTGTCCCACGGGTTCAGGCGCAATTCCCAGAATCCATCAAATCGCCCCATCGCAAGGTAGCAAAGGTCGAGAGCAGCAGATCCATCGCGCCGGATACCCTGGGAGGTGTGAATGAAATTGCTGAAGAGGCATAATGCCTCCTCCGGGTCCTTCAGAATGTCATAAGGGAAGCCTGTCGACAACAGCGCCTTCCTGAGATTGGTCACCTTGGAAACCTGAATTCTTCTATCGTTCAAGTAAGACCCGCCACCTTTTTCGGCCATGAACAGTTCTTCCAGGATAGGATGATACACCGTCCCGGCAATGACCTCTCCTCGCTTCTCCAAAGCAACGGAAACAGCAAAGAAGAGGTAGTCGTGTGCGTAGTTGCTGGTCCCATCCAGCGGATCAACCACCCACTTATACTCGGAGGGTTTTTCGGTGCTGTTGCCTTCCTCCGCCAGGATCGAATGCTGCGGGAAACGCGAACTGAGTAGACCGACAATTAACTTCTCGGATTGTTTGTCGGCTTCGGTAACGACATCGATTTCGCCTTTGTATTCGATCTTTTTCTCTTTTCCATAATACTGCCTCAAGACCTCGCCACCGAGTTTGGCAGCTTCCACAGCCACGCGCAGGTAATCGTTCATCGACCTTCTCTCTTCCTCCCCAATTCTGCTGATAGCATCACCCGTGTTTAAAGATGCAATCTGCGGTTGACTCTGTCCTTCAACAAGGAGATACTATCAGATTGAGAACGAGCCGTTCATCCCATTCCTTGAGTTTCCGGATTTTTTTATGGCGAGAGGTTGGGAAAGTAAATCGATTGAAGAACAAATTGAGGCTGCCCGGGAGGAGAAACCCTTGGCCAGTAAGCCTGAGACCCACCCCGAGGATTTGAACGACCAGAAGCCTTCTCGTCAGAAGGAATCCTTGCTGCTTGCCCGGACCCGCATTCTTAAGGATCTCCAGACCACGGAGAACCCCCGCTATCGTGCTTTCCTGGAGTCGTCCCTCACTGCCATTGAACAACAGATCAAAGAAATGAAATGAGAGGCAGATTTAAGTGGTTGGGATCGACTTCACCACTTGATTAGGGTCTATGAAAAAGTCCAAGCCCTTGATGCGATTGTATTGTTGGAATGTCAACGGGATTCGCGCCGTGCAGAAAAAAGGGTTCTCTTCCTGGTTCCTCAAAGTCTCACCTGATGTACTCTGTCTTCAAGAAACCAAGGCCCAACGGGACCAGCTTGAGAAGTCCTTGGTGGAGATAGAAGGCTATGAGAGTCACTGGTCGAGTGCCGAACGAAAGGGCTACAGCGGGGTAGCGACCTACACCCGGCGTAAGCCCCTCTCAGTCAAACACGGATTTGGAATTCCCGAATTCGATAGCGAAGGACGAGTCCTGATCACAGAATTTCCGGAATTCATACTGTTCAACGTTTATTTCCCCAACGGCAAGAGAGACCAAGTTCGTCTTGACTATAAATTGGAGTTCTATCGTGCGATTTTTCAACACTGGCAAGATCTATGCAAGGAAGGCAAACGGCTGGTAATTTGCGGAGACTACAACACGGCCCATAAGGAAATTGACCTGGCCCGACCTAAAGAGAATAAAACCGTTTCAGGATTTCTCCCTATAGAGCGGGAGTGGATGGACGGGTTGGTCCGTCTTGGTTATGTGGACACGTTTCGCCTTTTCAATCAGGACCCTTCCCAGTACACCTGGTGGGACATGATGACCCGTGCCCGAGAGCGGAACGTAGGCTGGCGGCTTGACTATTTCTTTGTCAGCCAGGACCTGGCCCCCAAAGTGAACAATGCCTGGATCTGTCCCGAGGTGATGGGTTCAGACCATTGTCCTATCGGGCTGGAGTTGGAGTTGTAACTGGGACCGTATCGATTTTGGCCGCCAGGATGAAATCACTCTCCGTCAACCCATCGATCTTGTGAGTCCAGATATCAACCCTGGCCTTGCCCCAGGCCAGGTAAATGTCCGGATGGTGATCCTCGCGCTCCGCAATCTCTCCCACCTGGTTGACAAATTTGAGCGCACCAGCGAAGTCCGGAAACTTGAAGGTCTTGGTCAGATGGTGGTCTTCCACGGTGGTCCATCCGTTCAGCTGCTCAAGCAGCGGTTTGATTGAGGTCCCTCTCAAGGGCAGAACTCCCCCCCGGCAGGGAACACAGCTTTTCCTGGCCAACTCCGTCATAATCTCGCCTCCTGTAGATAAGCTCCCTTAGTCCCTGCCTCCCTGCTCCTTCATGTACCTCACGGTGATACCACCCCATTTGACGACCAGAACGTGAGCAAAGAGAGCGTCCCGTTCATGAGGGCTCTAATCAGTCCCTGAGGAGGCAAAGAGAATGATCTATTGATTTCTCTGAAATCTTACCTCCCGTTGCCTAATCGAGCAAATTATCCTTAACCCGTCTTTGGTTGATTGATTGTCCCCGGGATGATGTAGAATACGTGTCCTTGGTAGAATTGATAAGCTAACCGGTGTCCTGCAGATCGACGCTTTCCTGAGGGGGAATCAAGGATGAAACGAAGAAAGAGAATACTGGTTGCCACAGGGGGAGGCGACTGCCCGGGTCTTAATGCGGTAATTCGAGCTATTGTCAGAAAAGCCACGGGGGAATATAACTGGGAAGTTGTAGGAAGCATTGATGCCTTCAATGGAGTGTTAATGGAACCCATGGAACTCCGCATTCTCGACTTCGAGTCGGTATCAGGCATCCATCAGCGTGGCGGGACTATTATTGGAACTACCAACCGTGGGGGTCCGTTCGAATGGCCGTTGTTGCACTCTGATGGAACTTACACCTATGAAGACCGCTCCGATGAAATGATTCGTCGTTTACAGTATCAAGGCATTGAGGCTGTCATCAATATCGGGGGCGACGGCTCTCAAAGAATCTCGCAAAAGCTCTTCGAGAAGGGACTGAACATCATCGGAGTACCCAAGACGATTGACAATGACCTCGCTGCCACCGATTTTACCTTCGGTTACCAGACTGCCCTGGAGATTGCCACTGACGCTGTCGACAAGCTGGTGACCACCGCCGAGAGTCACAAGCGTATGATGGTCCTGGAAGTCATGGGTCGAGATGCAGGCTGGATTGCTCTGGGCACAGCCATTGCTGGTGGCGCTCATGTGGCCCTCATTCCGGAGATCCCCTATCATGTTGAGAGCATCATCAGCAAGATTGACGAGAGAACTCGTCGCGGACGGGGTCACGTCATCGTGGTCGTTGCGGAGGGGGCCTGTGCGATCGGGGGTGATGTGGTGTCCAGCAAAAGCGACGAAGTGGGCTACCAGAACAGGGTTCTGGGCGGCATAGGGCGCCTCCTGGTAGAACAGATCAAAGAGAAAATACCCGACCTCGACGCTCGCGTTACTGTCCTGGGCCATCTGCAGCGCGGTGGAAGCCCCTGTGCTTTTGACCGTATCCTTGCTTCGCAATTTGGTGTGGCCGCAGTTGACCTGGTTAAGGAGCAGAAATATGGCTACATGGTGGCCTACCGGCACCCCAATATTGTGGCTCTGCCCTTAAAGGAGATAGTCTCCACGTATAACCATGTCGCCCTCGATTCCAACCTGGTGTTGACGGCTCGAGGGTTGGGGATATGTCTGGGGGACTGACTGGCCGGAGACTCTCCGTAGCCCCTTCGGGACTGTTCATCATCAATAACCTCTTGACCTGTCGCACTTAGTGTTGCACCTATTTCCTGCACATTTCCCGAGAAGCTGTGAAGACTCCAGAAACCGTTGCGTAAGGTTGAGGCTTTGCCAAAGCCTCACTGACCAATAGAAGCGGCGCAGGCAGGAAACCCTGAATTGGGGGTCCAAGTGAACTTTTACCTCCTCCCTCCGATAATGTAGTTGAGCGGCTGATTTTTTTCGCAACTTTTTGTAAGGTGGCGGGTTAAGAGGGTTGAGGCCATGGCAGGCGACAACTCGGATGTAGACCTAATGTTGCGAGTCAAGCGGGGAGACCGAGAGGCCTTCAATGCACTGGTCCAGCGTTACCGCAAATCCTTGATCAATTTCATTTTTCGTTTCACCTGCAACGAAGCTGCATCCGAAGACCTGGCCCATGAGGTCTTTCTCAAGGTATTTCAGTCAGCTCCCCGATATGAACCGAAAGCCGAATTCTCGACATGGCTCTACCGGATTGCCAGCAATGCATCACTGAATTTTATCCGGGATCAAAGGAATCGAGCTTCGGTGTCGATCGATGGCGATCCTGAGAAAGAAGCCGACACCTCCCGGATTGATCTAGCGGACCAGAATGTCCTTGTTGAAGAGCAGTTGATTGAACAGGAGCGGGTCCGGATGATTCGAAAGGCTGTAGCTGGCCTCCCGGATCAGCAGCGGTTGGCACTGGTTCTTACCAAGTACCAGGGTCTTTCTCTGAAAGAAGCTGCTACAGTGCTGAAATGCTCCGAGCCAGCCGTGAAGTCCTTAATATTCAGGGCTTACACTACCCTGAGGGAAAGGCTGGTTTCAGTGGTGTCGGTCTAGAGGAGAACTTTAGCTGCCCGCATCATGCGGTGGATTGACGGAGTAGATACCATGGATTGCCGGAAAATTCAGGACAACCTTTTGGAATATCAGCACAATAGACTTCCCGAAGGCTTGAAGATCGAGTTCAGGCATCATCTGGAGGCTTGCCTCGAATGCAGATCATTCCTGGAAAGCTTAAAGCTGGTGGATGCGGAATTGGACCGCTTCGGAGAGATTGCCTCTTCTCCTTATTTCGACCAGAAACTAAATGTCCGCCTTGATGATCTCGCGCGACAATCCTGGCATTCCGGCTTTTTCCAACTGCTGAAGCAACCCTATGTTTTCAGTTTTGCTTTTCTCTTTCTGGCGACGGTATCGGTATGGATAGGCATCCGCCATCAACAGGCGGCAAGGCTGAAGACTCTCGAAGATGTCATCCGAGTTCAGGAGAAGTACCTCGGCTCCGGGTTTCCCACTGAGGTTGCCCGAGAAGTGACGCCAACTTCAGATCAACACCCTGATTCAACTCTCGAGTCAAAGACAGTGCAAACGCCTGCAGGAGTGGAGCAAGTGATCCCTGATCAGGACCGGGCCGTGGTTGAGAACATCGATTTGCTGGAGAATTACGACACCATCAAGAATCTTGACCTGGCGGATTCAAAAGCAAGTCTGGAATCGTCCACGGAAACAAATTGATGGGTTACAGGTTGAGACCTTTGTGTTGGATGTTGGTAATGCTGGGCTGCGTTTCTGGGGTCCTGCTGAGTCCAAGTAGTACTCTGGCTCAAGGGAGAAACAAACAAGGTGCGGGTGGCCAAATCAAAGATCCGGGCCCAAACACAGCTCACCCCAACCCGTCTGGAAAACCGGATACCAAACCCGGCCCCACCCATCAGAACCGAAACCTGAGTCCGGAGGAGCGTAAGAAACTTCGCGAGAAATACGAACGATTCAAACAGCTCCCACCCGAAGAGCAGGAAAGACTGCGGGAACGATTGAGAGAATTTCAGGGCCTTCCGGAAAACGAGAAAGAACGGCTGCGCCGCCGCAACGAGTTCTTTCAGAAGCTCACTCCGGAGCAACGGCAGCGGTTGTTGAGATTCCAACGACGCTGGGAAAACATGCCTCCGGAGAGGCGCCAGCGAATTCTGCAACGCACCGAGCGACTGCGCCGGCTGCCGCCCGAACAGAGAGAGCGAATCCTCAACAGAATGCCTTTCTGGCAGAGAATGGACCCTCAGGACCGCCAAGCTTTCCTTGATATGCTGAACCTGCCCCCTAAGAGGCCTTTAGGCCCATAGACGCAACCATCAGAAATTCGACCGCATTTCAGACATTCTCTGTCTAGAAAATCTTACTCGTCGTCGTGCTCGTCCCCGACGAGGATCGTTCCGAGTTCGACAACGAGAACGAGGACGAGTATGACCCGCTGGATCCTGCAACCAAGATCACATAGGTCGTCACAACCTCATATTCACACGGCGTCGCGCCCCTGAAAGAGACATGAAGAACTTTCGTGAAGATGCGAGTTTTGGTAGCCACGACAAACCGCTATTGGTTTGTCGTGGGCTTTTGACCACATATGAGAAGCCCACGATGAATTCAAAGTACGAATTCATCGTGGCTACCCCGGCCATTCTCATCCGCGCTGGTGAACTTGAGAAGGTCGTGGGGCATTTGGATGAAAATGCGCACTTACAGGTGGATGCCGCGCTGCGCGACCGCCGTCGCTCTGTCGAGGCGATTCTCTCCGACATGGATGTAATTGTGTTAGACTGCAATGGGCTTAGCGGAGCAGGTGGTCTAGGCTAGGAGAGTGTAGTGCCATATGAGTTTTCCATTGAGTTAAAGGACTGCCCCTATGCCTTATCCCAAAATCTTTAGACTTCAACAGAATTTTGACGCGACCCATATTACCAACATCCCCGGACAGGTACGCCGAGAAATCTCCCGGCTTGACCTGTCAACTCGTTTGAAGCCGGGAGATAGCGTGGCAGTGACCGCCGGCAGTCGGGGAGTTGCCAACATTGCCACCATTATCAAGAGCGTGGTAGACGAACTCCGGGCACACAAAGCTCTTCCCTTCATTGTTCCGGCAATGGGAAGCCACGGAGGAGCGACGGCTGAAGGACAAATCTCCGTATTGGAACGCTATGGGATCACGGAAACGTCAATGGCTGTCCCGATTCGGGCAACCATGGAGACAACGCAAATTGGGAAAACCCCTCAAGGGATCCCCGTGTTTGTAGATAGATTGGCTCTTTCGGCCGACCATATTGTGGTCGTGAATCGCATCAAGCCCCATACGGACTTTGATGGCGAGATCGAGAGCGGGACCACCAAAATGATGGCCATCGGTCTAGGGAAGCACCAGGGGGCGATGCACTACCATCGGGCCAACATTCAGTATGGCTATTACACCGTGATCACCAGTGTGGCATCGGTGGTCCTCCAACAGTGCAAGATCCTTTTTGCCCTGGGGATCGTTGAGAACGCATATGACCAGACCGCAATTATCGAAGCTATGCTCCCGTCCGAAATCACCACCCATGAGAAACAACTCCTGCGCCAAGCCAGAGCTTCTCTAGCACGAATTCCCTTCGATTCCGGGGATGTCCTGATCGTCGACGAAATGGGCAAGAATATCAGCGGGACCGGCATTGACACCAACGTAGTCGGGAGGACAGTGTCCCAGTGGGAAAGGCCCCCCATCAGACCGCGCTTCAATCGAATCGTGATAAGAGACTTGTCTTCAGATACTTATGGCAACGCAACTGGCGTTGGGCTGGCCGATATTGTCACGCGCAGGTTGGTAGACAAAATCGACTTCAAGCCCACATACATAAACGCCATCACCAGCACAAACATCGAGGGTTCCCGGATCCCTTTGACGTGTGCTACCGACCAGGAAGCTGTCGAGACGGCAATTTCTACCTCCGGTGTGACCAGTGCCGAATCCTGCCGGCTGGTATGGATCAAGAACACTCTCAAACTGGATGATCTCATCGCCTCAGAATCCTACCTCGACGAAATTCAAAGCAGGACTCACCTTCGGGTCATCGAACCACTGGGAGAGCTTGCCTTCACCGCAAGCGGAGATTTGGCAGCACGCTTTCAGTAGGAGTGTCCGGATTGGACCATGACCGAAGCCAGTTCGATCGCCTGGATCATGCTGTCCGGGCTAGCCACCATCTTTCCAGCAATATCGAAGGCTGTCCCGTGGTCAACCGAAGTGCGAATGATGGGCAAGCCAATTGTGATATTGACTCCACGGTCAAACCCGATGAGCTTTAGCGGAATATGTCCCTGGTCGTGGTACATGGCGATCACAAGGTCAAACTCCCCTCGCTCCATCCGGTAGAAAACCGTGTCGGGAGGAACAGGTCCGCTGACGTTTAGCCCCAGTTGTTGTGCCTCCTGAACGGCGGGCGCAATTTCGTGGATCTCCTCGTTGCCGAAGAGCCCTCCTTCTCCAGCATGCGGATTCAGAGCCGCAACCGCAATTCTCCCCTTTGCCACCTGAAGTTGTTCTAGAGCTTTGACACCATAGCGAATGGTCTCCAGGATACGCTGCTTTTTCACGAATTTTAGCGCGTCGCACAAGCTCAGATGGGTCGTGAGGTGCATCGCGCGGAGGTGATTGACCACCAGCAGCATTCGGACTTCAGAGACTCGGCACAATGCGGCCAAATATTCGGTATGCCCGGGGACTCCAATACCAGCCAATTGAGCGGCTTCCTTATGGATCGGTCCGGTTACCATGGCATCGAGCCGCTTATGCAGACATAAGTCTACTGCCCGCCGGATAAATTCCAATCCGGCCAGGCCGCACTCCCGGCTGACGCGGCCCAGGAGAATCTTCGAGAAGTTTATGTTTTCCAAGTCGATAAGGAAAATTTCGGGGGGTCCGCAAACCGATTCTGACGGGTCCTCAATCAGCCTAAGTTCCCGGTTTGGAACCAAGTGATGGGCATAATGGCTGACTACCGAAGATTCTCCTATCAAAATTGGCGTACAACATTGCCAGACCCGGGAAGACATCACAGCCTTGACAGCGACTTCCGGCCCGATCCCTGCGACATCTCCCAGTGTGATTCCAATTCTTGGTTTCCTCATGAGCCTAGCCCTCTCGTACTATAACTATACCGCCAGATAGAAATGAAGTCTGATCGCCCCAAGGGGATTCGCCGTTGTCCTTGGTTGCTGGAGATTCCGAGGACGGGTGATACGAGCCTGACAGGGGTGCCTCGTTATTTGCCGGCAATCTTGCCATTTCGCAGGAACTCCACGGCCCGCAACAGGGTGTCCTGGTGACCAAACCCTCCGGCTTTGGTGATGACGGGCTGCCTGTCCAGAAGTCCACCTGCCCAGAACCCGATCGGAACACCCGGATGGACTTCTCCTTCGACATGGATACCATTGGCGCCAACCTCCCGATAGATCTTTACTGCCGTCTCGCCGCCGACAATCACAGTTCCTCCAACGAGGTTTCGTCGAATCAACTCGCTCGAGCACCACTGGAGGACAACGTGCATGCGCTGCAGCTGGGCCAGTGACTGGATGCCCCTATTGGGGCGCAGGCTAATGGCGACATCCACACCGCTTTCGAGGGCATCCATGGCCCTGTCCAGCTTCAGTTGTGTTCTGGCCAAAGCCGCTTGATCGCCGTCCACCAAGGTGAGGAAGTGAATCGACCTGTTTCCTGCCAGAAATTCCAGTTGAAGCCCATTTGCCGGATGCAGACTGCCATTGATCAAGAGAGCTGCCTTTCCGGATCGGGCTGCCAAGGTGGGCTGAGAGACGAGCTGAAGTCCCCATCCTAGAGGGAGGAATCGGGCCAGGCCTGCAGATCCGACCCAGAGCACTTCATCTTCCAGCCGACAGCCTCCCAGGCAGATGTTTCTCAGGTCATTGTCGGAAGTTGCGTCAAATACGATGAATCGGGCTCCCCGGGAACGGACCATTTCGATGGCCTGTTCAATCCGCTGCGGAGCCTTGTGGCTGATGGAGCCGTTGATAAGATGGACTCGCTTTCCCAACTGCTCCTGGAGCAAAGCGACCAGGTCAGACCCCGGCGACAACTTTGGATTCCATTGCGTCTTTCTGCGCGCCAGCCCGGTTTCAGAGACTGGAGTCCCATTAAGGAGCTGGACTCCGTCCACTGTCGTCCTTCCCCACTCCGGAAATGCCGGGGCTACAAAAACCAGAGAGGGGTGGGCAATTTTAAACACACCGACGACTTCAGCCACCCAATTCCCTTTGAGAGTTGAGTCTATCTTCTTATAAAAGACCGACCGACCTGAGGCTAGGAGCTCCCTCGCTGATTCGCAGACAACCTGCATGGCAGCAGCAGCCCGTTGCTTTCGCGAATCTGTATTAAGTACAAAGATGGGCGTGGAACTCTCAGCTACGACTGCAGGGAGATGGGAAACCAGGCTCTTCAATCCGTACCGGGAAAACTGTACCGCAGTATCGCAACTGCCGGTCAGGTCATCGGCAATTGCTGCCAGACGCATTCCTTCTTTCCACATGGATTTGACTCTAACTTGGAATCGGAACGGAAATCAAGCCGCCAATTTGAAATGTACCCGTCAAATGCATTGCATTTCCAATTCGGAAGTGGTTTACTTTCACCGGTCACTCCAAAATCTTTCAATCCATTTTTGCAAAGACTTTTCAGACTTGACTGAGCCGTCACACTAAGGAGTCCAGCCATGGATCTTCAACAGAGAGTCACCAACATCTTGACTAAACCTAAAGAAGAATGGGGTGTCATTGCTTCCGAGCCAACTGATGTGCCCACCCTTTACAAGGAGTACATCATCCTGTTGGCTGCAATTCCCGCCATCTGCCGATTTGTGGGGTTGACCTTCATTGGGGTTCCCACCTTCCTGGCGGGATATTTGAGAATCAGCTTTGGCGCTGGTCTGGTTCACCTGATTGTCGGCTACGTACTCTCCCTGGTCTCTACCTTTGTGGCTGCCTTCATTGTCGAAAAGCTGGCGCCGACTTTCCAATCCCGGGGAGACTTGGTGCAAGCCTTGAAGATGGTAGCTTATGCGAGCACACCAGTCTGGCTGGCGGGGGTCCTCGCCCTCTATCCTCCTCTCTCAGCGTTAATACTGATTGCCGGGATCTACGCCATTTACCTTTATTACCTGGGCCTTCCCGGGGTGATGCAGACTCCGCCAGACAAAGTGATTCCTTATATGATCGTTTCTGCTTTGGTGATCATCGTAGTCTCGGTTGTAACAGCTGCCGTCACCGGAGCCGTCGCCGGGGTTGGGAGTTTTGCCCGCTTCTAATTTTCTGCAGACACCTCATTGTTTTTGGTTGCTGAAGGGGCCATTCCTGTCTTAAATGATAGCAGTCAAGGGGGAAAGCTTTGTCTTCACTGGAGACTGGCATATTGAATAGACATTCTCGGGAAGATCAGGGGTACTGACCAAATGGAAAAGTGGACCATCCAAGATTCCTTTGAGGGCTACAACATCAAGAACTGGGGGAAAGATTACTTTTCCATCAATGAGAAGGGGCATATCTCAGTCCATCCTGACAAGCGTCCGGACCGATCAATCGACCTGAAGGAACTGGTCGACCAACTGCAAACCCGAGGAATCTATTTACCGATTCTTGTCCGTTTTACCGACATACTCAAGCACCGCGTCAAAGACATTCATGACGCTTTTCAATCGGCTATTTGCGAATTCGAATACAAAGGAAAATACAGCTGCGTTTACCCTATTAAGGTCAACCAGCAACGGCATGTGGTTGAGGAGATCCTGGATTTTGGGCGAGCCTATAATTTCGGACTGGAGGCTGGGTCCAAACCCGAACTGCTGGCGGTGCTGGCTATCACCCACGGCATGGATGTGCCGATTGTCTGCAACGGCTTCAAAGACGACGAATTCATCGAGATGGTGATCTTGGCGCAAAAGATCGGGAAGAACATAATCCCGGTCGTAGAAAAGTTCACCGAACTGGAGCTGATCGCCAAATACGCGGAGAATCTGGCGGTCAAGCCGAAGCTGGGGGTTCGCGTTAAGCTTGCCAGCCGCGGCTCCGGCAGATGGGAATCGTCTGCCGGAGTCCGTTCCAAGTTTGGCCTGACAATGACTGAACTCCTGGCAGCCCTGGATTTTCTGCGCGAGAGACAAATGGAAGACTGCCTCAAGTTGCTGCATTTCCACATGGGCAGTCAGGTCACTAACATCCGCAAGATCAAAGAGGTGGTTACCGAAGCCGCCCGAGTCTACGTGGAATTGGTCAAGGCAGGGGCAGGGCTCGAATACATGGACGTGGGTGGCGGCATGGGAATCGATTACGACGGATCGCAATCAAACTGGGAATCATCAGTCAACTACACACTGCAGGAATACGCCAACGATATTGTCTTTCGCATCAAGACCGTCTGCGACGAGGCTGAGGTCGCTCATCCCAACATCATCTCCGAATCCGGAAGGGCCGTGGTCGCCTATCACAGCGTTTTGGTGTTCAATGTCCTGGGGGTCGCTCGATTCGACGATTTCAAGACACCTGATTCTCTTCCCAAAGACTCCCCCCAGCCGCTGACCGACCTCTTCTGGATTGAAAAGAACATCAACAAGAAGAATCTCCTGGAATCCTACCATGACACCGTTCAACTGCGACTTGATGCCACCAGTTTGTTCAACCTGGGTTACATGTCACTCGAGCAGCGAAGCGTAACAGAGAGCCTTTACTGGTCCATCTGCAGCAAGGTCTTGAGGCTGGTGCATGAACTGGAGTATATTCCCGATGAACTCGACAATCTAGAAAGCCTCCTTTCTGACACTTACTTCTGCAATTACTCCATTTTCCAGTCCATGCCGGACAGTTGGGCAATCCGACAGTTATTCCCCATCACACCTATCCACCGGCTGGATGAAGAACCGACCCGGCGCGGGATTTTGGCTGATATTACCTGCGATTCCGATGGCAAGGTCGACCGGTTCATTGACCTCCATGATGTCAAGAAAGTGCTCCCGCTTCATCCTTTCAATGGATCAGATTACCACTTGGCGGTTTTCCTGGTCGGTGCGTACCAGGAGATCCTTGGGGACCTTCACAACCTGCTCGGTGATACAAACGCCGTTCATGTCAGTCTGGAAGAAGACGGCGAAGTCAGCATCGACCATGTGGTCAAAGGAGACACGGTCCGTGAAGTGTTGAACTATGTCCAGTACAATGCCGATGAACTGGCCGCCTTAATGCGCCGGGATGTAGAGCGGGCTGTGCGAGAGAAGAAGATCACCCTCGAGGAGTCGGCTCTATTGCTGAGATTTTACGAATCCGGCCTCCACGGTTATACTTACCTGGAAGAACCCCACACCCGATAGGCCAGGCGAATCCGTCTCGAGTCACGGGAAAAGAATCTTTTATGAAAATGCGAGTTTTGGTAGCCACGACAAACCGCTTTTGTTTGTCGTGGGCTTTTGGCCACATATGAGAAGCCCACGATGAATTCAGAGTACGAATTCATCGTGGCTACCCCTGCCATTTTCATCCGCGGTGGTGAACTTGAAAAAGGTCATGCGGCACTCTCTTGAAAATCTCCGGAGCCCTCGAGGCTTGTCGTATTCATGCCACACAGTGCTCATGGGAAATGGAGGGCTCTTGCGAAAATGAGCTCCTGAAGTACACTTGAAATCAGTCCTTCGATCAATCGAAGAGGCATGCAGAAGGCATAAGGATTTCTTATGGATATTATAAAAAATATGTATTTATATTAATGGCTGAGATTTATTAGAATCTTGATGTTTCTTCCGGTCGAAAACAAGAGTGAGAGAAAGGGCAAAACAGGTGAAGTTCCAGGTGTTCCTTCCTGTGGAGTGCGATACTCTGCTGCCGATCTTTCCCGCCCAGTTTCGCTTGGGTAATGGTACTACAGTTTTGACCTGATCCCCGGAGGCCAAGCGTTGAGAGCAGCAATCTCCTCTCATCAGAGGGAAAACGCCCCCGCACCCCAAACGGCATCCGATGTCGTTGACGGGGTGCTGGCACGAAATTTGGGCTTGTTGAACGGGTAGTCGGGGGTTCCGGATTTGGGTTGGAATCGAGGAGTTGAATGATGTTCCGTAGCGATGGCCTGCCGCTCAAACAGGGTCTATATGATCCCCTGAATGAAAAGGACAGTTGTGGTGTCGGTTTTGTCGTGAACGTGGACGGCACCCGCTCCAATCACATTATCCGGCAGGCTCTGGAAATCCTTTGGAACTTGAATCATCGGGGAGCCTGTGGCTGCGACCCTGAATCCGGTGACGGCGCCGGGATCTTGCTACAAATTCCCCATGAGTTCCTGGATCGAGAGTGCCGTAAGACTGGATTGAAATTGCCTCCCCCGGGGGAATATGCCGTAGGGATGGTTTTTCTGCCTCCCAACCCCAGGCATCGTCAGCAATGCGAAGAGGTGTTGGAATGGATTGTGCGGAAAGAGGGTCACGAGGTGCTCGGATGGCGCGAGGTTCCCGTGGACAGTTCGGCGATCGGGAGTGTGGCCCACCAGGCTGAGCCGGTGATCCGTCAGGTTTTCATTGCGAAGAATCCCCGGCTTAAGAGCGAGGCTGATTTTGAAAGAAAGCTCTACGTTATTCGGCGCCTGACTGCTTTGACAGTGGACCGCATGGGGATCGAGGATGCACACTACTTCTATGTACCTAGCCTGTCCTCGGTCACTATTGTCTACAAAGGTCAGCTGACGGCCCGCCAGATCGATCAGTACTATCTTGACCTCAAAGACTCATCAATTCGAAGTGCCTTGGCGTTGGTTCATTCCCGATTCAGCACCAATACCTTTCCTTCCTGGAAGTTGGCCCACCCGTTTCGCTATCTGGCTCACAATGGCGAGATCAATGCCTTGCGGGGAAACCGCAATTGGATGAGGGCAAGAACGGAGACTCTGGCTTCAGAACTGTTCGGCGACGACCTCCAGAAGCTCTTTCCTGTCGTGACTGAAACCGGCAGCGATAGCGCCACCATCGACAATGCCATGGAATTCCTGTTGGCCGGCGGACGATCCTTGCCTCACGCCATCATGATGCTGATCCCCGAAGCCTGGAGCGGGAGCGTTGAGATGGCCTCCGAAAAACGAGCATTCTATGAGTATCACGCTTGCATGATGGAGCCGTGGGATGGGCCTGCTACCATTGCGTTTACGGACGGGAAAAGCATTGGAGCCGTTTTGGACCGGAACGGCCTTCGTCCGGCCCGATATGTCCTGACTAAAGACAATCGGGTGATCATGGCATCGGAAGTAGGGGTCCTGGATATTCGCCCTGAGGAGATTGCTTATAAGGGACGGCTCCAGCCTGGAAGGATATTCCTGGTCGACACAGTCCAGGGCCGAATCGTTGATGACTCCGAAGTGAAGCAGCAGATTGTCCAACGAAAGCCCTACCGGCAGTGGCTTGAGGCTGGCCGGATCCGGTTGAAGGACTTGCCTCAGCCTGAAACGGCTGAATCCCTGAACTCCGAAACCCTCTTAACTCGTCAAAAGGCATTCGGTTACACGGTCGAGGATTTGCGGCTCTTGATGACGCCAATGGCCAAGGACGGGGAAGAGGCGGTCGGCTCAATGGGGACGGACACACCGCTGGCCGTACTTTCCAATCGCGCTCAGCTGCTTTACAACTATTTCAAGCAGTTGTTCGCGCAGGTCACCAATCCTCCCATTGACTCGATCCGCGAAGAACTCGTCATGTCGCTCGACACTTACCTGGGGAGTGAGCAAAACCTGCTGGCTGAGACCCCTGAACACTGCCACATGGTTCATTTATCGACGCCGATTCTGACTAGTTCCGATCTAGAGAAGATACGCCGGATTTCAGTCGGCGGCTTCCGGTCTGTAACTTTGCCCACGTTGTTCCCGGTTGCCGAAGGCGAAAAGGGCCTGGAGCGCGCTATGGAGGAACTGTGCCAGAAAGCCTCCTGGGCGATCCACGAAGGGTATAGCATCCTGATTTTGTCAGATCGTTCGGTGGATCGTGATCAGGCCCCGATCCCAAGTCTTCTGGCAACCTCCGGAGTCCACCATCACCTGGTTCGGGAAGGAATCCGAACCAAGGCCGGGTTAGTCGTGGAGACGGGGGAGGCCCGTGAAACCATGCACTTTGCCTTGTTGATCGGATACGGAGCCGGCGCCGTCAACCCTTATCTGTCCTTCGAGACTTTGACTGACATGGTTCAGCAAGGGTTGTTTCCGGAGGAAGTCACAGTAGATAAGGCTCACAAGAACTACACCAAGTCTATTGACAAGGCACTGTTGAAGGTAATCGCCAAGATGGGAATTTCTACCATCCAGAGTTACCGGGGCGCTCAGATCTTCGAGGCGATAGGTCTCAACAGTGTGCTGGTTGAACGCTATTTCACGGGAACTGCTTCACGAGTGGAGGGAGTTGGAATTGAGACGATCGCCCGCGAAGCCCTGTTGCGACACCAGTCGGCATTCCCGGATCGTCGCGAGGAAAATCGCCCTCTTGACCTGGGCGGGCAATACCAGTGGCGGCGTGAGGGTGAATTCCATTTGTTCAACCCCGAATCCATTGCCAATCTCCAGCATGCTGTCCGCCAGGGAAGCTATCAGACTTACAAGCAATACGCCAGGCTCATCAACGACCAGAGCAAGAATCTTTGCACCCTTCGCGGGTTATTCAAGTTCAAGAAGGGAAGTCCTATCTCCCTTGAAGATGTCGAACCCGCTAAGGATATTGTCAAGAGGTTTACCACGGGAGCCATGTCCTTTGGTTCCATCAGCAGAGAAGCCCATGAGAATCTGGCCATTGCGATGAACCGAATCGGGGGCAAGAGTAATACGGGTGAGGGGGGTGAAGATCCCGAGCGCTTCCGCAGAGACGCCAATGGAGATTGGAGGCGAAGCGCAATTAAACAGGTGGCCTCTGCGCGGTTTGGGGTCACAACAGAATACCTGGTGAATGCGGATGATCTCCAGATCAAGATGGCCCAGGGAGCCAAGCCAGGAGAAGGTGGACAGTTGCCCGGGCACAAAGTAGATAAGGTGATTGCAAAGGTCCGGTACTCTACTCCGGGAGTAACATTGATATCACCTCCTCCTCACCATGACATCTACTCAATCGAAGACCTGGCTCAGCTGATCTTCGACTTAAAGAATGTCAATCCCCAGGCCAGGATCTCAGTCAAGCTGGTTGCAGAAGTCGGTGTGGGAACAGTAGCAGCTGGCGTAGCCAAAGCTCATGCCGACGTAGTTTTGATCAGCGGCCATGACGGCGGCACTGGGGCGTCTCCTCTCACGTCCATCAAACATGCCGGCACACCCTGGGAACTCGGACTGGCAGAAACTCAACAGGTGCTGGTTATGAATGATCTGCGGGGGCGGATCGTTGTCCAGACCGACGGGCAGCTGAAAACGGGAAGAGACGTGGCTGTCGCTGCGCTGCTGGGGGCCGAAGAATTCGGATTTGCCACAGCTCCTCTGGTGGCATCGGGTTGCATCATGATGCGCAAATGCCACTTGAACACCTGCCCTGTCGGTGTTGCGACCCAGGACCCGGTTCTTCGAAAGAAGTTTGCCGGAAAACCTGAGCACGTAATCAACTACTTTTTCTTCGTGGCTGAAGAGCTTCGTGAAATTATGGCGGAACTGGGTTTCCGCAGTGTAGAAGACCTGGTCGGCCATGTGGAGATGCTGGATGTCGAAGAGGCCATCGACCACTGGAAAGCCAGCGGGATAGATCTCTGCAATATCCTGCACAAGCCTCATGCCCCTTCCCGCATCGCCATCCGGCATATTCGAAGCCAGGATCACGGGATTGAAGGAGTTTTGGATCGGCAATTGATCGAGTGGTGTCGTCCGGCTCTGGGCCATTTAAGTCCAATCAATCTGGACATTCCAATCCGCAATACGCAACGGACTGTAGGCTCTATGTTGAGCGGTGAAATCGCAAAGCGTTACGGAGGCAAGGGACTGCCCGAAGACACTATCTCCATCAAGTTCTCAGGTTCCGCAGGTCAGAGTTTTGGTGCGTTCCTGGCCCATGGCGTTACGTTGATTCTGGAGGGCGATGCCAATGACTATGTGGGGAAAGGATTGTCCGGCGGAAAAATGATTGTCTATCCCCCCCGGAAATGCACTTTTATTCCTGAGGAAAATATCCTGGTCGGCAACACGGTTCTCTACGGGGCTACCGGAGGGGAAGCATATTTCAGGGGAATCGCGGGCGAACGATTTGCAGTCCGCAACAGTGGGGCTCACGCCGTGGTAGAAGGAGTGGGCGACCACGGCTGCGAATATATGACGGGCGGTGTGGTTGTGGTGTTGGGAAAGACAGGCAGGAACTTTGCTGCCGGTATGAGTGGAGGTGTCGCCTTCATCCTGGATGAGCAGGGGGTATTCCCCTCGCTGTGCAATCCGGCTATGGTCGATCTGGAGCAGGTAACTTCAGTGGAAGACATTGCCACGCTTAGAACCCTCTTGGAACGCCATGCTCTGTTTACGGAAAGCACCCCGGGCCGGCGGGTGCTCGCAGAGTGGGATACTCTGCTTCCAAAGTTCGTCAAAGTCATGCCCAAAGACTATCGAAGGTCTTTGATGCAATTGGAGCAGGAACGGATCCAGGCGGCACAATTGGAGCAGGAATCCGTAAAGGTCCAGTTGTAGGGGAACTCCATGGGCAAAGTCACTGGATTCCTGGAAATCGACCGAGAAAATGCTCCTAGACGGCCTGTAGAAGAGCGAATTGGTGACTGGCGCCAGGTATACACGGATCCCAAGGATGAACTGGTCCAGGCCCAGGGAGCCCGCTGCATGGATTGCGGGATCCCTTTTTGCCACACCGGCTGTCCGCTGGGGAATATTATCCCGGACTGGAATGATCTGGTTTATCAAAACCGCTGGAAAGAAGCCATTGAGGTTCTCCACAAGACCAACAACTTCCCTGAATTCACCGGCTGGGTATGCCCCGCCCCCTGTGAAGCTGCCTGTGTTCTGGGTATCAACAACAATCCTGTCACTATCAAGCAAATTGAAATCAGT